>NZ_CP117445.1:3344722-3658333 GCF_030687715.1 Pseudomonas sp. FP2196
TGGTCTCGGGCGCAATCGGGCACGTCTTGCAAAAGCGCTCCACTTCGCCGAGCCATGAAATGCTCCGCGCCCTGGAAGCCGGCGAGTTCATTGCGTACTTCCAGCCCGTGGTTCATGGCGATAGCAAGAAATGGTCGGGTGCCGAAGTCCTGATGCGCTGGAATCACCCCAAGGAAGGCCTGGTGCGTCCGGATCTGTTTATCCCGTTCGCCGAGCATTCGGGCCTGATCGTGCCGATGACCCGCGCCTTGATGCAGCAGACCGCAGCATTGCTCGGGCCACAGTCATCGACCTTCGCCACACCGTTTCACATCGGCATAAACATCACGGCAAGCCATTGCCAGGATCTGGTACTGGTGAAGGATTGCCGCGAGTTTCTCGCCGCCTTCGCTCCCGACAGCATCCACCTGGTGCTGGAGCTCACCGAGCGCGAGCTGATCGAGCCCACCGACACGACACGACAACTGTTCGAACAATTGCGCGCGCTGGGCGTGATGATCGCCATCGACGACTTCGGCACCGGTCATTCGAGTCTTGGTTACTTGCGTAAATTCAATGTGGACTTCCTCAAGATCGACCAGAGCTTCGTTGCCATGATCGGCATCGATGCGCTCTCACGACACATATTGGACTCCATCATCGAACTCTCGGCCAAGCTTGATCTGGGCATTGTTGCCGAAGGTGTCGAAACTCAGGCGCAAGCCGACTATCTGACCGCACACAAGGTCAACTTTTTACAGGGTTATCTGTACGGCAAGCCTATGCCGGCGGCAGACTTCATTAGTGCATTAAGTCACCATTAACTAAATTGATTTAAGCGTCGTACGCCGACATGACGCACCAAATTGATACAAAAAGTCCACTACTGTTACATGAAGACAACATCAGGATTTACTCCTGAGGCATTAACAACTACAATTTTTCTTGCCTGCGCAAAGATTGGCAGGTGAGCCAATTATCACCGAGTCGCTACAAGGCTCTTGGCTTATAGCTTTGTTTGCGGTTGGTATCAGCCAAATACACTATTGGAGTAAAGATATTGTCCAGACTCGCTGAATTTCGTGCAGCTGAAAAAGCCCTTCAGGAACAGCTCAAGCAGCTGGAATCGCTGAAGAACGATGCCGGGCTCAAGAAAGAAATCGAATTCGAAGAAAAGCTCCAGGGGCTGATGAAAACCTACGGCAAAGGTCTGAAAGACATCATCGCCATTCTCGATCCGAACCCGGCCAAATCCGGTCTGCAAACCTCCGCAGCACCTAAAACCCGCCGCGCTCGCGTGGTCAAGGTCTATCAGAACCCGCATACCGGTGAACTGATCGAGACCAAGGGCGGCAACCACCGCGGCCTGAAAGCCTGGAAGGAGCAATACGGTGCCGGCACCGTTGATTCCTGGTTGCGCGGTTAATCTGACGCCAACAAAAAGCCCTGCATACGCAGGGTTTTTTTATTGACAATATCTAACAAATGAAATGAATTTCATCATTCAAGTTGTTACTTTTCTGTAGCGTTGCCCAGCCAGTAAGCTAAACATTTTGCTGCGCGATGTTGCGATCCAGTGCAACGTTAAACTTTATGCTTAATCCCTTCGGGTATCTATCCCTGCCTTGAATAGAGCAGGCGTCTAAAGTTTGAGGCTGTTTTTCACTGCGGCTATTTCGTCTGAGCTCGCCTTATAAACCTCGGCCTGACCGGCATAGGAAAGGACATAAGCCTTATCCGCTTCGATGGCTGCGACGAGCGTTTGCGATAACACATGCCGACCGTTTTCAGTCACGGTGCAAGTCGTCTCCAGAGCAGACAAAGAACCGAGCGTCGCTGGATGCACCTTGTTGCAGACACTTTGATAACCCCCCTGAAAAAAATCCTTTTGTATCGACTTGCGCATTTCCAGCAACACGCCCTGCAAATTGACCTGGTGACCCGGCTCCACCTGAGTCATGGTCAACTCCATCACCATCACTTGATTGCCATCGGCATCATTCTTCACGGCCCGCTGCCGGAAAACCTGCGGCGCCGTATCAGCCAACTCTTCGACCTCCCAACCTGCGGGCCAAGTGATGCTGGGCGGATCGGCAAACACGGCCGGCGCGACAAACGCCAAGCCAAATAAAACAAACAGGGTTTTAAACAGTCGGATCATCGCCGGCAACACTCGCAGATTGAGCCACAAAGTCTGAGGCCCACCCGCACACAGAGCAAGCCCGCGCTTTGGGTTTGGCGATGCCGGCAGGCATGCGTATCATTGCGCCCATTCACTCGCCCCATTGTTACGGAGGGCCTATGAGCCTGCACGAACTGAACACTTTCCCTGGCGTTACTGCCACCCCGGACAGCGCAACCCACAACTTCGTTTTCAACCACACCATGCTGCGTGTGAAGGACATCACCCAGTCGCTGGACTTCTACACACGCGTGCTGGGTTTCTCGCTGGTCGAGAAACGCGACTTCCCGGAAGCCGAGTTCAGCCTGTACTTCCTGGCCCTGGTCGACAAAGCGCAGATCCCGGCCGACGCAGCTGCCCGCACCGAATGGATGAAGTCGATCCCGGGCATTCTGGAATTGACCCACAACCACGGCACCGAAAACGATGCTGAGTTTGCCTATCACAACGGCAACACCGACCCGCGTGGTTTCGGCCACATCTGCATCTCGGTGCCGGATATCGTCGCCGCTTGCGCGCGTTTTGAAGAACTGGGCTGTGATTTCCAGAAACGCCTCTCCGATGGCCGCATGAAGAGTCTGGCGTTTATCAAGGATCCGGATGGTTACTGGGTCGAGATCATTCAGCCAGCGCCGCTGTAAAAGCAAAAGCCCCTCTCCCTCGGGAGAGGGCTGGGGTGAGGGGCAGCTTTTCACGCGCAATAAAAAACCCGTGATCGCTCACGGGTTTTTTATTTCTGGTCTGACGCTTACGCCGGAGCCGAAGTACGGATCAGGTGATCGAACGCGCTCAGCGAAGCCTTGGCGCCCTCGCCCACCGCGATCACGATCTGCTTGTAAGGCACTGTGGTTACGTCACCGGCAGCAAAGATGCCCGGGACCGACGTTTCACCACGGTTATCGACAATGATCTCGCCGCGTGGCGACAGTTCGATAGTGCCTTTGAGCCAATCGGTGTTCGGCAGCAGACCGATCTGCACAAAGATCCCTTCCAGCTCGACAGTGCGCAGCTCGTCAGTATTGCGATCCTTGTAGCGCAAGCCGTTGACCTTTTGCCCGTCGCCGGTGACTTCAGTGGTTTGCGCACTGGTGATCACGGTAACGTTCGACAGGCTGTGCAACTTGCGCTGCAACACGGCGTCGGCACGCAATTGCACGTCGAACTCCAGCAGTGTGACGTGAGACACGATACCGGCCAGGTCGATGGCCGCTTCAACGCCAGAGTTGCCGCCGCCAATCACCGCGACACGCTTGCCTTTAAACAACGGGCCATCGCAGTGCGGGCAGTACGCCACACCTTTGTTGCGATACTCCTGCTCGCCCGGCACGTTCATTTCACGCCACCGTGCACCGGTCGCCAGAATCACGCTCTTGGCTTTGAGGGTCGCGCCGCTGGCGAAGCGGACTTCATGCAGCTCGCCGTTTTTGCCCGGAATCAGTTTGTCGGCGCGCTGCAGGTTCATGATGTCGACGTCGTATTGTTTGACGTGTTCTTCCAGCGCAGTGGCCAGTTTCGGGCCTTCGGTTTCCTGCACGGAAATGAAATTTTCGATGGCCATGGTGTCCAGCACCTGACCGCCGAAACGCTCAGCCGCAACGCCGGTACGAATGCCTTTACGTGCGGCGTAAATAGCGGCCGAAGCACCGGCCGGGCCACCGCCGACGACCAGTACGTCAAAGGCTTCTTTGGCGCTGATTTTCTCGGCCTGACGCTCGATGGCGCCAGTGTCGAGTTTGGCAAGAATTTCTTCCAGGTCCATACGGCCCTGGCCGAAGTTCTCACCATTCAAGTAGATGCTTGGCACGGCCATGATCTTGCGATCGTTGACTTCGTCCTGGAACAGCGCGCCGTCAATGGCGACGTGGCGGATGTTCGGGTTGAGCACGGCCATCAGATTCAGTGCCTGAACGACGTCCGGGCAGTTCTGGCAGGACAGCGAGAAGTAAGTCTCGAAGCTGAACTCGCCTTTGAGCGAACGGATCTGTTCGATCACTTCAACACTGGCTTTCGAAGGATGGCCGCCGACTTGCAGCAGCGCCAGCACCAGCGAAGTGAATTCATGGCCCATCGGGATGCCGGCGAAGCGCAGACTGATGTCGGCACCCGGGCGATTGATCGAGAACGATGGTTTGCGAGCATCGTCACCGCTGTCGATCAGCGTAATTTGGCTCGAAAGACTGGCAACGTCTTTCAGCAGTTCCAGCATTTCACGGGATTTCGCACCGTCGTCGAGAGACGCAACGATCTCGATCGGCTGGGTGACCCGTTCCAGGTACGATTTCAACTGGGCTTTAAGATTGGCGTCCAACATACGGGCGATTTCCTTTATTTGAGGCGAAAAAAAGCCCGAGCGAAACTCGCCCGGGCTTTTCTATTGGGCGGTGCAGCTTACTTAAGTAGGTGCGGAGTTCCGCCCTGAGTTGCGTGTCACAGACTTAGATCTTGCCGACCAGGTCCAGGGACGGAGCCAGAGTGGCCTCGCCTTCTTTCCACTTGGCTGGGCAAACTTCGCCCGGGTGAGCAGCAACATACTGAGCAGCCTTGATTTTGCGCAGCAGCTCGGAAGCGTCACGGCCAACGCCGCCATCGTTCAGTTCAACGATTTTGATCTGGCCTTCAGGGTTGATCACGAAGGTGCCACGATCAGCCAAGCCAGCTTCTTCGATCAGTACGTCGAAATTGCGGGAGATGACGTGGGTCGGGTCGCCGATCATGGTGTATTCGATTTTGCCGATGGCTGGCGAAGTGTTGTGCCAGGCAGCGTGAGCAAAGTGGGTGTCGGTGGAAACGCTGTAGATCTCTACGCCCAGCTTCTGGAAGGCAGCGTAGTTGTCAGCCAGGTCTTCCAGTTCGGTTGGGCAAACGAAGGTGAAGTCAGCTGGGTAGAAGAACACAACCGACCACTTGCCTTTCAGGTCAGCGTCCGAGACTTGAACGAAGTCGCCGTTTTTGAACGCGGTAGCTTTGAACGGTTTTACTTGGCTGTTGATGATAGGCATTGATGACTCTCCGTCAGGGGTTATGAAGTTGATGGGGTGAATCCTACCCACTCACTCGACGGATGGCTCATTGGCAAACCTGATGCTGCTGATTTGTTTTCGCTATTAGCTGACTGTATTAATAGAAGAAAACGATATCTACGACGAAGCCGGGTTATCCGTAATCCGAGCCATTCCTTGAAAGGGGCTGACTTCAACATAGCGCATGGCTGACTGCATGTCCTTCCAGCCTACGTAACTCATCAGGGATTTGAGATCCCAGCCGCTTTGATGCGCCCACGTTGCGAAGCCGCGGCGCAACGAGTGGCTGGTGTAACGTTCCGCGGCAATCCCGGCACGCTCCAGCGCCTGGCGCAACAACGGGATGATGCTGTTGGCATGCAAGCCCTCCTCGCTCAAATTGCCCCAGCGATCGATACCGCGGAACACCGGACCGCGCACTAGCGCCACTTCGGTGATCCAGTCGATGTAAGCCTGCACCGGGCACAGCTTCAACAGTGCCGGGGTCTGGTAAGTCTGACCAAGGTTTTCCCGATCGCCTTTGCTGCGCGGCAGATACAACGTAATGCCACGTCCTGCGTGCGCTTGCACATGCTCAATCTGCAAGCGGCACAACTCATCACTGCGGAAGCCGCGCCAGAAGCCCAGAAGAATCAGCGCCCGGTCGCGATAAGCCTTGAGCAACAACGGACGATCCTGTTGTTCTCTGGCGGTTTGAATCTCTTGTTCCAGCCAATCGACAACCCGCTCCAGATCCTGCAACTGCAAAGGCTCGGCCTGTTTTTCCTGCGCCGGATGCAGCGCCCGAATGCCTTTGAACACCTTGCGCACCATCGGCGCCTTTGTCGGATCGGCAAACCCCTGACTGTTGTGCCATTGCGCCAGCGCAGATAAACGCAACTTCAATGTGTTGATCGACAGCACGCCCGCATGCGCCACCAAGTAACGCGCAACACTTTCTGCGGTGGCCGGCAAGAAACCACCCCAGGTGATTTCGAAATGCTCGACGGCCGCGCGATAACTGCGGCGGGTGTTGTCACGGGTGGCGGCTTGCAGATAGCGATCGAGGTCGCTCATGGGCTGTTTTCTCGCTGGCGTACTGATTCAAGGATGCAGAAACGCATTTTGCCGTCTGACACTGGGTAATACCAGTATATCCCGCCTCTTTAATTTCAAAGATTTACCTTTATTTTCTAGATGGTACACTTCGTACTTTAGTGGCATGTACCACAGTACGTAACCGTAGGAGTTCACATGGCCCGTGGCGGCATTACCAAAGCGCTGGTTCAGATCGCGCGCACAGCGATCCTGGCCCGCGGGGAACACCCGAGCATCGATGCCGTACGCATTGAAATGGGCAATACCGGCTCGAAAACCACGATCCATCGTTACTTGAAAGAGCTGGATGATGGTGCCCAACCGACTGAAGCCTCAGCGGAACCCATCGATGACGAACTGACCGCACTGGTCTCGCGCCTTGCCCAGCGCCTGAAGGAACAGGCCCAAGAGCCCATCGAGCAGGCACGCGAACAGTTTGAAGAGCTGCGTGAAGCGCTTGAATCGGAGCTGAAACAGACGCGCCAGGCACTGGAACAACTGGAGCAACAACACGAGATCCAAGGCGCCGCACTGGAGCGCGAGTCGGAAGCTCTGAGCAACACCCGCTCGATGCTGCAAACCGAGCAAACCCGCAATGCCGGCCTCAATCAGGCATTGGCCGACTTTGAGTTGCGCTTGCAGGACAAAGACGAGCAGATCCGCTCACTGGAAGAAAAACACCTGCATGCCCGCGATGCGCTGGAGCACTACCGCAACGCCACCAAAGAACAGCGCGAGAAAGAACAAAGCCGCCATGAAGGCCAGGTGCAACAGTTGCAGGCAGAAATTCGCCAGGCGCAACAAAGTGCGCTGGTCCGTCAGGATGAGATCACTCAACTGCACCGTGACAACGAACGCCTGCTTACCGAAAACCGCGGCACCCAGCGCGAACTGAGCCTGATGCAGGATCAGCTCAAGCACAGCAACCAGCGTCAGGATCAACTGCTGGAGCAAGCGACCCGCGTCGACAGCGAGCGCACCCTCCTCCAGGAACGCTTGCGTGTGGCACTACTGGAAACCCAGACGCTCAAACAGAACGTCGAAGAGCAAACGCAGCTTAATCAGTCATTCGAGAAGGAATTGAGCAAAGCTCGGGCGAGCCTGGAAGAGAGCCAGCGTCTGGCGGCTACCGTTGCGGCAGCGCCAGACTCGGCCAAACCGAAAGACGCTTAAGCGCCGACCGGCGTACGCATGGTGACAAACTCTTCGGCGGCCGTCGGGTGTACCCCGATCGTGTCGTCGAAGTCGCGCTTGGTCGCGCCAGCCTTCAGCGCGATCGCCAGACCTTGCACAATCTCGCCGGCATCCGGGCCGACCATATGGCAACCGAGCACTTTGTCGGTCTTGCCGTCGACGACCAGCTTCATCAGCGTTTTCTCCTGACATTCGGTCAGGGTCAGCTTCATCGGCCGGAAGCGGCTCTCGAAGATCACCACATCGTGACCTGCATCGCGCGCCTCTTCCTCGGTCAAACCGACAGTGCCAATGTTCGGCAGACTGAACACTGCCGTCGCAATCATCTTGTAATCCACCGGACGGTATTGCTCCGGCTTGAACAGACGCCGCGCCACCGCCATGCCTTCAGCCAACGCCACCGGCGTCAATTGCACGCGACCGATCACATCGCCCAACGCCAGAATCGATGGCTCGCTGGTCTGATACTGCTCGTCGACCTTGATGAAGCCTTTGTCATCGAGCTGCACGCCAGTGTTTTCCAGCCCCAGATTGTCCAGCATCGGACGGCGACCTGTGGCGTAGAAGATGCAATCTGCCTCCAGCACGCGGCCATCCTTGAGCGTGGCTTTCAGGCTGCCGTCGGCTTGCTTGTCGATGCGCGCAATATCGGCGTTGAATTGCAGATCCATGCCACGCTTGGTCAACTCTTCCTGCAAATGCTTGCGCACCGAACCGTCGAAACCGCGCAGGAACAGATCGCCACGATACAGCAGCGTGGTGTTGGCGCCAAGACCGTGGAAAATCCCGGCAAACTCCACCGCGATATAACCGCCACCGACCACCAGAACCCGCTTCGGCAGCTCTTTGAGGAAGAACGCCTGGTTGGAACTGATTGCGTGCTCATGCCCCGGAATTTCCGGAATCTGTGGCCAGCCGCCGGTGGCGATCAGGATGTTTTTCGCCGTGAAGCGCTCACCATCAACCTCAACCTCGTGCGGGCCGACGATCTTCGCGTGCGCCTCGTGCAGGGTTACACCACTGTTGACCAGCAGATTGCGATAGATGCCGTTAAGGCGATTGATCTCGCGATCCTTGTTGGCGATCAGCGTGGCCCAATCGAAATGCGCTTCACCCAGACTCCAGCCGAAACCGGATGACTGCTCAAAGTCTTCGGCGAAGTGAGCGCCATACACCAACAGCTTTTTCGGCACGCAGCCAACGTTGACGCAGGTACCACCCAGATATCGGCTTTCAGCCACCGCCACTTTCGCGCCGAAACCGGCAGCAAACCGCGCAGCGCGAACACCGCCGGAACCGGCACCAATCACATAAAGGTCAAAATCGTAGGCCATTTCTATCTCCTCGGCAGGCGATCAGCATACCTGCAGTCACCTATTGGGCAAGCACTGCCATTCATATAGGGGCGGAAAATGAAAAAGCCACCCGAAGGTGGCTTTTTCGTACAGACGGATCAAGCGCTATCAGTAAGCCTTGCCAGTCTTGTAGAAGTTTTCGAAGCAGAAGTTGGTTGCGTCGATGTAGCCTTCAGCGCCACCGCAGTCGAAACGCTTGCCCTTGAACTTGTAGGCCATTACGCAGCCATTCTGGGCTTGTTTCATCAGGGCGTCGGTGATCTGGATTTCGCCGCCCTTGCCTGGCTCGGTCTGCTCGATCAGGTCGAAGATGTCCGGGGTCAGGATGTAACGACCGATGATTGCCAGGTTCGACGGAGCATCTTCCGGCTTTGGCTTCTCGACCATGCTGTGAACGCGGTAGATGTCGTCGCGGATCATCTCGCCGGAGATAACGCCGTACTTGTTGGTTTCCTGCGGATCGACTTCCTGGATGGCCACGATCGAGCAGCGGAACTGCTTGTACAGCTTGACCATCTGGGTCAGTACGCCGTCGCCTTCGAGGTTGACGCACAGGTCGTCCGCCAGCACCACGGCGAACGGTTCGTCACCGATCAGCGGGCGACCGGTCAGGATCGCGTGGCCCAGACCTTTCATTTCGGTCTGACGGGTGTAGGAGAACGAGCACTCGTCCAGCAGTTTGCGGATGCCAACCAGGTATTTCTCCTTGTCGGTGCCTTTGATCTGGTTTTCCAGCTCGTAGCTGATGTCGAAGTGGTCTTCCAGAGCACGCTTGCCACGACCGGTAACAATCGAGATTTCAGTCAGGCCAGCGTCCAGAGCTTCTTCAACGCCGTACTGGATCAGTGGCTTGTTTACCACCGGCAGCATTTCTTTGGGCATGGCTTTAGTCGCTGGCAGGAAGCGAGTACCGTAACCGGCTGCTGGGAACAAGCATTTCTTGATCATATAAGTCCTTGAAAAGGCTGTGTGTACGAGTTTCGGCGCAGTCTAATCAGGCGGCGTGCACCTTACAATGCCCCGCACTGGCTAACCGATGCCAACATAGAGAAATATTCTGTCTGATAGTTCCATCGGCATTTTTGCGCAACCCGATCAGCGTAGCATCAAAGAAGCCGGCAAGCGGAACCACCATACGCTCATCGCCCCCCAATACGAGCATTTGCCGGTATCATGGCGACTTTGAACCAGCGAACGAGACAGATAGATGGCCGCGGTAAAAATCATCAACGGGTATGTGATCGACAAGAAAGACGGCAAGTGGACTCTGACCACTACCAATGGCGAACACATCGCCGGGCCGTTCGACAGCGAACAGCTGGCGACTGATGTAGCGTCGGTGTTTACCGATACCCCAGCGTCGGCAAAGCGTCGCGGCAAAGATAAAGATCAGGATTGATCTCCAGCGGCGCAAGCACAGCCCTGCCATCGCGCAGGGCTTTTTTGTGTCTGGCCAAACAACATTCGCAAACAAGTGGCCAATCGCTATAACCTTTTCACACCGGCGCTGTCAGAGCGTCTAGTCCCCCCCTCGCTGAAGACGACAACTATGAACACGAAAGGATTTTTGCCACTGATCGCGGTACTGGCACTGAGCGGCTGTGCCACTTCAGAGCCCACCACCCTGAATAACGGCGAACAGGGCCTGACCATCGACTGCTCCGGTGAAGCCAACTCCTGGGCCACGTGCTATGAGAAGGCAGACGCCTCTTGCGCAGGCACTGGCTATCGCATCGTCGGCACCGACGGTACGCCAGCGCCAAAGGAAAGCGACAAGACTCTGGGCGTCGATGTCGGCAACTACAAGAACCGCAGTGTGGTGGTGGTCTGCAAATAGACGCTACATGTGAATTTCAGCGAATTTGATTCCAAGCCCGCGTACGACTTCGATCAGATCGTCGAGTCGATTGAATGACTCGACTTCGTCGTTCTCGTCCACCAGGAAGTAGCTGCGGCCGGCGCTTTTCTTGAAAAACACGATCCACTCGCCCGAGTTCGCCGGGTTCTGGATGACATGGGTGGCAGAGATAAGGCCCTCTACATGGCGCTCCCGCACTTGCTCTCGCTTCATCGCGACTCCATAAATGAAAATGCCGTCACAGCATGACTGTGACGGCATCGATGCTGATGACCCACAGTCTATCAGCCGGAAATACACGCATTGGCAGCGTTACGCACATCGTGCGGGCGAACAGGCACATTGGACATGCGCTCATGCAGCTTGATGCTGCTGCCGCCGGAGCGATCTTCGATATCGAATACGGCGGCCGGGCCTGAGGACAGTTTGCCCGGAACAATCACGCGAACCCCATCCTTGTGCGGTTGCACCTGCAGCGCGCCGCGGCTGTCAGCCAGTTTTTCGGTCAGGCACTGCGCGTACTCCTGGGGTTTCTTTCCGGAGATCACGCTCACAGTCGGCAGCGTTTCATTGATTTCGGAAACGCTCGCACAACCACCCACAGCCAAAACCAACGGCAGACACACCACACCCCACTTCATACAAAACCTCCGTTAAAGACCGTCCGACAGCACAAATGCCGTTTTTCTCCGGGGCCTTCTGTATTTAACCCGCATCCAATCGCGAATATCTGTTCAAAATTGTCAAACCAACGCCCGACGGCCAGATAATAACCTGTGCGGGCTGATAAACTGCGCCCAATTACAAGCTATCGTTTTGATTTAGTAGAAAAAGCCCTTCTGGAGGCGCCCATGAAATTCATTCACCAGCGCGAGCACCTCAACGAAGACGACATCGTCGTCATCCAATGCTCGCAAATGTGCAACATCCGCCTGATGAACGACGCCAACTTCCGCAGTTTCAAAAACGGCGGCCGTCACACCTATCACGGCGGCGCTTTCGACACGTTCCCGGCCCGCATCACCGCGCCGAGCACCGGTTTCTGGAACATTACCATCGACACTGTCAACCGCCGCGCGATCAGCGTTACACGCAAACCGACGTTGACGCATTCGATCAAGATCATCCGCCGCTCCAGCACCAAACTCAGCTGAGCCACCCCGCCCATTCAGACAGGTAGACATGACCGTGGCCCAAACGACCAAATACGTCATCAAGTACAAACTCAACGGTGAGCGCCGCTTCGAGTTCGCGCAACTGGAAAACGGCACCGCCGAAGAAGCCAAAGCTGCGCTGGATGCCATTCACGATCAGACCGATGTGATCAGCGATATCGCCGTCAGCAAAGCGCTGTAGGACTGCGGCAGGAATTCAACCGCAAGCGGCGGAGTGATCTGCCGCCGGGGCCTGCCTAAACTGACCGCCTCGACCTTGAGTCAAGGAGTCAGCCTGTCGATGTCCCCCTCCCGGCTGGATGCGCTCGACTGGGCCAGCCTGGAACAGCAACTGGATCAGGACGGCTGCGCGATCATCCGTTCGCTGCTGCATGGCGAGACCTGTGATCGTTTGAGCGGCCTGTATCCGCAGACCGAACCCTTTCGTTCGCAGGTCATCATGGCCCGCCACGGTTTCGGTCGCGGCGAATACAAGTACTTCCGCTATCCACTTCCCCCGACCGTAGAACGTCTGCGCACTGCGCTCTATCCGCGCCTGGTGCCAATCGCCAACCGCTGTGTCAGTCGCCTGCACAGTGGAAAAAGGCATACCCTAGGCATCATCTTTCACGACGCCACATAACCGCCATGCAGCCTCACACGTTCGATTTGTTCGCTGACAACGAACCCGCACAACAGCCACGCGCCGAACAGATCGGCGAACAATCGTGGGTGCTTCGCGGTTTTGCCCTGCCGCTTATCGAGCAATTGCTGCCGGCGCTGGATGCCATTCTCGTCGCCGCCCCGCTTCGCCACATGGTTACTCCTGGCGGCTACAGCATGTCAGTGGGCACCAGCAGTTGCGGGGCGCTGGGCTGGATTACCGATCGCAGCGGCTATCGTTATTCACGTGTCGATCCGCTCAGCGGTTTGCCCTGGCCGCAGATGCCAGCAGTGTTTGCTGATCTGGCGCATTCGGCGGCGCTGGAATCGGGGTTTTCCGGCTTCAAGGCAGATTCCTGCCTCATCAACCGATATGTCCCCGGCGCGAAGATGTCATTGCATCAGGACAAAGACGAAAACGCCTACGCGGCGCCGATCGTTTCGCTGTCGCTAGGGTTGCCGGCGATGTTTCTGTTTGGCGGGTTCGCTCGAAGCGACAAGAGCCAGCGAATTCCTTTGCTGCATGGCGATATGGTGATCTGGGGAGGCGTCGATCGTTTGCGCTTTCATGGGGTTTTGCCGATCAAGCAGGGTCGGCATCCACGGCTGGGCGAACAACGGATCAACCTGACTTTTCGTGTTGCTGGATAAATTGCAAAAGTTTGACCGCAAGGCCCGGGGTGTTGCGCCCACCCACGCGGGTTAACCTGAATCAAACAGGTCAATGGATTACCCACCATGAAAACGCTTTCGACCCGCTTTAACGTTGAAGACGATCCACGTTGGGCCGCCGTGGTAGCGCGGGATCCAAGGGCTGACGGGCAATTTGTCTACGCCGTGAAAACCACTGGCATTTACTGTCGCCCGAGCGGTCTTGCGCGGTTGCCGAAACCACAGAACGTCGAATTCTTCGACACCGCCGAACAGGCTGAAGCCGCCGGGTATCGCCCCAGCAAACGAGCCAGCAAGGATCAGAGTGACGTGAGCGCGCACCATGCCGCCACGGTGGCGGCAGCCTGCCGCCAGATCGAGTCCGCCGAAACCTTGCCGGCACTCAACGAACTCGCTGAGAAAGCCGGGTTAAGCCCCTTTCATTTCCACCGTGTATTCAAAGCCGCGACAGGACTGACGCCCAAGGGTTACGCCAGTGCGCACCGCTCGCGCAAAGTCCGTGAACGTCTGGCGGACGGAGGTTCTGTGACCGATGCGCTGTATGACGCGGGTTTCAATTCCAACAGCCGTTTTTATGAAGCCGCCGATCAGTTGTTGGGAATGAAGCCCGGCGACTACCGCGCCGCCGGGCGCAACAACGATATTCGTTTCGCCGTCGGGCAATGTTCACTCGGGGCGATTCTGGTGGCGCAGAGCGAACGCGGCGTTTGCGCGATCCTGTTAGGCGACGATCCTCACCAACTGGTGTGTGACCTCCAGGACCAGTTCCGCAAGGCGAACCTGATTGGCGCCGACTCTGGATTTGAACAGTTGATCGCCAAAGTGGTGGGTTTTATCGAAACACCGGCCATTGGCCTGGATTTGCCGCTGGATGTGCGCGGCACGGCTTTTCAGGAACGCGTCTGGCAGGCGCTTCGGGAAATTCCGCTCGGCAGCACCGCCAGCTACACCGAGATTGCCCAGCGCATCGGCGCGCCGACCTCCATGCGCGCCGTGGCTCAAGCGTGCGGGGCCAACCGCCTGGCAGTGGCGATCCCTTGCCACCGCGTCGTGCGCAGCGATGGCAATCTCTCGGGCTACCGCTGGGGGGTGGAGCGCAAACGGCAATTGCTTGAGCGCGAGACGCAGCCTTAGCGACTAGCGATTGACGTCAACCACAACACGTCCGCGAAGTTGTCCGGCCAGCAGTTTTGGCGCAGCTTCAATGACTTCGCTCAAGACGATTTCATGACTGATCAATGGCAGCAAAGTGAAGTCCAGGTCCCTGGCCAGACGATCCCACGCTTCAAGGCGACGCGCCTTGGCTTGGGTCACGCTGTTGATACCCGCCAAGGTGATACCCCGCAAAATGAACGGCGCCACCGACGCTGGAAAATCCATGCCCTGCGCCAGACCGCACGCGGCGACGGTGCCTTCTGCACGCGTACTGGCGCAGGCATTGGCCAACGTATGGCTGCCGACCGAGTCGATTACCGCTGCCCAGCGTTCCTTGGCCAGCGGTTTGCCCGGCTCGGACAGGGTCGCGCGGTCGATGATTTCGCTGGCGCCCAACTGCTTCAGGTATTCATGCTCGGACACCCGGCCGGTGGACGCCACAACCCGATAACCGAGCTTGCTCAGTAGCGCGACAGCGAAACTGCCGACGCCGCCGTTAGCGCCAGTGACGAGTACATCGCCCTGCTCCGGCGTCACACCATTACGTTCGAGCGCCAGAATGCACAGCATTGCGGTGTATCCGGCGGTACCGACGGCCATCGCCTGTGCTGCCGTAAAAGCTTTGGGCAGTGGAATCAGCCAGTCACCATTGAGCCGTGCCTTCTGCGCCAGGCCACCCCAATGGCTTTCGCCGACGCCCCAGCCATTGAGCAGCACCTGGTCGCCCACCTTATAGTCAGGATGGGAACTGACTTCGACCGTGCCCGCCAGATCAATCCCCGGCACCAGCGGAAATTTGCGCACCACCGGGCTGCTGCCGGTAATCGCCAGACCGTCCTTGAAATTCAGCGTGCTGTAGGCGACGTTCACCGTCACATTGCCCTCGGGCAATTGTTCTTCGTTGATCTGTTGAAGGTTGGCGCGATAACCGCTGTCGTCTTTATTGATCAAGATACCGTTGAACATGCTGGCCTCTCATGGATGGAATTCAGATAGTCAGGCCCTTCAAATATCACATCGCAACACGTTGCCACACTCGACTTTCAGCCAGCGCGCGAATCTGCCGGGTATTTCCATGGCTGACGACTATGCTTTTTCGACGGTCATGTTTTCGCTACTTTCCGTTTCAGAAACGGCCCTGTCGATGGAGCTGACAATGTCTTACCCCCGTTCGTTCTGGCTGATGCTGATGCTCTGTCTGCTGACCTTGGGCAATGCCTGGGCAGCTCCGACCGCCGCGCCTACTGATGCGGCGCCCAGTGAGCCGACATGGCCGCAAGTCATTACCAGCGGCAAGGCCAAGCTGACCGTTTATCAGCCGCAACTCGACAGTTGGGACGGCTACACCCTCAATGCCCGCGCGGCCGTCGAAGCCAGCGGCGCCGATGGCAAGTCCACCTACGGCATCGTCCAGTTCAGCGCTCATACACTGGTCGACAAAGCCACCCGATGGGTCGCGCTTGACCAGTACAAAATCGTCAAAGCTGATTTTCCGGCTGATGCGAGTCAGGCCGACACGTGGGTTGCAGCCCTGCAAAAGGATGCAACCAATCGCAAGAAAACCATCTCCCTCGATCAGCTCGAAGCCGCCGTCGGCGTGCTGTCAGCAGAACAGAAGGCTGAAAGTGCACCGCTGGAAAATACGCCACCTGCAATCATCAGTGCCGACGTGCCGGCCTTGCTGGTTTACATCGACGGCGATGCGGCCTATCGACCGGTGGAGGGCACCGCGCTACACCGGGTCATCAACACTCGCCCTTTGCTGCTCAAAGACGCTCAGGGCAAACACTATCTGCGTGTATTCGACGGCTGGATGGTCGCTGACCAACTCGATGGAAACTACACGCGCCTGGCCACGCCATCTGCCGAACTGGAAACAGCCAAACAGGCCGCCATCAAGAGCCGCCAGGTAGACCTGTTGACCGGACAAAGCGATCCGAAGGAGAAGATCCCGAGCCTGGCCAAGCCACCGCAGCCGAAAATCTTCGTCACCACCACGCCCACCGAACTGATCGTCACCGACGGTACGCCACAGTGGCTACCGATTCAGGGCACAAGCCTGCTCTACGTGAGTAACACCACCGGGCACATCTTCAAGGAAATCGGTGATCAGAACAGTTACGTGCTGATCTCCGGCCGCTGGTTTAGTGCCAGTGACATGAGCGGGCCGTGGACGTTTACCCCAGCGGACAAGCTGCCCGCAGACTTCGCCAACATCCCGGACGACAGCCCCAAAGAAAACGTCAAAGCCTCGGTTGCCGGCACGCCTCAAGCCAAGGAAGCGGCGATTGCCGCCACGATTCCGCAGACCTCCGCAATCAAGAAAAGCGCGGTAAACATGACTACGCCGCAGTTTGACGGCGAGCCGCAGCTCAAAGCGATCAACACCACGCCACTGCAATATGTGGCTAACAGTGCAACGCCGATTATCCGTGTCGACAACGACAGCTGGTATGCGGTGGAAAACGGTATCTGGTTTACCGCCAACAGCGTGAGCGGCCCATGGGTTGTCGCCAGCTCCGTGCCGGCGGTGATCTATTCGATCCCGCCGAGTTCGCCGATGCACTACCTCACTTATGTCAAAGTCTATGAGTCCAGCGGCGACACCGTGGTGGTCGGCTACACGCCCGGTTATCAGGGCTCGAACCTGGATCCCGCGACCGGTGTCGTGGTGTACGGCACCGGTTATCCGTACACGCCCTGGGTCGGCAGCGTCTGGTACGGGCCGCCAGTGACTTATGGCTTCGGCGTCGCCATACGCTACACACCCTGGACTGGCTGGACCTTCGGTTTCGGCTTCGGTTGGAGCTGGGGTGGCAGCACCGTTGCGATGGGCTGGGGCTGGGGTGCGTATCCGTGGTGGGGCAATTACGGCTGGGGTTACGCCTGGGGTCCGCGCTTGTATCCCGCACCGCTGGCCTGGGGCGGCGCCGCTTACGGCTATCGCGGCGGTGCCTTGGCTTGGGGACCGGGCGGATGGGCCGGGACTACCGGGAATATCTATCACCAGTGGGGCGACCGGGCGACCGTCAGTCGTGCCAGCGCTGGTTACAACGCCTGGACCGGTAATCGCTGGGCGGGTCAGGTCGGGGCTTCCTATAACTCACGCACTGGCGTTGCGGCCGCTGGCCAACGAGGTGCCGTACACAACGTTTACACGGGTAATTATGCCGCCGGGCGCAGCGGCGTTGCGGCCGGGCCGAACGGTGGCGCAATCGCCGGTCAGAAAGTCACCGCAGGTAATGTGCGCAACGGTACGCAGGTCACTGCCAGTCGCGGCGCGGCGTACAACCCCAATACGGGAAAAACCACCCAATATGGCGGTGTTCGTGGACAAAACGGCGGCGCCGCGCACGTCGGCGACAACGTGTATGCCGGCCGCGATGGCAATGTCTACAAGAAAACCGATGATGGCTGGCAATCCGTGGTCAAGGGCGGAGCAACACGCCCCGCCCCCGTCAATAACAATGCCCAGTTGCAAAATCTCAACCGCGAATCCGCCGCGCGTAACTTCGGCAACCAGCGCACCAACAACTTTCAAAACTCCTCACGGAACATGAACCGCTCGTATGGTGGCGGTGGCGGCGGCGGATTTAATCGCCGCTGAGCGCCTGCACCAGAGGATGTTCTGAATTTCAAAGTGGCCCTCAGTCCGGTTTTGCTGTTAAAACCCGGCTTTGCCGTCCCTGCCCCGTTTCATCGTTCGGAGAAACGCTTTCATGAGTCCATGGCCAGATACCCGCATTGTTGACCTGCTTGGCATTGAACTGCCGATCATCCAGGCCCCGATGGCCGGTGCGACGAACTCATCCATGGTGATCGCCGTGTGCAACGCCGGAGGTTTGGGCTCTATGCCAGCGGCGATGCTTAGCATTGAGCAATTGCGTGAAGAGCTGAAGACGATTCGCGCAAACACCGACAAGCCTTTCAATGTGAATTTCTTCTGCCATCAGCCACCGGCAGAAGATGAGCAGCGCGCGCGCGACTGGAAGAATCTGCTGGAACCGTACTACCGCGAACTGGGCGTCGACTTCGATGCGCCGACACCGGTGTCCAACCGGGCGCCGTTCGATGCAGCGGCGTGCGAAGTGCTGGAGGAATTCCGGCCTGAGGTGGTGAGTTTTCACTTCGGCCTGCCGGAAAAATCCTTGCTCGATCGAGTGAAAGCCACCGGCGCAAAAATCCTCTCTTCTGCAACCACCGTCGATGAAGCGGTCTGGCTGGAGCAGAACGGTTGCGACGCGATCATCGCCATGGGCTATGAGGCTGGCGGCCATCGCGGGATGTTTCTCAGTGATGACTTGAGCAGCCAGGTCGGCACGTTTGCCCTGGTCCCGCAGGTAGTCGATGCAGTGAAAGTGCCGGTGATTGCCGCCGGGGCGATTGCCGATGCCCGCGGAGTTGCGGCGGCTTTCATGCTGGGCGCTTCGGCGGCACAGGTCGGCACCGCGTATCTGTTCACCCCCGAAGCAAAAGTCAGCGCCTCGCATCACAAGGCCCTGCGCACGGCAAAAGAAAGTGAAACAGCGATCACCAACCTTTTCACCGGACGCCCGGCGCGGGGCATTCTCAACCGCGTCATGCGCGAGCTAGGGCCGATGACGCCAAAAGCGCCGGCATTCCCATTGGCCGGTGGTGCTCTGATGCCGCTGCGGGCGAAAGACGATGCACAGTTCGCCAACCTCTGGGCGGGTCAGGCTTTCACGCTGGGCCAAGACGTCAGCAGCGCCGAACTGACGCGGCAGTTGGCCGAAGGCGCATTGGCAAAACTGGTTCGACGTTGAAGGCAATCAGGGTGAGGAATCAAAAGTCTTCACCCGGTTTCTCACCAGCGCTTCCTGTTTGGCGGCATTTCGCTATATATTTCGCTATATAGCGATTCCACCTCTGCATCGGCGCAGTCCATTCCAATAATAACTGCCCTCTGCACCGCCAATAACGGAGCTGTTACATGACCATTCTGGCCTCACGTTTTGCCCCTGCCTGCCTTGCATCCTTGCTGGCGGTCTTCGCCATTGGCGCAGTTCAGGCTGATGAAGTACAGGTAGCGGTTGCAGCCAACTTCACCGCTCCGATCCAGGCCATCGCAGCCGACTTCGAAAAAGACACCGGGCACAAACTGGTCGCAGCCTATGGCGCCACCGGCCAGTTCTATACCCAGATCAAGAATGGCGCACCGTTCGAAGTGTTCCTCTCGGCCGACGACAGCACCCCGCAAAAACTCGAAAAAGAAGGCGATACCGTCAAAGGCTCGCGCTTCACTTACGCCATCGGCACCCTCGCCCTGTGGTCGGCGAAAGACGGTTACGTCGATGCCAACGGTGACGTGCTGAAGAAGAACGAGTACCAGCACCTGTCGATCGCCAATCCGAAATCGGCGCCGTACGGCCTGGCTGCTACTCAAGTGCTGGACAAGCTCAAGCTGACGGAAGCCACCAAATCCAGGATCGTTGAGGGTCAGAACATTACCCAGGCCTACCAGTTCGTCTCCACCGGCAACGCCGAGCTGGGCTTCGTGGCGCTGTCGCAAATCTACAAGGACGGTAAAGTCACCAGCGGTTCGGCCTGGATCGTCCCGGCCAGCCTGCATGACCCAATCAAACAGGACGCGGTGATCCTCAACAAAGGCAAGGACAGCGCGGCAGCCAAGGCGCTGGTTGAATACCTCAAAGGCCCGAAAGCCGCTGCGGTGATCAAGTCTTACGGCTACCAGCTCTAAATGTCGCTGACGAGTGCCGATTTCGCGGCGATCTGGCTGACCCTGAAACTGGCGTCACTGACCACCGTGATCCTGTTGATTGTCGGCACTCCGGTTGCCCTTTGGCTGTCGCGCACCCGCTCGTGGTTGCGCGGCCCGATCGGGGCGATCGTCGCCCTGCCCCTTGTGCTGCCGCCGACCGTCATCGGTTTCTATCTGTTGCTGATGATGGGGCCACACGGCGTTCTCGGTCAGTTCACTCAATGGCTGGGGCTCGGCACCCTGACGTTCAGTTTCACCGGACTGGTGATTGGTTCGGTGATCTATTCCATGCCTTTCGTGGTGCAACCTTTGCAAAACGCGTTCTCAGCGATCGGCACCCGCCCGCTGGAAGTGGCCGCCACGTTGCGCGCCAATCCGTGGGACACGTTTTTCAGCGTGATCCTGCCGCTGGCCCGTCCGGGTTTTGTCACCGCAGCGATTCTCGGCTTCGCGCATACCGTCGGTGAATTTGGTGTCGTGCTGATGATCGGCGGCAATATTCCCGACAAAACCCGGGTGGTCTCGGTGCAAATCTACGACCACGTGGAAGCGATGGAATACGCCCAGGCTCATTGGCTGGCGGGCGCGATGCTGGTGTTTTCGTTTCTGGTGTTGCTGGTGCTGTACTCCAGCCGTAAAACCCGCGCGGGCTGGAGCTGATCAATGATTGATGCACGCCTTCAACTTGCTTACCCAGGCTTCAGCCTGGATGTCGATCTGCATTTGCCAGGCCGTGGTGTCAGCGCACTCTACGGTCATTCCGGTTCGGGGAAAACCACGTGCCTGCGCTGCATCGCCGGGCTTGAGCGCGCCGAGCATGGCTTCGTCCAGATCAACGACGAAGTCTGGCAAGACAGCGACAGCGGCATTTTCGTCCCGCCGCACAAACGTGCATTGGGCTATGTATTTCAGGAAGCCAGCCTGTTTCCACATTTGTCGGTGCTGGCCAACCTGCAATTCGGCCTCAAGCGCATTCCCAAGGCTCAGCGCCGGGTCGACATGGCGCAAGCCACCGAGTTGCTGGGCATCGGCCATTTGCTCGAACGTCATCCGCAGCATCTGTCCGGCGGCGAACGTCAGCGTGTCGGCATCGCCCGCGCGCTGCTGACCAGTCCGAAACTGCTACTGATGGACGAGCCGCTGGCCGCGCTCGACAGCCAGCGCAAAAACGAAATCCTGCCTTATCTGCAACGCCTGCATGACGAACTGGATATTCCGGTGCTGTACGTCAGCCATGCACAGGATGAAGTTGCACGTCTGGCCGATCATCTGGTGTTGCTCAACGATGGCAAGGCCCTGGCCAGCGGCCCGATCGGCGAAACCCTCGCCCGTCTGGACTTGCCGATGGCAATGGGCGATGACGCTGGTGTGATCATTGAAGGTCAGATCAGCGCCTACGATACGGAATATCAGTTGCTGAGCCTGCAACTACCTGCCACCGAAATGAACATACGCGTCACTCATGCACCGATGGCCGTGGGCCAGGCCTTGCGCTGCAAGGTACATGCGCGCGACATCAGCCTGGCCCTGCACAACGACGCCTTCAGTAGCATCCTCAATCGCCTGCCGGTGACAGTGATCAGCGAGCAAGCGGCAGACAACGCCGCCCACGTGCTGATACGTCTCGACGCTGGCGGCACTCCGCTGCTGGCACGCATCACACGGTACTCGCGCGATCAACTGGGTGTGCGTCCGGGTCAGCAACTCTGGGCGCAAATCAAGGCAGTCGCAGTGCTCGCCTAAATCCATTGGCACGACGGCATCAGTGCGCGGTCAATCGTTTTACAGACCGCCGCGCCAACGAAGGAAGCCGCCATGCCCGATACCGCGCTGACCGATGCACTGCCATCAGACCTGCATTACGTCGATGACACACAGCCCGGCATCACCCGCAAAAAACTGCGCGGCAAGTTCTGCTACTTCGAACCGTCGGGCCAGCGCATTACCGACCCCGACGAAATCAAACGCATCAACGCCCTCGCCGTGCCGCCGGCTTACACCGACGTGTGGATCTGCCTCGACCCACGCGGCCATCTGCAAGCCACCGGCCGCGATGCCCGTGGCCGCAAGCAATACCGCTATCACGCGCGCTGGCGCGAAGTGCGCGACGCCGACAAGTACTCGCGGCTGCGCGAGTTCGGCCTGGCGTTACCGAAATTGCGCAAACAGCTTGAAACTTTGCTGGCCGCGCCCGGTTTCAGTCGCGACAAAGTCATGGCCACGGTGATCACCCTGCTCGACGCCACGCTGATCCGCGTCGGCAATACGCAGTACGCGCGCGACAACCGCTCCTACGGCCTGACCACTCTGCGCAGCCGGCATGTCGAGGTCAACGGCAGTGCGATCCTGTTCCAGTTCCGCGGCAAGAGCGGCATCGAACACCAGATAACCGTGAAGGATCGACGTCTGGCGCGGATCATCAAGCGCTGCCTGGAGCTTCCTGGCCAGAACCTGTTCCAGTATCTGGATGAACACGGCGAGAGACACACCGTCAGCTCCTCCGACGTCAACGCTTACCTGCAAACCCTGACCGGCGCCGACTTCACTGCCAAGGACTACCGCACCTGGGCCGGGAGCGCCCTGGCACTCGCGGTTTTGCGCGAGCTTAAACACGAGTCCGAAACGGAAGCCAAACGGCACGTGGTGGAAATGGTGAAGGGTGTCGCCAAACAGTTGGGCAACACACCCGCGGTTTGCCGCAAGTGCTACATCCACCCGGCGGTGGTGGAAAAATTCATGCTCGGTGCCCTCGCCGAATTGCCCAAGCCACGTTTACGCAAGGGGTTACGCGCCGAGGAAGTAGCGTTGGCGATGTTTCTCGAACGCATGAGCGAGATGACCGACGCACCTTGATCGATTGCACATCGCCCTCTAGGCTAGCCACCTTTCCCCTCCTCAGGACGACCGCAGAAGTGAACAACTCAGCCCTCTGAAAATGTAATCGCGACACGCCGGTAACGGTGCTTGTCAGTTTTCACGACATTTTTCTGGAGGTGCCGATGACTCACGTCTCGCGTACGCCCGCACTCGTCTCCCTGCATCAACTGAGCTTTCAATTCGCCAACGGCGAGACGATTTTCAACGACCTGAATCTGAAATTCGATCATCTGCCGACCGCTATCGTCGGACGCAACGGTGTCGGCAAAAGTGTGCTTGCGCGGCTGATTGCCAGGCAGTTTCAGCCCACTGCCGGCACTGTGGTGAGTTCGGTTTCGGTGCACTATGTCCCACAGACCTTCCTCGCGACACCCGGTCAAACGGTGGCCGATGCGTGCCTGCCATGGCTGCCGATTGAGGCGCCCTCAACCCGGTTGAGCCTCGCCATCCACGGGCCGATGCGCATTGCCGTCAGCGGTCCCAACGGGTGTGGCAAATCAACCCTGCTGAAACTTCTCGCCGGTGATCTGACACCTGTTCACGGTGAATGCCATACCCCCGTGCCTTTTACGTTCCTCGATCAGCAATTGACGCTGCTGGATGACCGGGCATCCATCGTTGACCAACTGAAGGCACAACAAACACCGTTGGACGAAGGCACCTTGCGCAGTTACCTGGCGCACCTGCAACTGAATGCGCAACGCGTTACCCAGCCCTGCGCGTCGCTCAGTGGCGGTGAACGCTTGAAAGCCGCCCTTGCCCTTGCGATGTGGCGCCAGACACCCGCACAACTGCTGCTATTGGATGAGCCGACCAATCATCTTGATCTGGCCTGCGTGGAAGCTTTCGAACGTGCCTTACAGACTTATCCTGGGGCCATTGTCGCGGTTTCCCACGATCAGTCGTTTCTACGCGCGTTAAACCCGACCCATGATTTGACTTGGCACGCCGAAGGCTGGCACTTGCAACCGACGAGTTGACCTGTCTATTTTTTGCACGATCGCCGGGGGCTTCTATAGTTGATGTGACACGAATCAGCTGCGGTGACGCCATGGAAGACATTTTCGTCGTGAAGCGTTGCAACAAGATCATTATTCACGGTCGACGCGCCGAGGACAGCCAGCATGATCCCGCCGAAGCCATTGGCTGGTTCCGCATTTGCGATACCCGAACAGGCGGCTTCATCGGCGATGGTTACGACGCAGAAGCAGACGCTCGGCGCGAATGCAGCCGTCTCAATGCAGTCAGTTCGCCCATTCCGGCCCGCGAGTCTTCCGGCTGATGCCAAGCAGAAGCGGGTCTATACTGAAACCAGCTGAAGGAGCAGCGCCCCATGGCAGAAGGCTCGCAAATAGCGGGCTTTTTGCTGCCGCTCAGCGGTTTCACGAACGGAGGTGTTCCATGTCCGAAAAAGAGTCCATCACCACCCTCCTCACCCTGCTCGACGCCCGGCAGGCGCGCCTCGCGGCCGCTTGCAAAGAGATCGCCGACTGGGTCGATCACCAAGGCGGACACCCGACCGCCCTGCGCATTCGTGATCGCCTGAACGATATCGAGAAAGACGCGCCGCTGATTCGCAACACGCTGTCGGCGCTCAAGCCCATCGATCGGCCGCTACCTCGGTTCAGATAGCACCGATTGCCATTCAGGCCTCATACGCGGTGACGCTTGTGCCGCCGCGCTGTCGCCTGTCCGATATTTATATTCTTCGCTCAGGGATTTGGTTCTTTTCACATAACCATCACATCTATGCGCTTAGAGTGAAATCACTCCTTTAGAAAGTCCCCCTCTCACCCGCCCGCATGCGGGTGTTTTTTTGCGTGCAGTTCCACTCACCGAACGGCGCTATCTACAAGTTGTCATAACCTGTACACGTCACGAAGGAGACGGTCCATGGTTATCCATTTCAACGTCGACGGGCATCTGGCCTGCGGCCACAAAGGCAAGCAACTCACTGCGAGCAAGGAACTCAATCGCGTGAAGTGCCGCAGTTGCCGTAATACCGATGCCTACAAACAGGCGAGAAAAGATCAACGCAATGCAGCCCGACGCAGCGCACGGCACGCAAAAACCACTCATGGCGCAACAAACTGGCGCGCAGATTGGATCGAGCGGCTGACGGCGATGGCCGGGCTTCAACGCTTGCCTCGTGGTTTTGCCGGGCAGGCATTTGTTTAGAGCTGGATAAAAAATGGGCCGAACAAGTCGGCCCATTTTTGCGTTGGTTATTACTCAGAGAACAGGTTCGCCCTGGATCTATCTCGCAGCGAGAATCTCCTCAAGAAATTCAATAAACACATTGATCCGGCTGGAACCCCGGTGATTGGGCAAATACAGCGCATTGATGCAACAGCTCGCACTGCCGGGATTGACTTCATAGTGTTCCAGCAATCGGGTCAGGCGCCCTGCCGCGACGTCGTCGCGCACCAGCCAATCGGCTAGCAAGGTCACCCCGCCGCCGGCGATAGCTGCTTCGCGCAGGATGTCGGCGTTGTTGCTTTGCAGACGACCATGGACGTTCAGCTGGATGGTTTCTTCGTCGCCCTGAAAGGTCCAGTGCAGGTGGGAGCCTGCGTAATCAAAGCGCAGGCATTGGAGTTCGAGCAGGTCGCGGGGATGGCATGGCGTCGGGTGCCGACTCAGATAATCAGGGCTGGCCACGACCCAGCGCTGAAATGCCCCTACCCGCTTGCTGACGATATCTTCGCTGACCACCGAGGAGCCGAGACGCACTGAAACATCGATTTGCTCACTCAAAAGGTCACTGACCTGATCGCTTAACGACAGGCTGATTTCCAGCCCCGGATGACGATCCAGCAACCGGCTCAGATGTGGCGCAATAATGCGCCGGCCAAACTCGACGGGGACGCTGATTCGCAGTCGTCCTTGGGCCTCGCTGCCACGATCGGCGACGACCGCGTCGGCCTCATCGATGGCGTCGAGAATGGCCACGGCTTTCTCGAAATAGGTTTGGCCGGCGACAGTGACGCTGGTATTGCGAGTCGTGCGGTTGAGCAGGCTGGCGCCGAGCTCGTTTTCCAGTCCCGCCACCTGGCGCGTCACCGAAGAAGTAGAAAGGCCGAGTTTACGTGCAGCAGACGAATACCCCCCGCAACGTACGGTTTCGACAAACATCTTCAGTGCCAGCAACTTGTCCATAAGCGGAGCCCGGTCGGAAAGAAACGGTGACAATTGTGCATCACCGTTCGCCAGCCGTCTTGTACCGCCGTGCTTCAACTGCGCTTGCTGCTCAGGAACATGGCCAGGGCCAGCGCCGGCAGCAATGCCACCGTGACCGCCGACAGGTTCCAGCCAAAGTGCTCGTAGAGCGGGCTCGCCACCAGCGAACCCAAGGCGCCGCCGACGAAGATGCTGGTCATGTACACGGCATTCAGGCGAGCGCGACTGTGCGGGTCAATGGCGTAGACCTCGCGCTGGCCCAGCACCATGTTCAGTTGCACAGCAAAATCCAGCAGCACCGCACACACCACCAGCCATACATAACTGCTACCCGGCAGCGCTGCGATCAACAATGAAACGGGCGCCAGCAGCAACGCGGCGAGTGTCCCGCGCCGACCATGCCCGGCATCGGCCAGCCGCCCGGCGATAGGCGCAGCCACTGCACCGACCGCACCGACCAGAGCAAAAATCGCCACTTGCGCCTGGCTGAAACCGTGATGACGCATCAGTTCGATGGGCGCCAGCGTCCAGAACAGACTGAAACTGGCAAACAACAGACCTTGATACAGCGAGCGTTGACGCAGCACCGCGTGCCGACGGGCCAAGGCAAACACGGAGCTGATCAGGGCAGCATAAGTCGCCCGATGGGTCGGCACTCGACGTGGCAGCGCAGTCGCCATGATCACGGCGATCACGGCCATCAATGCCGCCGCGCTGAAAAACACGCCGCGCCAGCCGAACACTTCCACCAACAGGCTCGACAGCGGCCGCGACAGCAGAATGCCCAACAGCAAACCGCTCATGATGTTACCCACCACACGACCCCGCGTGGCTTCGGGCGCCAGGTGCGCCGCCAACGGCACCAGAATCTGCACCGCCACCGAGGTGAGGCCGATCAGCAATGACAAGACAAGAAACATCGACGGCGAGTGGGTCAACCCGGCGCACAGCAGGGTCACGCTCGCGGCCAGGGTAAAACCCACGACCAGACGACGGTTTTCCATCAAGTCCGCCAGCGGCACCAACAGCAGCAGGCCCAGTGCATAACCGAACTGCGTAAGAGAAACGATCAGACTGGCATTGCTGCTGGACAGGCCGATCTGCGGCGCGATCAGTTCGACAATCGGCTGCGCGTAATAGAGGTTGGCCACGACCGCGCCACAGCAAAAAGCCAGGAACGCGACCATCAGGCCTGAGAGTGAAGCGGGTTGGTCGGCCGTGGCCGCCGTGTTGCCCGTGAGCATGATGACACCTCATTGAGTTCGCAAATGTGCTGCCAAGGCTAAGCGCGGCGTTGCAACCAGAGAATCCGTCATTGAGGCAATTGAGTGATGCGCCAGACGCAACGTTCTTCGCGTTGCTGTTGGCGCAACGCGCTGTTGCGTGGCGCGGCGATACTCGTCTGCGGACGCCTTCTCTACCCTTGGGCAATCGGCGCAAGACTCTCCATCAGCGCCCTTCCCCGGCTGCTCAAGGAGTTGTTCATGACCGCGAATCCATCATTGATGCTCACCGTTCGCCTTACGCGTGGCGAATGCTCATGAAGGTCGGTTTCATCAGAACCAGAGCGTTCTGGATCGGTGCGACAGCCCTCGCTGCGACGGGCGCACTCGGCGCGGCCATGCTGATGTGGCGGCCGGCGATCGCGCCTGTCGAGCGTCCAAAGACGTTCGACTCCGCGCAATTGCAACGCGGCGCGCGAGTGGTCGAGGCTGGCGACTGTGCGGTGTGTCATACCCGTCCCGGCGGCCAATATCTGGCGGGAGGGTTGCCGCTGGAGACCCCGTTCGGCACGCTCTACAGCACCAACATCACCCCTGACCCGCAAACCGGCATCGGCCAATGGTCGTTGCCGGCGTTCGAGCGGGCCATGCGCGAAGGCATCGCTCGCGACGGCCACTTCCTGTACCCGGCCTTTCCGTATGTTCACTACTGGCGCATGAGCACACGCGATATTGCCGACGCGTACGCCTACTTGATGAGTGGCCCGGCCGTCGATTCACCGGCCCGGCAAAACCGGATGAACTTCCCGATGAACATTCGGCCGCTGGTGTCGTTCTGGAATCTGCTGTTCCTGCATGCAAAACCCTTGATGCCAGTGGCACAGCAATCCGATGCATGGAATCGCGGGCGCTATCTGGTCGAAGGGCCTGGCCACTGCGCCGGATGCCATTCGCCGCTGAATCTGATCGGTGCCGAGAAATCCGGTGAACGTCTTGCAGGCGGTGCGGTGGACGGTTGGGACGCGCCGTCATTGCTCGGTATGGCCCGTCGCGTTAACCCTTGGAGCAGTGAACAGTTAGAGCGTTACCTACGCGCAGAAGTGGTGGATGGACGAAGGATCAGCGCATTATCTTCGGAGGCCGGAGGTGGCAGGTTCGTGATGTTGATCTCCAGGCCAAAGTCATCATCGTTTCAGCAGCACGAGGTGGTGCCCCTCCTCGGTTCGACGGCCTGGGTTCGATGGTGCATGACAACGTACGTCAAGAGATGCGAGCCGTCCTGGCAGACACACTCCCCTGCCCCTTTATTGATCAAGTGGCTCAAGAGCTTCTCGACGAGGCTCGAAAGACATTTATTTCGCTGGGCCTTGCTAAGCGCTACACAGTTGAGTCGGGCGGTAAGTGCTATTTGATGAGCTGGCTAGGTGATCATGCCAACGATGCACTGCGCTTGTTACTCAATCATGTCGGCCTTTCTTGTGATAACGCAGGCCTCGCCATTGAGGTTAACGCCGACATCGGTCGAACCCAAATGGCGCTGAAGGAAGTCGGAAGCCTGGATGCCGCTGATCTTGACTCGATACTTTCGGAGGTAGAAAACATGCTGCGCGAAAAGTGGGACTGGGCGCTGCCGCAATCCTTGCTGATGAGGTCGTTTGCTTCCATATCGCTCGATATCTCGACCGCAATTCTTTTTGCACAGAGTCATTCCGTGGAAAAGTAAGAGGAAGAAACTGCGCTGCATTGATCCGATGCAACAGCACAAAAAACACCGCGATGCTTCTCCCCTGGGCTGGTGATGAGTGATCACCACCGGCTCTCTGTGCTTAATCCTGAGCCTGTTTACATGTATCGCACATCAGTAGATTTCTTGGAAGAAGGCTATTGGCCGGAAGCTGCCACTCCTGAACGTCCTCTTTCAGTCGAAAGCGGTGATTTATGAATGGCTGAATCTGGTCGAACTCTGTCAGCGCCACGCTTCTACTGTCGGAGGCAGCGGGAAAAAATTACCAGGCCTACGTAAT
Source organism: Pseudomonas sp. FP2196 (assembly GCF_030687715.1). Lineage (GTDB taxonomy): Bacteria > Pseudomonadota > Gammaproteobacteria > Pseudomonadales > Pseudomonadaceae > Aquipseudomonas. Next base: position 3,374,076 of record NZ_CP117445.1, read on the forward strand.
GAGATGAACCAACGTCTCGAACAATTGAGTAAGAGATCCTTTTCACGGCTTCGAATCAATGAAAGTCGACTTTTTAATTTTTCCATTCAATGCTTTGGGGACGGCAAAAATCCTAATGATGTCTTCACCACACACAGAATCATAAAATCTGCTTTCACGAAAATCGAAAAGAGCCTTACTACCCAACTTATCAAAATAATTTTTTACTTCTTTCATTTCCCGCGACGCAACCTTTCCACTCCTCTCTTTGAGCTTGTCAAGAAAGCCGACTGACGCAGGCGCTGGATAAACAAAGATATTAGGAACAATAACATCTTGATCATCCAAGCCATCAAAATCGGTAAATGTTATGGCGTAGAAATTTTGCGTATCCGCCGACTCCATTACCCTTATCAAATTGATAAGAAAAATAGCTGCGCCCGCCAGAACTGCAGAAACGCTATCGTTGCTCATCTCTTTTTTTAAGAAATTCAACCGCTTGTATCTAGATACAAGCGGTATTTCCTCGAAGCTTTCATAGCTCTCAAAGAACACAGCCATATCATTATATGGTTATTTACTTATTATTTTGCTGTAAATCTCAGCCAACTTCATTTAAGGGATGCTCCATCCGTGATCGTTCAGCCATTCTTTTGTTTTTTTGGAGAAGGTCACATCCCCTTTTCCTTTATCATGTATTGATCCGTCGAGATTGCATCCCGACCCACACTTACAGAGTGCGTGCCATTGACTACTAGGTACACTCTGTTCCGGCTCATCAATACGAGTAATTTCCGCCGGTACTTGGCCTCTTCTAACCTTTGATTGGGCCTGCTTCGGCGCGCCGCCTAATTGTGCGCCTTTTTTAGCCAATCCCAGCGGATCGACCCAGTTCAAAGGATTCGGAGCGTACTCAAACAGGTACAACCCACCTCATAGCCAATCGGATCATGGCTGATAAATCGCCCGACCATCGGATCATAGTAGCGATATCGATTGTAGCGCAGACCGATTTCATGATCATGGTACTGCCCTTGAAATCGAATAGGGTTCGCAATGCCCTGCTGCTTCGCCCAGTGCGACCGTTCCTCCCGTATCTCACCCTAAGCCTTATACTGAGCGCTCCATACGACGTCACCGTTCTGATCGGTCATCTCCAAAGGCGTGCCCAAGTGGTCGCATTGGTACCAGGAAATCACATCAATAGGTGGTGATACTACTGAGTGATTCCAAAGCGGATCCAACTCCAGACTGTATGCCTTATCATAGCTGGGCAATTCCATCAGATTAATGGAATGAGTCGACATGGCCTGTGCAACCGGAATGAACGTTCCCGGTTCAGATACATAATGGATCGTGCGCCCCGCTTCACCATCCAAGCTAAAAGCAGCTTTAGCACGCTAAACAGCCTTGACAACGTTTCCGTTCAACGCAATAAAATCGACATTATTTTCATAGTCGAAATCATCAATAACATCTTGAAGATGTATATGCTCCAATCCGCTTTTTGACATCTCTTTAGATGCCTTGATCAGGAATCTACCAATTTCCCGCAAGGTTTCCGGGTCAGCCAGGATGGATATTTCATCCAGTTTTATTTCTTGATCACTGTTAACGGCAGTACCGTGAACTGTAAACTTAGCAAGCTTTCTCATAGATTGAATCCTTGTTCTCGAAGATACTCTTTTTCTTTGCGTGTAAGCTCCGAAATACTTCCCCTGGTACCATGGCTTTGCGAGCCGTCCTTATTAACTACTACCTCTGCACGCCTCGCCTTGCACTGACAATGAGCATGTACTTGCTGGTTGGTATTTTCCACATGAGGAGGGTCTATGCGGACTCGACCATTTCCGACCTGCTCCCAACGACCAGACTTAGCAAGCCCAAAGGGATCGATCCATCCAGTCGGGTTCGGAGCGTATTCATATAGATGTATCCCCCCTGCGTAGCCAATAGGATCTTGGCAGATAAAGCGACCTATCGTAGGGTCATAGTAGCGATGCCTGTTGTAGTGCAGCCCCGTCTCATGATCATGGTACTGCCCCTGGAATCGGATAGGGTTAGCAATACCTTGCTGCTTCGCCCACTGCGACCGCTCCTCCCGAATCTCACCCCAGGCCTTGTACTGAGCGCTCCATACGACGTCTCCGTTCTGATCGGTCATTTCCTGAGGAGTGCCCAAGTGGTCGCATTGGTACCAATTCAATACATCGATTGGGGGCGATACCGCGGAACGATTCCAGAGCGGATCATCCTCCAAGCTGTAGTCTTCGTCATAATCAGGCAACCCCATCAGATTGATGGAGTGATTTGACATCGCCTGAGCTACAGGAATGAACGTTCCCGGTTCAAATACATAATGGATAGTGCGCCCCGCTTTACCATCCTGCTGTGCAGCACAACTTTCCCATGCCAGGTTATCGCCATCCCAACCGTACAGCGTAAAGCCACAGCCATGCTCTCGCTGCAGACGAGCGTGCTCAGCGCTATTCCACAGCGAGCCTGCCGCCGGCCGCTGCTTGTAGTGCACTCGCGAATTCTTCAGCAACCGTCGCCCAAGAGCGTCGTAGACAAATTCCACCGAAAGCTTGGCATCCTCGAAATGCACCAGCCGATCAAACAGATCCCAACGCATTTCGCTGAAAGCACCATCGCGCCAACGTTTTATCTGATTACCACGATCATCATATTCGTAGTGAGTACCTGCATACTCGCGCAACAGGTTATCGACCAACTTGCTGCGTGGCGGAGTCAACTCCAAAGGCCGCCGACTCTCGGCTGCTTTCTCATCGAGCAGGTTACCTGCCGGGTCAAAGTCGAACGTTTCAACACCCAGCCGGCTGACCGCGCTTAGCAGTCTGCTGACCGGATCATAGCGGTAGGACAATTGTCCACGGCGCGTATCGTTGATTTCGTTTAGCTGTCCTGCAGCATCGTAGGTGTACTCACGCTTAAGCAAAACCGACTTGTCGTCACTGCGACCCAACAGTTGCTCTTGCAAGCGTCCGGCCGGATCCCACCTCTGCGTCTGCACCAGACGATTGCCTTGGTGCCGAGCCACTTCGCGATGCATGTCATCCCGCTCATAGCCAAGCAGCTCATGCTCGTTCAGACGCAACGCCAAGAGATGACCGCTGCCGTAGGTCAACCAACTGACCCGATGACCGTCAGGACGGATCGTGGCCACGCGTTGGTTGAGTACGTCGTACTCATGCTGCCAGACAGCAACCAGTGGTTTCTCCAAAGCAAGATAATGCTGATGCTCGCGCACCATATTGCCAGCAGGATCATGGAACCACTGCACTCTGCTGTCCGCGTTACTGGCAAGGATCATGTTGCCCCTGCCGTCATAGGCGTAACGCTCCGCCTGAGACTGATCGCCAAGCGACGCAAGACGCTCCGTCACACGGCCCATCTCGTCGTACGCTACCCTCACAACGCGGTCACCGGTCGCGACCGTTGAAAGGCGTCCAGAAGAGATGTCGTACTGATAGCGAGTCAGGCGCCCGTCAAAGCCTGTTTCCGTTAATAATCGTCCGACAGGATCATAGAGGAATTGTGCCGAGCGCTCGTTCTGGTTCTCCAGGGCCTGCAAACGTCCCAGGCGATCCCACCGATACCGTAAAGTCTGTTCGGCAGCATCCACTCGTTCTTCGACGAAACCCGCCGCCGTGTAGCTCCAGGTTGTACAGCGATCTAACCCGTCGACATGAGCTAGAAGCCTACCCTCAGCATCGCGTTCAAAACGCTCCTCTGTTTTGTCCGGGTGCCTGAGGAGCGCTACTTGCCCAGACTTGTACTCGTACTCGGTGCTCTGCCCTGCGGCGTCGGTTGCGCAGATCATCAAGCCGCGATCGTTATACTCCCATGCGCTTGTCTTGCCTGAGCAATCGACATATTTGAGTAATTGTCCCGCGTCGTTGTATTCGAGGGTCTTCTCATTGCCATTGGCATCCTTGATTGCAATCGGCAAACCTTTTTTGTCGTAGGCGTACTCAGTCTTGTTGCCGAGCGGATCGACCGTTTCAACCAGGTTGCCGGCATCGTCATAGGCGCGCATCCACAGCCCGCCCTCTGCGTCCATGATTTTGATCAGTTGGTCGTGGTCGTCATAGGCGAAGTGCACCACGCTGTTATCGGCGCGAATATGCTCAAGCCGATTGCCACGCTCGTCGTAGCTATAGCGATCGGTGGCCCCATCCGGATGCACATGCCGGACTACGTTTTTCGCCTCATCACGGAACAACCACTCCGACAAACCGTCGGCGTGACGAATGCGATACGTGTAGCCCAAGCTGTCGTAGTAGTGCCACGTCTCGTTGCCGTGAGCATCCGTGACATACGTCAGACGAATGTTCTCGTCCCATTCCAGACGTGTGTCGAAACTGCCGTCATCGGCCCACTCGCGCACCGCCTTGGCATCGGCGCCGGCACCCTGCCAATGCAAGTTCATCCCGCGCCCGGTTCGGTCGGTGTAGCGCCTGATCAGGTGATGCTCATATTGATACGACCAAGCCGCCCCATTTTCATCCTGAGCGAGAACCAGGTCGCCCTGCACATCATATTCATAAGCACACAACTGGCGTTGTGGCGCCCCGTCACGGATCTCCCATAGACCGGTCAACCGACCATGAGCATCAATCAGCGTACCGAGATGACGATGTACTTTGGTGATGTCATTTTCCTGATAGCTAATCAGGTCGGATAACACCGGAGTCTCGCCGTAACGATGCTCATGGTGCAGCATGATTCCGGCACCACTACGCAACACAACGCCAACCAGCAGGTAACTTTGCCCATGACGGCTGTAGGTTTCCTTACGCTCGAACCCGCGACATAGCAGCAACTGTCCCTCGCTGACATGCAGCAAGGTGATGTTTTCAATCGCGTCGTAATGGAACTGGCCAATCTTGGGTAACGGATAGGTGTGACTTCGACCGTCGGCATCGTAGAACACCAGCCCATCGTCCTGCTCATCGATGCGAGTGGTGAACGGGGTGATCCAGCGCGCACCCAAAATGCCCGAATCATAAGCGCTCAGGTCTGAGCAATACGTGCGGGTCCAATCAATGGGGAATGCGCCGGGCAAGCTGAAATCCGAGTGATCAAACGTCTCTGTCCCCATGGCAAAGTTGATGCGCTTGCAGGTCGCAGGACACACTTCGTTTTTTTCGTCATTGGGGCGCGACTTCGGCTTCGACTCACCCCGGCTGACTTCGACCTTCCCGTCGCTGGCAAGGCGTCGGGACTGACTGGTCATGCCTGGTTTGACGTTACCGCCCTGCCCGTGCGCATTGCGCATACGCCACGCTGCAACCGCGCTGGCCAGCACCACCAACAGTGCGCCAATGGAGCTTTGAACGGCCGGGTCACTCAACTTGTTCAACTGCGTGCGCAGCTCAGGCCCCATGGCGCGCAGCGATTTCGTATGAGCCAGAACTTTTTTCTTCGCCTGCTCCGGCAAGAGATGTTCGGCGGCACTGTTAGCCACGCCTTTCCCCGCTGCCTTGTAAACGTTCGCCGCAGCGCCAAAGATGTTGCTGATCGCGCTCATAGGATCATGGAGCAATTGATCGCTGGCAGCGCTGGCCATCTGTTCTGCCGCTTTCAAATTGCCTTTAGCATCGAGCTGCCCGTTTACGACTCTCTCCAAGCCGACGGCAATTTCGTTGAGGATCTTCTCACCTAACTCCCCTGCATCACTGAGCAATTCCTTGAGTTTGGCTTGTGCCTGCTTAACGAAATCATCAATCACACCAACAATGTCAGCGTTCAAATGACCGACCACGACGTTGATCAACGCATCGCCCAACACCAGCTTGCCGACCTTGGCGACCTCCTGGCGAACGAGGAACAAAGTTGGACGCAAGCTCATGCGCGCGGCCGCCATGTTCGGCGGCATCGGTAAGACACCTATCAGGTTGATCCCTAGACTGACCCAGTTAAGAGGATCTTGTCGTGGGCTGTTCGAGAGCGTCACAACATCGTTCAGCGCATCGACCAGCGCCATGATGTTGCCGACAACAGGCAGTGCGCCTGCGACCGTCTTGATGCGCTCCAATGTGACCAGATCGCCACTGATCTCTCGTAACCAGGCGTCGAATTGAGCCGCACTGCGACCCACGTCTTCCACCATGATCAGATTCAGGGGAACAACGGCGACTTGTGGTTCACGTTTGGTTGCAACAGCGGTATTGGTCGTCATGTCAGCGTCTTACCAGCCAGTAGGCTCGGGAATTCAGAGATGTCATGAGGCTCATCGCCATGAGGCATACGACTGCACGTCGCCTCTCGTTAGCAATGAAACCAGGATGTGGTCAGGTCGATCAGCTGATCACTGCGCCTTTAGGACCGCTCGCAATGAGCGCGGCGCCACAGGCAGTTTTCATACCGTCCAGAGCGATGGGCGTGCCACCAACGGTGTAGGTGCTGCTGCCCTCGGCAATTGGGAAAACCCCTTTGCAAAGCGGGCAGCTAACCTTGTGACCGACGCCAGCAATAGGCTTGCCGTTGAGGTCGGTTTGGGAGAAGGCTTCGAGCACCTTGCCACCGTGAGTGGTGGAATCGCCCAAGCGGATTACATCTTTCATGGTGTCACTCCTTTGACTAAATCATGGATTCGTATCGGCCCGTCAAGCGTTGAAAACAGGGTCGCACCCATTCATATTTTTTGGCTGGCCGATACAGCGCGTTCTAATCACTGCCGATCTTCACGCGCCCTTTGTCTCGCACTTCGTTTAGCAGATCTGGCCGACACATCTGTGTTTATCGATGCTTGCTCAGCCAAGCTTCGATGGCCGTCACCAGATCGCTTCCGTCGAGTCAGTCAGCTCTGCAGCCACCAATTCAGCAGCGTTTCATCTTCTTCATCATCAATGTTCTTGTAGACATTGGAGTAATACCATTCGAGGCCGGTTTTCTCGCGGAAGCGATCAAAAAACTCATTGATTCTGTCCATCCCGTTGCTCGACGGCACAGCCAATGAAAGATTGCCTTCGAAAACGCCATCAAGCGTACCACCCAGCTCAGTACCGACATCAGTTTCGAGCTGCGCAATGACGTCCTCGGGGATAAAATCGGCGTAGATATGAATACAAAAATTCCCTCCGCGCTTGAGAACTTCAGCGTGGGTGTTTTTGTTTTTTATCGAGATGACATCACCTCGAGCCAAATTCAACGCCAGACCAGGGGAAGACAACAGCTCATAAGTATCCTGCCCCATCGCAATTGCAGGGAGCTCCTCGAATACAGGGCTACCTTCATCTGATACAAACACCTGAATCAGCACAGGCAATTCTTTATCGTCCATATGGCGCTCCACAACTTCCACGTTCGACACACGACATCCCTTCTTTCACGTAACCGCTATTTCCCGCACTCAGGTTACACGAAGCGCCCTCAAGATCTACGTTGACATCGGCAAGGTTGCCCCCATTTGAGGTGGCCACATTTTTATGCCCCAAGTGCATGTCATCAGGATTGGTAGAGGTATGTCCGCACCGCCAGCACTTGTAAACGCCCACCGGCTTACTTTTATCGATGAGTTTTTTGCGACAAGCCGCCTGCCCTTTTCGACTGCCTCCGCCGACCTTACTCGCAGCGATATCTTGAGGCGATGCTCCAGCGCCGTCTTTTAAGGCGCGCTTGGATGGCGGTTTCTTCTCCAGCCCTAAAGGGTCCACCCATTGAGTTGGGTTAGGTGCGTATTGATGAAGGTTTATGCCCCCCATCAGACCTATCGGATCCTTTGAGATGAAGCGACCTACATGGGGGTCGTAGTACCTGTATCGGTTGTAGTGCAAGCCTGTTTCATGATCGTGGTACTGACCTTGGAAACGAATTGGATTGCTCAGCCCATGCCGTAATGCTGAGGCTGATGTCTGTTCTTTTGCCTGCCCCCACGCCTTGTATTGAGCGCTCCAGGCGACCTGACCGTCCTGATCGGTAAGCTCTAATGGTGTGCCTAAATGGTCACACTGATACCAAGCCAAGGCATCAAACGGTTGTACTTTGGGCACATGACTCCAAAGCGGGTCATCTTCAAGACTCTCGCCACCGACATATTCAGGCTGGCTTAACAGATCAATCGAGGCGTGTCTGATCGCTTGAGCCACCGGAACAAACGTGCCGGGTTCATAAACGTAGTGGACTGTGCGACCAGTACCCCCATCGATAGGCGCAGGACTGCTTTCCCAAGAAAGATTATCTCCGTCCCACCCGTACAAAGTCAGGCCGCAGCCAAGCAAACGCTGAATACGTCCCTGCTCATTTTTATTCCAGTGGGAACCTGCTTCAGGACGATTTGTATAATGGGCGGTTGAATGCTTATACAGCCGGCGACCCAAGGCGTCGTAGGCATATTTGACCGAGAGACGATCATCCTCGAAATGAACCAACCTATCGAACAGGTCCCATTGCAATCGACTGCGTTGACCATTCTGCCAACGCAGCGTCTGATTGCCACGATCGTCATACTCGTAATGGGTGCCGACGTATTCACGTAGAAGATTGTCTACCAACCGACTGCGTATTGGGGCCTGATCAAGAGGACGGCGTACTTCTGTCACCTTCTCATCGAGCAGGTTACTGGCAGGATCGAAAGCGAATTTTTCAACGCCGAGGCGGCTTGCTGCGCTGATCAGTCGCCCGACTGGATCGTAACGATAGATCAGCGATCCGCGACGCGTGTCGTTTAGCTCGGTCAACTGGCCGACCGCATCGTATTTGTATTCGCGCTTCAGCAAAGTGGAATTGTCATCACTTCGGCCTAGCAATTGCTCCTGCAGGCGACCTGCCGGGTCCCACTTTTGATTCTGGCGCAGCCGATTGCCTTGATGACGAACGACCTCACGATGTAGATCATCTCGCTCATAACCGACCAGCTCATGATCATCCAGTTTTAACGCAAGCAAATGCCCACTGCCGTACGTCAACCAACTCACCCTGTGACCATCCGGGCGGGTCGTAGCGACACACTGGTTGAGGGGATCGTACTCGTGCCTCCAGATTGCAACGAGCGGTGCATCCAGACTCTGATAATGCTGATGCTCTCTGATCAGATTACCGGCCAAATCATAGAACCACAGCAATCGGCTTTGGTCATTCGTGGCCAAAACCATGTTGCCGTTACCGTCATACGCAAAGGATTCACTTTGAGTGGTATTGCCCAAGCTCGCATGGCGTTCGACAAGCCGTCCCATGGGGTCAAACGACATCGAAATGACGCGCTCACCGCTGATGGCTCTCGCCAAACGCCCGCTCTCAGAATCGTACTGATAGCGCGTACCAACGCCATCGAATCCTTTTTCCTCAAGCAACCTTCCGACAGGATCATAGTGAAATTGGGTGCGCTGCTCGTTTTCGTTTTCCAGCGCTATAAGGCGGCCTAGCCGGTCCCAACGGTAACGAAGCGTTTGCTCGCAGGCGTCTACGCGCTCGGCAACTAACCCGGCGGCGTTATAGCTCCATGTCGTACAGCGATCCAGACCGTCAACATGAGCAAGCAGACGCCCTTCGGCATCACGCTCGAATCGCTCTACGGCCTTATCTGGATGCGCTATCAAAGTGATATGTCCAGCTTTGTACTGATACTCGGTGCTTTGCCCTGCAGCGTCGGTGAAACAAATCATCTGACCGCGATCGTTGTATTCCCATTCGCTTGTCTTGCCAGAGCAATCGGTATATTTCAGAACCTGACCAGCAGCGTTGTACTCAAGCGCTTTTTCGTTGCCGATTGCGTCCTTGATAGCGATCAACTGACCTGCTTTGTCGTAGGCATACTCCGTCTTATTCCCAAGCGGATCGACGGACTCCACCAAATTGCCGGCATCATCGTAAGCACGTTGCCACTGACCACCTTCTGCATCACTTACCTTGATCAGTTGGTTGAGATCATCGTAGGCGTAGTGAGCGACACTGCCATCCGGACTGATATGTTCGAGCAAATTACCGCGCTCGTCATAGCTGTATTGGTCGGTGGTGCCATCTGTGTGAACGTGACGAACGATGTTCTTCGCATCATCTCGAAAGAACCACTCCGAACGTTCATCGGCATAACGAATCCGGTAGGTATATCCCTTGATGTCGTAGTAATGCCAAGTTTCGTTGCCATAAGCATCAGTGACGTAAGTCAGACGGATGTTTTCGTCCCACTCGAGGCGGGTATCGAAACTGCCGTCATCAGCCCACTCCCGCACAGCCTTCGCTTGCGATGTTTGACCATCCCACTCCAGATTCAAACCGCGGCCGGTGCGATCCGTATATCGAGTCAGGAGGTGATGCTGATATTGATAACTCCAGGCAGCACCGTTCTCATCCTGTGCCTGGACCAAGTCGCCATGGATATCGTATTGGTAGTTACACAATTGGCGAACAGGAGCACCGTCACGAATTTCCCAGAGGCCTGCCAGTCGTCCTTGATCGTCTATCAAGGTTCCGACGTGTAGGTGGACTTGCGTAACGTCACCTTGATAGGTAATCAGATCGGATAATACTAAGAGGTCCCCATGACGATGCTCGTAGTGCAGCATCAGCCCTGCTCCACTGCGCATTTTGACGTCCGTCAGCCAGTAGGAACGACCACGACGGACATAAGTTTCCTTGCGCTCAAAACCGAAGCAGACGAGCAGTTGATCCTCACCGGAGCGAACCAGCGTGAGATTTTCAACGGCGTCATAGTGAAAGAGGCCTACCTTGGGCAGTGGGAAATCGAGGCTACGACCATCGGCTCCAAAAAAAACTAGACCATCATCCTTGCAGTCAAAGTGGGTAGTGAACTCTGTCACCCACCGTGCCCCCAGTTCGCTATCGTCAAAAGCGTCAAACCGGGAACTATAGGTGCGCACCCATTCGATAGGAAATGGGCCTGGCAGGGAGAAATCGGTATGACTTACTGACTCGGAGCCCATCGCAAAGTTGATGCTGTGGCACGTGGTCGGGCACGCGCCGTTTTTCTTGCCGTTGGCGGCACCTGTCGCCGGCGCTTGGCGACTCGTGGCCTCTAGACGACCCTCTCCCGCCCTGTGCTGGGCCTTGCTGGTCGCCGCTGGCTTGACGCTGGCGCCCTGTCCATGTGACCGACGCTTGCGCCAGGTCACCACAGACCCAGCCAGCATCTGCAGGAGCCAACCGATCGAATGTTGCACACCCGGATTACCCAGTTTTTTTAATTGGGTCTGCATCTCTGCGCCCAGTGCACGCAATGTGGACGTGTGACTAAGCACCAAAGCTTTGGCACTTTGGGGCAGCAGATTCTTAGCGGCGCTATTGGCAGCACCTTTACCTACAGCTTTATAGGCACTGAAAGCCGCGCCAAAAATATTGCCGATGGCGGCCTTGGGGTTATGCAGTAATTGTCCGCCGGCAGCACTCATTTTGGCGCCTGCAGCATTGAGGTCGCCTTTGGCGTCGAGTTTGCCGTTGACTACGGTTTCCAGACCCTTAGCGATCTCGTTTACGGCGTTTTTACCGAGCGTGCCGGCATCATCAAGAATGCCAGCCAACTTGGGCTGAGCCTTTTTTACGAAATCATCGATCGTACCAACGATGGTAGCGTTCAAGTGGCCGATCAGCACTTCGATCAACGAGTCGCCTAACAGCATTTTGGCGCTGTTGCGCAGCTCTTGGCGTACCAGTGCCAAGGTCGGACGCAAAGTCATCCGCGCCGATGCCATAGTAGGCGGTGCGGGTAGCACGCCGATGAGGTTGATGCCCAGACTGACCCAGTCCAACAGTTCGCGTCGCTTGCTCTTGGACAACGTTACGATATCGCCGAGCGCATCGACCAACGCCATGATGTTGCCCACCACAGGCAAGGCGCCCGCGACGTTTTTGATTCGATCCAGTGTGACTACACCACCACTGATGGATTGCAGCCAGGCATCAAATCTCGCGGCACCGCGCCCAACGTCTTTGATGTCGATCGTGTTGAGCGGAACAATGGCAACCTGAGGCTGCCGTTTCACAGCATTCTCAGTCGTCATACCAACACCTCACCCGCCAACAAGCCCGGAGTTTTCAAGGAAGGTTTCGCAAGCGTTGGCGCCGGCAGCGTCGGCAACTTGCCCGTCTTGCTCGCCAGGCTTAGAACACTAGAAGCACTCGGCATCGCCGCGCTCGCCAGTTTCGGCAGTCCAGCCACACCACCCTGCACTGCTCCTTTCACCTGCTGCGCCGTCTGCATCGCGCCTTGGGCCGTCTGCACCGCACTCATCCCTGTTTGAGCTATGTCCTTGCCCTTCTCCAGCATGTCCCAGTTCTTCGTTGGCAATGCCTGCGCGACCATGGTTTGCACCTGACTCGGCACGGCTTCCGCGCCTGGCGGATTCAACGGCCATTCCGGCTTGCCGATGTAGCTGCCGTCGCTCCAAGTGTCTGCCGGATCCTTGCCGAACAACACACGCGCTGGCCCCGGTGCGGCGCCAGAGACGCTGGCGAAACCCTTGGCGTCGAGCTTGCCTTTGATGCTTTTGCCCAGGGCGTCGATGACTTCGTAATCTCCTTCCTTGATGCCCTGACGCCCAGCGTACTGGTTGAACAGTTCCAGATTGCCCTTGCCCGGTTTCGGCGGTTCCGGGAACACACCCGCCAGACTTTTTGCGCCGGTGTAGGCGAAGTTCGCCGCATGCGCCGTGTACGGACCACTGGTGGCGTGGGTGATGCCGCCGGCGTTGTAGGTCGTGGCGCTGCCACCGCCCTGGATCACCAGTTCGGTCTTGGCGGTGATGGTGATGCGGTCGGCATTGGCGGTGATGTTGAGTTTGGCCAGCAAATTGATGCTGTCCTTGAGCGCACGCACGTCGATGTCGCCGGACGCGGCTACCAGACGCCAACCCATGCTTTGAACGAACAGGCGCATGCCGCGACTGGCACTGGCCAGCAGACGTTTGCCGATCGACAGGCTGGTGTGCCCGGTGCTGCTCAGCGCCAGGTGTTCGCCGGTGGCGATGTGGCTGGATCGTGGCGTAGTCAGCGCGATGCCTGCCGGACTGGCCAGTACCAGATGCGGTTCAGTGAATTCCGGGAACTCATTGGCGGTCATGTTCGCCGGGCCGCTGCCGAGCACGCCCTGATGCTGCGCGTGCAAGGCCTTGGCCACGTCGTCCTGATCGCCCGCTTCCTGCGCTTGCAATTCCTTGGCCTGCACCGCGAAGCCGTCCTGCTGATCGCTGGCGGTGGCGAGGCGTTCGGCGGTTTCCGGCAGATCCTTGTGATGTTTCGATTCGTTCGGACGTGGCTCGGTGGTGATCAGCAGACCGGCACCGGCACGTACTGCGCCGTGGCGGTCGGTGCGCAATTCGAAACCTTCACCACGCGGCTGACCACCGCTCGGCCGTGGATGAGTCAGATAACCGAGATTGATCGCACTCGCGCCGTGATCGCTGCGCAGCGCAATGCTGATCTCGCTGGTGGTGTCGTCGATCCGCAGTTCGTTGGCGCGACTGCCCTTGTATTCCTTGCTTTTGACCGTGGCCAGCGTCTTGAAGTCGGGCAGTTTGTACGGCGGCAGATTCGCACCGTGGTACAAGCAGCCGGTGATCAGCGGCTGGTCGGGATCGCCTTCAAGGAAGGTGATCAAGACTTCCATGCCGACTCGCGGAATATTGATCGAACCGAAGGTTTCGGCGGCCCAGCTCGACGCGACGCGCATCCAGCAACTGGTCATGTCGTCGTGCTTGCCTTCGCGGTCCCAGAAGAACTGCACCTTCACCCGGCCGTACTGGTCGCAGTAGATCTCTTCGCCTTCCGGGCCGCAGACCACGGCACTCTGGGTGCCGAGGACTTTCGGTTTCGGGTGATCGAGCGGCGGACGGTACGGCACGTCCCACGGGATCGCGCTGAAGCGGTTGCGGTAGCCCTGGTGGAAATCGTCTTTATTGTCCGTGGTGTCGCTAGTCACCGACTCTTCCAGCACTTGCGGCTGCTTGCCTTCGTGGAAGATTTCAGTGAGCAGCCACAGGTCGTTCCACGTCGGGTTGGCGTGTTCGGTCAGGGCAAGAAAATGCCCGCTGACAAGAATCGGCTGGTCGCTGTTACCTTCGGCCAGACGGTAGTCGCTGCGATGGCGTTCCAGCGCGCGATTAGCCAGATGTTTGCCGCGGTCACGGTCAACGAATCGGCCCGGATAATCGTAATCTTCCAGGTCCGGCTGAGCGCTGCTTTTGGCATCGCTTTCCAGCTCGATTTTCGGTTTGACGAAGTCGTAATCGCGCCGCGTAGTGCGGCTGGTGCGGGTAGCCAGGCGCAGACCGAAGCGCTTGACCACCGGGGTGTCGGCGACCAGCCCGGAGTCCTGCTGATAGGCCACGGGGGCGAGTTTCGGAAACACCGTCTGGTCATCGCCGAAGGTGAGTTTGTGGCCGCTGGACGTGTGCTGGAAGTGGTAGTGAATACCCTCTTCCTCGCACAGGCGCTGTATGAAATGCAGATCCGACTCGTCGTACTGCACGCAGTAGATGCGCTCGGGATAAATCGCACTAAGCTGGAAGTGATAATCGCTGGCGAGGATGCCGTGTTCTTCCAGCACCTTGCTGATGATCTGCTGCACGGTCATCTGCTGGAAGATCCGCTGATTGACTCGGTGCGCGAGGTACGCCAGTTGCGGGCGCAGGGAGATCATGTAGCGCGTCAGGCGTTTGCCGGCCTCGCCCTGAGCGATGCTGTAGACCAGTCCATGAATGCCGGTACCGGTCGGGGACAACTGAAGAAACGCCAGTTTATGCAGCACGCTTTCGAGGTTGATCGACGCTTTTTCGCTGACCAGTTCCAGTTCGAACTCGAAGGGTGTGTTGAGTGCCTCCCGACCAGTGAATGACAGCACTTGAAAATCGCTGTCGATGCCATCGATGGTCAGATTGAAATGAGGCTGGTTGGCCGGTGAGAACATCCCTTGTTCCTCGCGCAATGCTGCGTCGGGCATCAGTCAACAAAAGTGATGCACGCAAGAATTCTTTAGATCAAGCCACCCCGATCAGCCATACCGACCGGGGCGAATACAACATCAGCCGTAATTAAACGACTGGAGCACGCCAGTCATCGGAACCCGAAGTACCGGATACTTCGTGGGTCCAGGTGATTTTGCGGTAGGTGAACTGCACTTCTTCCAGGTGGGTGAAGTGCGAGTTGCCTGGATCCTGGCAGTTGTGCATTTTGTTGTTGATGGCGACGATGATCGCGTCTTCCAGTTTGGTGGTGTAGTAGTGCTCTTGAGTACCTTGAGCCGAAGTACGGAACCACTGGATAACAATTTCGCTCATGCGCTCGCCGGAAGTCAGAGCGGCTTGCAGCAGAGGCGAAGCCTTGTCGTAGACCTTGGTGATCACAACTGGCTTGTGAACGCGCTGACCGGTTGGCTGACCGGATTGTGGGTCACGCGGGATGATCACGTCGTGGCTGAAAGCCTGAACCATAACCTGGTCTTCGTGGCCTTCCTGATAGGTGTTGCCAACGGAGTCGGCGGTGAAGGCGCCGGCAGTGATCAGGCCTTGTTTTTCGCCAGTGACGGACATGTACGCTGGTGTTGCCATGGGGATGCTCTCCTTGCTTCTGGATATAACACTGGCAGGCACCATTGCCTGTCAGAGTGGCTACCAACAATCAAAAAATGCGCCAATTCTCCAGAAACCCATACAGTTCAATAGGTTGAGAGAGATTTCACGATTTTCTGAGCGCCAAGCTGAGGGAATCTTTGAAAAAGTGCGCAACTTCTTGCGCAGTACTGCGCAACTTTTTGCGCACTTGGCTCCAGACCACGTGAATCGTGGCCTGCAGGGCAATTGGACTGCAAAATATTATGACCAACTGCGCAACTTCTTGCGCACTTCGCAAAATACGCCTTCTCTTCGTGCCTACCCATCAAGACGCTCCATTTTCCACTTGGATTCCATTAGTCGACTCAGCTGTCGATTAGCATTCATCTTACGCGAGCGAAAAAACTAGCGACGAATCCCGCGCGGCATGAACTCCCAATCGGACGACTTACCAGATGCCAGACGAACCTCATAATGTCGAGCGAGCGAACAGGCGGGTGGACTGACCGCTTTCGGCCAGAAACGGAAGTCCTCAAGGGGCCGCTACCGGCTGTGGATTCAACCGGTGGACGCAACATGACTAAATTCTGTGTAAGCAGAAGGAGTGTTGCAGATGTAGCAGAGACCTCGGATTTATTACACCGACAGCCAGAAAAAACTGATGTGGGATCACTGGCAGAAAGGCGACTCTCTCCAGCAGATCGCCCAATTATTTGATCGAAACCACTCATCGATACAGCGCATCTTGGCGGAAACAGGGGGTATCAGACCCGCTGTACGGCGCAGGTCCAGATTGACGCTGACGTTGGCTGAGCGCGAAGAGATTTCGCGTGCGGTGGTTGCAGGTAACTCGGTCCGCTCCATAGCTGCACTGCTAGGGCGAGCAGCCTCGACCGTTAGCCGTGAGATAAGACGCAACGGTGGTCAAGGATGCTACCGGGCTAATCAAGCTGATCAGGCTGCTTGGGATCGCGCGCATCGGCCTAAGGTCTGCAAGCTTGTTGAGAACCGAGCGGTGGCGCAAATTGTTGCAGACAAGCTTCAATTGCAGTGGTCACCGGAACAAATTGCCGGCTGGCTGAAGCGATCCTACCCGGACGATACGAGCTATCAGGCTACGGTTAAGGATCGAGCGGTGCCAGGTCACTGGGAGGGTGACCTGTTGTGCGGTAGCAGAAACAGCCAAATTGCCACTCTTGTAGAGCGTCATACCCGCTACGTAATGCTGGTGAAGTTGGTCGGTAAGGATAGCGAGACGGTCATAAGCGCCCTGATCGAAAACGCCCGCGACTTACCCCAAGAACTCTACAAATCGCTGACGTGGGATCGTGGCAAAGAGATGGCTGACCATAAGCGCTTTACGGTGGCTACCGACATAAAGGTCTACTTCTGCGATCCTCATCGTCTTTGGCAACGGGGATCGAATGAGAACACCAACGGGTTGTTAAGGCAGTACTTCCCGAAAGGGACTGACCTTGCAGATCACTCGCAAGCCACACTCAATGAAGTAGCAAGGCAGCTAAATAACCGCCCTCGAAAAACACTAAACTACGAAACGCCCGCTGAACGATTTAGCCAATCTGTTGCGTCCACCGGTTGAATCCACACAAAGCCCATGCCACTCAAAAGGACAACGCGCGCGAACTTAAAAACCTTCTGCTGTTCTTCAACGATCCGCCTGCCCCGCTTGAAGCGATCGAACCGAAGCATGTCAGCCAGTACCTTCGTCACCGGGGCAAAACAGCACCAATTCGCGCGAATCGAGAAAAGGCCTTACTCAGCTCCATTTGGAACTTTGCTCGCGAGAATGGTTACACGTCTCTGGCAAACCCCTGCGCCGGGATAAAGGGCAATAAGGAATCTGGTCGCGACGTATATGTCGAAGACGACGTTCTTGCCAAAGCATATCTGTACGCCGATCAACCACTGAGAGATGCCCTGGACCTGTTCTATCTGACAGGACAAAGGGTGGCGACACACTGAAGATGGATGAGCGAGATATCAAAGACGGAAAGCTTTCCGTCCAGCAGGGGAAGACTGGTGCGAAACGAAGGATCGAGATTATTGGAGAGCTCAGAATTGTGATAGATCGAATCATGGCTCGAAAGGCGGGCTACAAAATCAGATCAACACGCCTTGTGGTCATCGACTCTGGACAGCCGATGACGGCGAGCATGCTCAGGAAAAGATTTGATGACGCTAGGGAGGCAGCCGGAATTCCGAAAGCAGAATTTCAGATGCGGGATTTACGAGCAAAAGCGGCAACGGACAAAGAGGAGTCAACGGGGAGCATTCGCGAAGCTCGAGACCAGTTAGGGCATACAACTGTCGGGATGACGGAGCAGTACATTCGAATGCGTAAGGGCATGAAGGTAACCCCTACGAAGTGACCAACGGTTTCGAATTGCGGAAAAGATTTTTTGATTGCGGAAAAAAGAACTAAGGGCTTGCATGAGGTATGTCATGCAAGCCCTCGATATTCATGGTGCCCGAAGCCGGAATCGAACCGGCACGCCCTTACGAGCGGGGGATTTTAAGTCCCATGCGTCTACCAGTTTCGCCATTCGGGCGGTAGCGCTGTGTAGCTCATTTCAACTGCCGAGTCGCGATCCTGACAGGATGCACGCTAAGCAGCAGAGCGGGAAATATATACATCACTTCCCGGTGAAGCAAGTTCGCAATGGCCGTATTCAAGACAAAATCTTGCAGCACACTGGAAATAAAAAAGCTCCGTAAATCATGGATCTACGGAGCTTGTTTATAGTGGAGGCCGAGGTCGGAATCGAACCGGCGTAGGTGGATTTGCAATCCACTGCATAACCATTTTGCTACTCGGCCTCAAAGCATCTGCTGTCAGTAGCACAACAACAAACACGTACAAATTGGAGCGGGAAACGAGACTCGAACTCGCGACCCCGACCTTGGCAAGGTCGTGCTCTACCAACTGAGCTATTCCCGCTTGGTGTGGCGCATTCTATAGATTTCAGAAGCCCCGTCAACCCTTTGATTCAAAAAAGTTTTATTTCTTTTCAACATCGGTTTTCAGATGTGGCCAGGCAGCGCGAAGGTATTGAACCATCGACCACAAAGTCAGACCTGCCGACACCATCAGCAAGGCATAACCGAGAATCACCCAGAAACTGAAGTCTTTCGGATTGGCCAGCAGAATGACCAGCGCCAGCATCTGCGCAGCGGTTTTCCATTTGCCTAGATTCGATACAGCTACATGAGCACGGGCGCCGAGTTCGGCCATCCATTCACGCAATGCCGATACGACAATCTCACGACCGATGATCACGGCAGCCGGCAGCGTGAGCCAGAGATTGCCGTGTTCTTGCACCAGCAGTACCAGCGCCACCGCAACCATCAGTTTGTCGGCGACCGGATCAAGAAAAGCCCCGAACGGGGTGCTTTGTTCCAGACGGCGGGCCAGATAACCATCCAGCCAGTCGGTGGCTGCCGCAAAGGCAAACACCGATGCGGAGGCCATATAACTCCACTGGTAAGGCAGATAGAACAGCAAAATGAAGATGGGAATGAGCAGAACGCGTAGAACGGTAATCAGATTAGGGATATTCATCGGCACAACTGGCTACGAGGTGAAGGGGCATTCTACTCGCTATGCAGGTTTGCATAAATCGACTCTGCGAGCTTTTTACTGATCCCCGGGGCTTTGGCGATCTCTTCGATGCTTGCACGAGTCAGCTCCTGCAATCCACCAAAATGTTTCAACAAGTCGCGACGTCGGGTCGGCCCGACGCCTGCAACGCCTTCCAGTGTGGACGTGCGGCGGGTTTTTCCGCGGCGTGCGCGGTGTCCGGTAATTGCGAATCGGTGGGCCTCATCGCGGATCTGCTGAATCAAATGCAATGCTGGTGAGTCGCCGCGCAAGGTGAACTCGTGCGCCGCATCATTCAGATACAAAGTTTCAAAGCCGGCCTTGCGGGTTGCGCCTTTGGCCACACCGAGCAAGATCAGATCCGGCACTGCCAGCTCATTGAGAACATCACGGGCCATCGATAGCTGCCCCTTGCCACCGTCGACCAACAGAATATCCGGTAGCTTGCCCTCGCCGTCCTTGAGCTTACTGAATCGTCGCGTCAGCGCCTGGTGCATGGCGGCATAGTCGTCGCCTGCCGTGACACCTTCGATGTTATAGCGGCGGTAATCCGACTTGATTGCGCCCTCCGGGCCAAACACCACGCAGGACGCGACTGTCGCCTCGCCGCTGGAGTGACTGATGTCGTAGCATTCCAGACGCTGTGGCGGCTCATCCAGGTTCAACACCTCAGCCAGTGCATCAAAACGCGCTGCCGTGTGCTGCCGATTGGCAAGGCGTGCGCCCAACGCCTGTTCCGCATTGGTGACGGCCAATTGCTGCCAGCGCGCGCGGGTGCCGCGCACCCGATGACTGATGGCCAATTCGCGACCGCGCAGTTCATTAACCGCCTCGATCAGTGTCGGGAAGTCCTCATGCACGACGTTGACGATCAGTTCGCTCGGCAGGTCGCGCTCAGGGCTGCTGATGAAGTACTGCCCGAGAAAAGCCGCCATGACTTCAGAAACGTCTTCTTCGATCCCGACTTGCGGGAAGAAATTCTTGCTGCCCAGTACGCGTCCGCCACGGACACTGATCAGATGCACGCAGGCACCGCCCGGGTTGACGAAGGCAGCGATGACGTCAATATCACCCGTGCCCCCTTCCATGCTCTGCTGGTCCTGCACGCGGCGCAGCAACGCAATCTGATCACGCAACTCGGCGGCGCGCTCGAACTCAAGGTTCACTGCGGCCTCTTCCATCGCCGTGGACAGCTCATTGGTCAGCGCATGACTGCGCCCTTCAAGAAACATCACCGAGTGGCGCACGTCTTCGGCATAAACATCAGGCTCGACCAGCCCGACGCAAGGTGCCTTGCATCGCTTGATCTGATATTGCAGACATGGGCGCGTGCGGTTCTTGTAGTAACTGTCTTCACATTGACGAACGAAAAACGTCTTTTGCAGCAAACTCAGGCTTTCGCGAATGGCGCCGGCACTTGGATAAGGCCCGAAGTATTTGCCCTTGGCCTTTTTGGCCCCGCGATGGATGCTTAAACGCGGGAACTGCCCATCTGACAGAAAAACATAGGGATAGGATTTGTCGTCGCGGAGCAGGATGTTGTACGGCGGCCGCCATTCCTTGATCAGTGTCTGTTCAAGCAGCAGCGCTTCCGTTTCGTTGGCGGTGATGGTCGTTTCGACCTGAGCAATGCGACCAACCAATGCAGCCGTTTTCGGCGCCAACCCGGTCTTGCGAAAGTAACTCGCCAAGCGCTTCTTCAGGTTTTTGGCCTTGCCGACATACAACAGGCGCGCATCGCTGTCGAACATGCGATAGACGCCGGGGCGCCCGCTGACGGTAGACAGGAAGGCGCTGGAATCGAATGTTTCAATCATGGTCAGAGGCTGGCATCAACCATGCCGTGACGAACCGCCAACAGTGTCAACTCGACGTCGCTGCTGATCGAAAGCTTTTCGAAAATACGGTAGCGATAGGTGTTCACGGTTTTCGGCGACAGGCACAACTTGTCGGAAATGATTTGCACCTTCTGACAGCCGACAATCATCAAAGCGATCTGGATTTCACGCTCGGATAAAGCGTCGAAGGGCGAATCGTTGGACGGCTGAAAGGACTTGATCGCCAATTGTTGAGCGATCTGCGGGCTGATATAGCGCTGACCGGCAAAGACCAGGCGAATGGCCTGAACCATCTCCGGCAAACCCGCGCCTTTGGTCAGGTAGCCAGCAGCACCTGCCTGCAACAACCGAGTAGGAAAAGGATCTTCCTCACACACCGTAACGGCGACCACCTTGATGTCCGGATGACTGCGCAACAGTTTTCGCGTGGCTTCCAGGCCGCCGA
This sequence comes from Pseudomonas sp. FP2196, assembly GCF_030687715.1. Classification (GTDB taxonomy): domain Bacteria; phylum Pseudomonadota; class Gammaproteobacteria; order Pseudomonadales; family Pseudomonadaceae; genus Aquipseudomonas. The sequence goes on from NZ_CP117445.1 coordinate 3,395,484, forward strand.
TGCCGGGCATCTTGACGTCCATCAACACCACATCGGGCTTCAACTCTCGGGCCTTGATCAGGGATTCTTCCCCGGACTCGGCCTGGCCCACCACCTGCAAGCCATCAATATCGGCCAGCATCCGTGTAATGCCTGTACGAACGAGATCGTGGTCATCGACCACTAGCACCCTAATCAAGCAGACACCTCGCGATATGGTCTTATTGGGATGCCGGACACCTTAGCAAAAAGTACCGGGCAGACCTAGCGGCAAGCATCATTTAAAAAGTTTCAATTCATCATTGAGGGCATGCCCGCCGTGGGTTTCAGAGCACAGGTGTACCGATATCCAGCTGCATCCGCAGGAAACACTCGTCCTCGCCTTGCACGCGTAGTCCTTTTCTTTCATACAAATGTTTCGCCGGGTTATTTTCAAACACGGTGAGTCGCAAAGCCGGGCGCCTTTGCTGACGAGCCATGCCAATAACCTGATCAATCGCCCAGGAACCTGCACCCTGCCGCTGAAAGGCTTCAGCAATCTGCAGCTCACGAACATACAATGCCCGCGCATCTCGGCTGAGACTGAAAAAACCTGTCGGCCTATCATCACGCAATATCAGCCAGTTCTCGCGCGCCAACCATGCAACATCGAACGCTTCGTCTTGCCACAACAGGTCATGGTGAATGTAGTAGCCCAGCATGTTCTGACAAGTAAGGTGGCGCGAAAACGCCAGATCCTCTGTTGTCGCAGGGCGTAGCTGGAATGTCATTGAGCCTGTTCCACGTAAATGACTCGCCCCTGCCATGCACCAGCGTCGCGCCGGGCAACCACGAGAAGATCACCCGCCCCCGGCGCCGAAGCGATCAGTGAGCCGTCCTCGGACCAAATCGCGCTACGCCCCGCCGACTGCCAGCCGCCGGTAAGGCCACTATGGTTGGCCATCAGCACCGCCATCGCATGTTGCCGGGCATAACCCTGCAGCACCGCGACGTCTGCGTCGTAGCCTTTCTCACTGATTAACACTCCCGCAGCGTACAGGTCGGCGCCTTGATCAGCGGCCGCAGCCGCATGGCTGGCATGAGAGAAATCGGCGCAGACCGCCAACGCGACCTTATCGCTACCGATGCTCAGGGGTGAACCACCGAACCCAGCGGCGAAGACCCGCTCCTCGCCCGAGTGCAGATGTTGTTTGCTGTACACCCCAAGCGATCCATCGGCGCCCAGTACCAGTGCGCCAATCAATACCGCCGAACTGTGTTTCAGCCGAATCGGCATGCCGACCACTGCCGTCACACCCAGTGCGTGCGCCAGATCCCGTAGCGGCTGAAGCACAGCATCTTGTGGATCAATGGCCAATGCCGCAGCCACCTCGCCTTCGTAGCCGGTCAGTGACAGCTCAGGAAACACCAGCAACTCCACACCCTGCTCCCCCGCGACCTCGATGAAGCACCTATGGCTGGCAATGTTTGCGGCAAGATCGCCGGCAATGGAAGTAGTCTGGGCGGCGGCAATGTTCAATGTCGACATGATTCAACCTTGGTCATCAGGCAAAACGCTGAGTGTGTCACAACTCATGCAGCGCTCAAGCGATAGGCATTTGGCTAGCCCCGCTATAGCATTTTCTGATTGCTGAGGCGTGTCGGCCTCTAGTAAGCTCGGCGCATCCATCGGAGACAGACCATGTTCAACGCCCTCTCACAGCTTCGTACCGCCAGCGCACTGCGCTCGGTTGCGGCTGCCCGGGCGAATGACGTTTGCGCTCCGGTCAGCTTTTATTTTGGGTATTGGTTTAGCCACTGGCGCGCCTGATACCCAAACGGCGCCCATAAAAACGGGTCGCCTACCAGAGATTTCTCAACCCCCGGTCGGCTCCCCGACCGGGGGTTTTGTTTTTTCAGGCCCAAACTTTTTCAGCAACACATCAGACTCCTTGAGGATTTAAACAATGAACTACGCCACTTATTACCGTTACGACAGCTTTAGTGCCTGGCGATTTAGCAGCCTCCGCTCGGGACAGCCTGCCGCCTCCGATCGGTCACCTACAGGTGGCAAACATGCACACGTAGCCAATACGGCCAATTGTCGAACACCCCAGTAGGGCCGAGCGCGCGGGAAAAGCCCGCCGCCAGCCCAGGAAGACCGAATATGAACTCGTCAGTTTCTGCTCTGCCACTGTCCACCCTCGATTCTGCCAACGAAGCACTGACCGTGCGTCTGCCCAGCTCGTTGCAACTCAAACAGCAATTGCCATTGAGCAATGCCTTGAGCCAACGAGTCTCCGCCCACCGCCAAGCGGTTCGCGCGATCCTCAACGGTGAGGACCAGCGCCTGCTGGTAATCGTCGGCCCCTGCTCTATCCACGATCCTCAATCCGCCCTTGAATACGCCGGAAAACTCGCCCGTCTGGCAGAAGAAGTCAGCGACGAAATGCTGCTGGTGATGCGTGCCTACATCGAAAAACCGCGAACTACAGTCGGTTGGAAAGGCTTGGCTTATGACCCGCACCTGGACGGTAGTGATGACATGGCCGCAGGCCTGACCCTGTCCCGTGGGCTGATGCTGGAAATGATCCGCCTCGGCTTGCCCGTGGCGACCGAATTGTTGCAACCCATGGCGGCTGGCTACTTCGACGACTTGCTCAGTTGGGTTGCCATTGGCGCACGCACAACCGAATCACAAATCCATCGCGAGATGGCAAGCGGCTTGAACATGCCGGTAGGATTCAAAAATGGCACGGACGGCGGCGCGGCCGTGGCTGTCGATGCCATGCGCTCGGCCTCGCACCCGCATCGCCATTTCGGCGTCGACAGCCAAGGACATCCAGCCATCATCCAGACGCCAGGAAACCCTGACACCCATCTGGTACTGCGCGGCGGACATAAAGGGCCGAACCATGATCGCGAAAGCATCGCCAGAATTCACGCCGATCTGAACCGACTGAAGATCCCGAGCCGAATCATGGTCGATTGCAGCCACGCCAACAGCGGCAAAGATCCATTGCGTCAACCTGACGTTTTCAATGAAGTGCTTGAACAACGCTTGCAAGGTGATCGCTCACTGATCGGCATGATGCTGGAGTCTCATTTGTTCGAAGGCTGTCAGCCGCTGAGTGCATCGCTGCGCTACGGCGTTTCGATCACTGATGGTTGCCTCGGTTTCAGCGCAACAGAGCGATTGCTGGTCGATGCTGCTCAGCGTCTTGGCGCACACGCCAGACGCTGATTGCGAGACAGGCCCTCCGGCTTATTCAAAGTGGAGGGCCGTCAACGTTACAGCTTCGCCTCTACCTGCACCCGCGTCACTGCGGACTCCTGACTGACATCGTCCAAACGCTCAACCGTGTACGCAACGCGAACGGCAGATCCGTGGTGCTCGAGCCAGAAGCGATGTGGAACGATAAAAATGAGCGGCTTTCCTGCGGTTTCCCGGGTGATTTCGCGATCATCCCGATGATTGAAAAAGTCTCCGTCACATTTGAGATAAACCAGCTCACCCTCTTGCGCCTGCGCGTTGCCGATCACGACGGTTACGCCATCAATCGAGTCCTGCGCAAGCAACACGCCGTCCTCGGCTTCAAGTACGTCGGGGGCGTCCAGTTCGCCACGAAGAAACGGGGTGATGAGAACTCTCGTCGGCTCGGACTCACGTGCCACTCCATCGGACTGCTCGACTCGGTAGCGTACGGACACCTCGCCACCGAGATTTGCTGCGATGTACTCGGGCGGAACCCAGAAAGACAGCAAGTCTGAAACAGCAAAGGTTTCGACCTTCAACCTGTCATGGAACGATACGGACGACGCGTCTGCACACCAGCTCAATGAAACCTGATCGCCTGCGGCCATTCGTGCGTAGGGCTGGAGAGTGACAAGCGCTCCTTCCACGACCCGCGCCGGATCCAGCGTCCCGCCGATTGCAGCTTCGACGTGCGGGGCAAGCAACTGAGGCCTTGAATCTCCGACTGTCAGTTGCAAGCGCGCAGACGATGCAGGTTCGGACAGGGCCGCGCTGACAAGTGTCCAGTAGACCTCGAGTGAACCGCCATCCAGGGCCGCGACGTGCATGCCTTTGATAACGAAGATGACGTTTTTGCCCACCTGAACTTCGCTGACAAAGCGGACCATTTCGTGCTGATAAACAAAACCTTCGACATCAAGCCCCTCCCAACTCAACAGCAACTGATCGCCACACGCCATGTTTGCATAAGGTGGGATACGAACGACGACCTTGCCCAGAGCGGGATCCAGCACGCTCCCCTGCAGAGAATCAAGCGTTGCTGCAGGCAACTGCTGATGTGTCGTCTTCGGGCTGGCGGGGTGGCGCATTCGATAGCAAAACTCGATTTCATGCATGTTCATTCGCAACTCCATTCCCTGGATAAAACGCTGTCTTCATGACGGCGTCGACAGCCAACATTGAACGCGATTGCTGGTGTTCTCGATATCAGCCCGATACACCGCAGCCATGGCGCAAAAGCTACAAGCTCGGTAGGCAACGAACACTAAATCGACCTTTCCCCAGGCGGAGGACGGCCAGAACTTCCGATTTGGATTTCGTAAGTATCTGAAAATTCTTACTGCCTCTAGTCCGAATTCAACGGCCAAGTGAAGCCTCTTCGTACTTCTTCAACGAGGTGTGTGTTTTAGAGTGACCAACAGATTTCCCCGATGAACTTCTGCGAAAAAGGTAAGAACATGCAACGGAGTGCTACAACTCGTTATCCCATCCTGTTGGTACACGGCCTGTTTGGATTTGAGCGTATCGGCCATTTCGAGCTGTTTCATGACGTCAAGGACGCTCTGAAAACCGCTGACTGCCGAGTGTTCGTTCCACACCTCTCCGCCACCCACGACAATGAAGTCAGGGGTAAGCAATTGCTGACGCAGATTGACAGTGTCCTGCGGGGCACAGGTGCCAGAAAAGTCAATCTCATCGGGCACAGCCAGGGAGCGTTGGCAGCTCGATACGCCGCAGCGCTTGCCCCACACGCCGTGGCCTCAGTGACTTCAGTCAGCGGCCCCAATCATGGCTCGGAATTGGCTGACTTTTTGCGCAAGGCGCTGGTTCCAGGCCGGCTGCCGGAAGTCGTCGCGCAGAACGTGGCGACGGTGTTTGCCGATTTTCTTTCGTTGCTTAGCGGCAGTACCACGCTGCCGCAGAATGCATTGGCGGCGCTCAATGCACTGACGACCGAGGGAGTGGGCGACTTCAACGACAGGTTTCCACAGGGATTACCCGGCACTTGGGGCGGACACGGTCCCGAACAGGTCAATGGGGTACGTTATTACTCCTGGAGCGGCGTTCTTCCGGCCATTGGGCTAGCAACACTCGACCCGATGCAGGGAGCCTGCCGGGCGCTGTCGCAATATTTCATGACCGAGGGGGAACAGAATGACGGCTTCGTCGGGCGTTTCAGCTCTCACTTGGGTCAAGTCATCCGTTCCGACTATCCGCTGGATCACTTGAGCAGCCTGCGCCGTTCCGCCGGCAAGGTAACCGGTCAGTTCGACCCGATAGACCTTTACGTTGAGCATGCTGCGCGCCTGCGAGCAGTGAATCTCTGATCAGACCATGACAACCGAACGGAACTTTGCCGAGAATTCGCCCACTGAATCCGGTAGGCTCCGCACTTTATTGAAATAGATTGGAGAGTTTTCTCATGGCTAAAGCCACTGCCCGTCACATCCTGGTTTCCGATGAAGCCAAATGCAACGAACTCAAGACCCAGATCGAAGGCGGCGCTGATTTCGCTGAAGTCGCGAAGGCCAACTCCACTTGCCCGTCCAGCCGTCAGGGTGGTGACTTGGGTTCGTTCGGTCCAGGCCAAATGGTCAAGGAATTTGACACCGTGGTATTCAGCGCGCCAATCAACGTCGTGCAAGGCCCGGTAAAAACCCAGTTCGGTTATCACCTGCTGGAAGTCACCAGCCGTCAGGACTGATCCGTCGCCTGATTGCTGTCCAACGGCCCGCCTTCTGGTGGGCCGTTGTGTTTCAGTTACACATACGGCTGGCGACTGACGCGCCTCTCGCGTACAACTTGCGCTTATCGATTACCCGGTTCCAAGGCTGACAATGCGACTGGCTTTCCCCACATTGATGCTTACCGCCCTCGCCCTGCTGTCGGGCGCCGCCGGTGTGAACGCGGCACCGCAACATGCGTTGACCGTGTATGGCGAACCTGCCAAATATCCTGCCGGTTTCAGTCACTTCGATTACACCAACCTGCAGGCCCCCAAAGGGGGGACGATGCGCCGCTCGGCGATCGAAATCGGTCACTTCGACCACCTCCTTCCTTATATAGACAAAGGCATCGGCGTCACTCAGATCGACGGCCTGCTTTATTCACCGCTGGCCCAGCGTTCGATGGATGAGCCCTACACCGTTTACGGCCTGGTCGCACAGAAGATGGAGCGCTCGGACGACGGCCTGTCGCTGCGTTTCTTCATCAATCCCAAAGCACGCTTCGCCGACGGCAAACCGATTACCGCCGAAGACGTGCGCTATACCTATGATTTGTTGATGACCCAGGGCAGCCTGCGCTACCGCACCCAATTCGCCGACGTCAAAGGCGTCGAAGTGGAAGCGCCGCTGACTGTGCGTTTCGACTTCAAAAGTAATGAAAACCGCACCCTGCCGCTGGATATCGCGACCCTGCCGGTGTTCCCCGAAAATTGGTGGAAGAACCGCGATTTTGCCGGCGGTGGCGGATACGAGCCACCGCTAGGCAGCGGCCCGTATCGGGTCGGCAAAGTCGATTCGGGCCGCAGCATTACCTTCGAGCGCAACCCCGACTGGTGGGGCAAGGATTTGCCGGTCAGCCGCGGCCTGTACAACTTCGATCACTTCAGCATCGAGTATTTCGGCGACACCGACGTTGCGCGCCAGGTGCTGCGCGGCGGCGCCTACGACTACAACCGTGAGTTCTCCGCCACCGGCTACTCGATCGGTTATGACAGCCCCGCCCTCAGCGACGGGCGCCTGCAAAAGGCCCACTTGGCCACCGAGGCACCGCAATCGGCCCAGGGTTTTGTGTTCAACCTGCAAAAACCGATTTTCCAGGATCGGCGCGTGCGTCAGGCGTTGGCCATGCTCTGGGATTTCGAGTGGAGCAACCGGCAGATGATGCGCAACCTGTACATCCGCCAGCAAAGCTACTTTTCCAATACCGAACTCGCGGCTCGCGAACTGCCCGATGCGCAAGAGTTGAAGATCCTTGAGCCACTGCGTGGGCAGGTTCCCGACGAAGTCTTCTCCAAAGTCTTCGAAGCCCCAAAAACCGATGGCAGCGGCCTGATCCGCGACAAGCAGTTGCAAGCCCTCGAGCTGCTGGAACAGGCCGGCTGGAAACCCGATGGCGATCAACTGGTCAACGCCGAAGGCGAGCCACTGAGTTTTACCTTCCTCGTCAGCCAGAACGGCATGGATCGTCTGTTGCTGCCGTACAAGCGCACGCTGAAACAGATCGGCATCGATCTCAATATCCGCCGTATCGACTCCTCGCAATACGTCAACCGCCTGATGAGCCGCGATTACGACATGATCGTCACCGGCTACCCCGTCACCACATCTCCGGGTGGCGAGTTGCTCAACTACTTCGGTTCAGCGTCGGCCAACGATCCCGGCGCCAACAACTACATGGTGTTGAAAAACCCGGCGGTAGATACCTTGATCAACGGTCTGATGCGCGCCTCGACCCAATCCGACATGCTGCACTACGCCCACGCGCTGGACCGGGTGCTGCAATGGAACTACTACTGGATTCCCAACTACTATCCGCCGGGTACCTCGACGGTCTGGTGGAACCGTTTCGGCATTCCGTCGGTTCAGGCGAGCAATGACGAAGCCATCGAGAGCTGGTGGGAAATCAGCAGCACACCGCTGACCAATCAACAGATGACCGCTGAAAAAATCGCTCGTGGCAGACCCGGAGGGCCACACTGATGTGGGGGTACATACTGCGGCGCCTGCTGCTGATCATTCCGACACTGGTGATCATCCTGCTGGTGAATTTTGTGATCATTCAAGCCGCGCCGGGTGGCCCGGTCGAGCAGGCGATCGCGCACTTGCAAGGTATCGGCGGTGCCAGTGTCGGCGGCGGCGCGAGCGAAACCATGAGTGGCACATCCCGTGCCAGTCGTGGTCTCGACCCGCAGCTGATCAAGGACATCGAAAAACAGTACGGCTTCGACAAGCCCGCTCATGAACGCCTGTGGCTGATGCTCAAGAACTATGCGCAACTGGACTTCGGCAAAAGCTTCTTTCGCGGCGCGACGGTCACCGACCTGATCCTGGAAAAAATGCCGGTGACCATTTCCCTCGGTCTGTGGGCGACGCTGATTACCTATCTGGTGTCGATACCGCTGGGCATCCGCAAAGCCGTGCACCATGGCAGCCATTTCGATATCTGGAGCAGCACGGCGATCATCATCGGCTATGCAATGCCGGCGTTCCTGTTTGCGATGTTCCTGATCGTGCTGTTCGCCGGCGGCACCTCACTGAACTGGTTTCCTGTACGGGGGCTGGTGTCGGACAACTTCGAATCGCTGTCGACCCTGGGCAAGATCGCCGACTACTTCTGGCACTTGGTGTTGCCGGTGACGGCGCTGGTGATCGGCGGTTTCGCGACATTGACGATCCTGACCAAAAACTCGTTCCTCAATGAGATTACCCGCCAATACGTGGTTACCGCACGGGCCAAGGGTCTGAGTGAGCGTCGGGTGCTCTATGGCCATGTGTTTCGCAATGCAATGCTGTTGGTGGTGTCGGGCATTCCTCAAGCCTTCATCAGCGTGTTCTTCGCCGGCTCGCTGCTGATCGAAGTGATCTTCTCCCTCGACGGCCTCGGCCGCATGAGCTACGAAGCAGCGGTTTCCCGGGATTATCCGGTGGTATTCGGTTCATTGTTCATCTTTACCCTCTTCGGCCTCCTGATAAAACTGATCGGCGACCTGTGCTACACCCTCGTTGATCCGCGCATCGACTTCGCCGCGAGGAACGCCTGATGTTCAAGCTCTCGCCTTTGGGCCGTCGTCGCTTCGAGCGATTCAAGAAGAACCGTCGTGGCTGGTGGTCGTTGTGGCTGTTTATCGGGCTGTTTATTGTCACCTTGGGTGGCGAACTGATCGCCAACGACAAGCCGCTGGTGGTCAGCTATCAGGGCCAGTGGTACTTCCCGGTGTTCAAGCGCCACACCGAGCAGGAGTTCGGCGGACAACTGCCGTTCCAGGCCGATTACCGCAGCGATTATGTGCAGAACCTCATCCGCAAGGACGGTGGCTGGCTGCTGTTTCCGCCGATCCCCTTCAGCGACGACACACCGAACTACGACCTCACCAAACCGGCACCAAGCCCGCCCACGGCAGTCAACTGGCTGGGCACCGACGATCAGTCGCGGGATGTCTTGGCGCGGGTGATCTTCGGCGCGCGGGTATCGATTCTGTTTGCCCTGATGCTGACGTTTGTCAGTGCGCTGATCGGCATCGCCGCCGGCGCGTTGCAGGGCTACTACGGCGGCTGGGTCGACTTGATCGGGCAACGTCTGCTTGAGGTGTGGTCGGGACTGCCGGTGCTGTACCTGCTGATCATCCTTTCCGGGTTCGTCGAGCCGAATTTCTGGTGGCTGCTGGGAATCATGGCGCTGTTTTCCTGGCTGGCGCTGGTGGACGTGGTGCGGGCGGAGTTCTTGCGCGGGCGTAATCTGGAATACGTCAAAGCCGCGCGAGCCCTTGGTCTGACTGACCGCAAAGTGATTGTCCGGCACATCCTGCCCAACGCCATGAATGCAACATTGAGCTACTTGCCGTTCATTCTGACCGGGGCGATTTCCACCCTTACCGCGCTGGACTTCCTCGGTTTCGGCATGCCGGCCGGCAGCGCTTCGCTGGGCGAACTGATCGGTCAGGGCAAGCAGAATCTGCAGGCGCCTTGGCTGGGTCTGACGGCGTTCTTCACCCTGGCGCTGATTCTTTCTTTACTGGTGTTCATCGGCGAAGCGTTACGTGACGCATTCGACCCTCGATCCTGAAGCGTGGCCATGACTGACAACCTGATTGAAATCCGTAATCTCAACGTTGCCTTCCATGGCCAGCCCGTGGTGCGCGACCTGTGCCTGGACATCCGTCCCGGCGAGTGCCTGGCGCTGGTCGGCGAGTCGGGCTCGGGCAAATCGGTGACTGCTCATTCAATCCTGCAATTACTGCCTGACAGTGAAGCGCAAACCGCCGGCAGCATTCGCTATCGCGGGCAGGAACTGGTGGGGACAGACCCCAAGGTCTTGCGCGAACTGCGTGGCAACCGTATCGCCATGATCTTTCAGGAGCCGATGACCTCGCTCAATCCGCTGCACACCATCGAAAAACAGATCGGCGAAACCCTGCTGCTGCATCGCGGCCTCGGTGGCAAAGCGGCGCAAGCACGCATTCTCGAACTGCTCGGACTAGTGGGCATCCAGAAACCCCAGGAGCGGCTCAAGGCTTACCCTCATCAACTGTCCGGCGGACAACGCCAGCGGGTAATGATCGCCATGGCCCTGGCCTGCGAGCCGGAATTGTTGATTGCCGACGAGCCAACTACAGCGCTCGACGTCACCGTACAACGCAAGATCCTGTTGCTGCTCAAATCCCTGCAGCAGCGTTTGGGCATGTCGCTACTGCTAATCAGCCACGACCTCAATCTGGTGCGTAGCATCGCTCAACGCGTGTGCGTGATGAAGGCCGGAGAAATCGTCGAACAGGCACCGTGCGAAACCCTGTTTACCGAGCCGAAACATCCTTACAGCTGCGTCCTGCTCAATGCCGAACCGGAAGGCGAAGCACTGCCAAGGGACGAGCGAGAGAACGTGCTGGAAGTCGATAACCTGCGGGTCGAATTTGCCGTCGGTGGCGGCCTGTTTCAGCGCAAACAATACCTGCGCGCGGTCGACGGCATTAGCCTGAACATTCAGCGCGGCAAAACGTTGGGCATCGTCGGGGAATCCGGTTCGGGCAAGTCGACACTCGGTCAGGCGATTCTTCGTTTGCTCGACTCCGAAGGCAGTATCCGCTTCCAGGGCGAAGCGCTCGACGGCCTCAATCAGAAGCAGTTGCGACCCTGGCGCCGGCAGATGCAAGTGGTGTTTCAGGATCCGTTCGGCAGCCTCAGCCCGCGTATGTCGGTAGCACAGATCATCAGTGAAGGCCTGGAAGTGCATTGCGAATCCACCGCTGGCGAATGCGATGAGCAAGTGATCCGTGTACTCAAGGAAGTCGGTCTCGATCCCGAAAGTCGTCATCGATACCCTCACGAATTTTCCGGCGGTCAACGTCAGCGCATCGCCATCGCCCGAGCATTGGTACTGAAACCGGCGCTGATCTTGCTGGATGAACCGACGTCGGCACTGGATCGCACGGTGCAGAAACAAGTGGTCGCCCTGCTCCGTCAGCTTCAGGAAAAACATGGTCTGACCTATCTGTTTATCAGCCACGACTTGGCGGTGGTCCGCGCTTTGGCCCACGACATGATCGTGATCAAGGACGGTAAAGTGGTCGAGCGTGGCGCCAGTCACGAGGTGTTTGATTCACCGCAGCATCCTTACACCAAAGAGCTGTTGGCGGCAGCGCATCCGGGGTAGGCATAATCGGCGCTCGATTTGAAACCCGGTCGCGGCCATCGCTGGCAAGCCAGCTCCCACAGGATTTCAGGTCGCTCACACATGTTGAGTAAACCAAAGAAACTGTAGGAGCTGGCTTGCCAGCGATGGTGTCGGCACTGACAACACAAACCTCGGATCAGTCTTCATGAACACCACCGAAAGCCTCAAGGACTACCAACGGGTTCGCACCCTGGCGATCCGTTCGCTGTTCGAGATCATCGAGCAGTCGAGCGAAGGCACGGTGATTGTCGATCGTGACGCCAACATCGTCTGGATGAATGAGCGTTACGCCCGGCGTTTCGGCCTGGAATCCGCCGCAGGCGCCATCGGCAAGCCCTGTGAAAGCGTGATCCCCGGCAGTCTCCTGCGAGAAGTGGTGCGCACCGGTCGCCCCATTCTGCTGGACATGCAGGACACCCCAAAAGAACCGCTGGTGGTGATGCGCCTGCCGATCCACGACGACGCAGGCACGGTCATTGGCGCCATCGGCTTCGCCCTGTTCGATGAGTTGCGCACCCTGTCGCCGATGCTCAAGCGTTACCTGAGCATGCAGGAAGAACTGGCCTCGACCCGCTCCTTGCTGCGCGCGCGGCAGACCAAATACAACTTCGCCCATTTCATCGGCACCAGTGCCGCCAGCCTCGACGTCAAACGCCGTGCGCGGCGCAGTGCGAGTGCCGAGTCTCCTGTGTTGCTGCTGGGTGAAACCGGTACCGGCAAGGAATTGCTGGCACAGGCGATCCACAGTGCCTCGCCCCGAGCGCACAAAGCCTTCGTCAGCATCAACAGCGCGGCGATTCCCGAGGCGCTGCTGGAAGCAGAGTTTTTCGGCACCGCCCCAGGCGCGTTCACCGGAGCCGACCGCAAGGGGCGCACCGGCAAGCTGCAAATCGCCCAGGGCGGCACGCTGTTCCTTGACGAAATCGGCGACATGCCACTACCGCTGCAAAGCAAATTGCTGCGCGTGCTGCAGGAGAAGGAGTTCGAACCTGTGGGTTCGAACGACGTGATCCAGAGTGATGTGCGGGTAATTGCCGCCACGTCGACGGATCTGCAAGCGGCGATCAAACGCGGCGAATTCCGCGCGGACCTTTATTACCGGCTCAACGTGCTGCCGATCAACGTGCCACCGCTACGTGAAAGGCTCGACGATCTGCCGGCACTCAGCGAAGCCATTCTGGAAGAGTTGCGCAGTCAACATGAGCTGAACCGTGAAGCGTTGACGTTGCTTGGGCAGCATGCCTGGCCGGGCAATATTCGTGAGCTGCGCAATGTGCTGGAACGAGCAGCGCTGCTGAGTGATGACCTGATGCTCACCGAGAACGACATTCGCGCGGCCATCGGTACGTTTACGCCGGTGGAGCGTGCTTCGGCACCGATGATCGAGTCGTTGGCCGAGGAGACATTCGCTCACGCCCGGGAGCGGTTTGATCGGCAGTTGATTCAGTCTGCCCTTGCGCAATGCGGGGGTAAGGTTCCAGAGGCGGCGGCTCGGCTGGGGCTGGGGCGGTCGACGCTGTACAAGAAAATGGTGGCGCTGGGGATCGCCGAGTCTCCTTAAAGAGACATCAGTCTATCTTTGTAGATGATCCATTGAAGATCAAAAGATCGCAGCCTGCGGCAGCTCCTACATGGCAATTCGCATCACCACTGTAGGAGCTGCCGCAGGCTGCGATCTTTTTTGCCCTAAAGAAATCTACAATTCGAGACAAACTTGCGGATCTCAATCCAGTAAAAAACAAGTTATTCATATTTTTCAACAAGTTAGCGAACTGGCACACATCTGGCTATGGGTTCTTGCCACACCCGTTTCAACCACAAAAATAACAATTCTGGAGAGACACACCATGAGTGTGATCATTGCCTTGGCAGCCCTCGCGCTGTTGATGGTGGCTGCGTATCGTGGCTACAGCGTTATCCTCTTCGCCCCCATCGCCGCGCTCGGCGCTGTCCTGCTGACTGACCCGTCCGCCGTTGCCCCAGCTTTCACCGGGGTGTTCATGGAGAAAATGGTCGGTTTCATCAAACTGTACTTCCCTGTGTTCCTGCTCGGCGCCGTGTTCGGCAAGTTGATCGAACTATCGGGTTTCTCGCGTTCGATCGTTGCAGCGGCCATTCGTCTGTTAGGCACAAAGCAGGCCATGCTGGTGATCGTGCTGGTCTGCGCCCTCCTCACCTACGGTGGCGTTTCGCTGTTCGTGGTGGTGTTCGCGGTTTACCCGTTTGCGGCGGAGATGTTTCGCCAGAGCGATATCCCCAAACGTCTGATCCCGGCCACCATCGCCCTCGGCGCGTTTTCGTTCACCATGGACGCCCTGCCCGGGACGCCACAAATCCAGAACATCATTCCCAGCACGTTCTTCAACACCACCGCGTGGGCAGCGCCGTGGCTGGGTGTGATCGGCACGATTTTCGTGTTCTGCGCCGGCATGCTGTTTCTGCAACGTCAACGCAACAAGGCTCAACGCGCCGGTGAAGGCTATGGCACCGAACTGCGCAACGAGCCGGAAACCGCCGAAGACCTGACGCTGCCGAACCCCTGGATTGCGCTGTCGCCGTTGTTGGCGGTGGGCATCATGAACCTGCTGTTCACCCACTGGATTCCGCAGTGGTACGGCAAGACTCACAGCTTGGCGCTGCCAGGCATGGCAACACCGGTGACCACGGAAATCGCCAAACTGACGGCGATCTGGGCCGTTCAAGCCGCGTTGCTGGTCGGGATTTTGATGGTCTTGGCGTTCGGCTTTCAGGCGATTCGCAGCAAACTGGCCGAGGGCAGTAAAAGTGCGGTGAGCGGCGCATTGCTGGCGGCCATGAACACCGCTTCCGAATACGGTTTCGGCGCGGTCATCGCCTCACTGCCAGGCTTTCTGGTACTGGCTGACTGGCTCAAGCAAATCCCCAATCCACTGGTCAACGAAGCGATCACCGTGACCTTGCTTGCGGGTATTACCGGCTCGGCTTCGGGCGGCATGAGCATCGCGTTGGCAGCAATGTCCGAGCAGTTCATCAGCGCCGCCAATGCGGCGAACATTCCGCTGGAGGTGTTGCACCGCGTCGCCGCGATGGCCAGCGGCGGCATGGATACCCTGCCGCACAACGGCGCGGTCATCACGCTATTGGCGGTCACCGGCCTGACCCATCGTGAAGCCTATAAAGACATTTTCTGTATTACGCTGATCAAAACCCTGGCGGTTTTCGTGGTGATCGGCACTTTCTACGCCACTGGCATTGTGTGAGGCATTCATGACGACTCTTACTGGCAAGACCGCACTGGTTACCGGCTCCACCAGCGGCATTGGTCTGGGCATTGCGCTCGTGCTGGCCAAAGCCGGGGCCAATGTTGTTCTCAATGGTTTTGGCGATGCGTCCAAAGTGATCGCTGAAGTGGCGCAGTTCGGCGGCAAGGTCGGCCATCATCCGGCGGATGTCAGCGACCCGGCACAGATCGCCGAGATGATCGCCTACGCCGAACGCGAGTTCGGTGGCGTCGACATTCTTATCAACAACGCTGGCATCCAGCATGTCGCCGCCGTGGAAGAGTTTCCGATTGAACGCTGGGACTCGATCATCGCCATCAACCTCTCTTCGGTGTTTCACAGCACCCGACTGAGTCTGCCAGGTATGCGCGCCAAAGGCTGGGGGCGGATCATCAATATTGCCTCCGTACACGGCCAGGTCGGCTCCACAGGCAAGGCGGCTTACGTTGCTGCCAAACACGGGGTGATCGGCCTGACCAAAGTGGTCGGCCTGGAAACCGCGACCAGCAACGTCACCTGCAATGCGATTTGCCCGGGCTGGGTACTGACGCCGCTGGTGCAGAAGCAGATTGATGATCGCGCCGCCAAGGGCGTCGATCCGCAGCAGGCGCAGCATGATTTGCTGGCCGAGAAACAGCCATCGCTGGAGTTCGTCACGCCGCAGCATCTGGGCGAACTGGTGCTGTTTCTGTGCAGCGAGGCAGGCAGCCAGGTGCGTGGTGCGGCGTGGAATATTGACGGTGGGTGGTTGGCGCAATAAGCCGCGACACCTTCAGGAAAACAAGAGGCAAACAAATGTCCGACATTCTCTGGCAACCCGACGCCGACCGTATCGCCAAGTCGCGCATGGATACGTTCCGACGCTTCGTCAATCAGCGCCATTCGCTCAATCTGGACGACTACCCTGCCCTGCACCAATGGAGCATCGATCAACGCGCAGCGTTCTGGCAAGCCATCGTCGACCTCTTCGACATTCGCTTCCATACCCAGCCAGACGCCGTGCTACGCGAAGGCGAATATATGCCCAGCGCGAAATGGTTTCCCGGCGCCACCTTGAACTTTGCCGAACATTTACTGCGGCGCCGTGATGACGCCGTGGCGGTGGTAAGCGTGGGCGAGAACGGTCAGCGCGAGCAATTGACCTGGGCCGAACTGGCTCACCAGGTCGCCGGTTTCCAGGCCAGTCTGCAAGCCGTGGGGGTGGGTCTCGGCGACCGGGTGGCGGCATGTATGCCCAACACCTGGCAGACGCTGGTGGCGATGCTCGCAACCACCAGCCTCGGGGCAATCTGGTCGTGCTCTTCGCCGGATTTCGGCACCCACGGCGTGATTGATCGTTTCGGCCAGATAGCACCGAAAGTCCTGATCACCTGCGCCGGTTACCGCTATGCCGGCAAAGAGATAGACCAGACGACGAAGCTCAATGAAATCCTTGCGCAACTGCCATCGCTGCGACAGTTGATCATCGTTCCCTGTACGCGTGCGCAAGCGCGCATCGAAGACTATCGCACGCAAGCCAATGTCACCCTGTGGGACGACTTTTATCAGCCCGGCGATGAGCCGCGCTTCGTCCCGGTACCTTTCGCTCATCCGCTGTACGTGCTGTATTCCAGCGGCACCACGGGCGTGCCGAAATGCATCGTGCACAGCACCGGCGGCGTGCTGCTGCAACACGTCAAGGAACATGGCCTGCACGTCGATCTCAGCCCTGGCGATCGCTTGTTTTACTACACCACCTGCGGCTGGATGATGTGGAACTGGCTGGTCTCGGCACTCGCGGTCGGCAGCGCTGTCGTGCTGTACGACGGCTCGCCGTTTCACCCTGGCCCGGAGCGTTTGCTGGATCTGCTCGAGGACGAACGTGTCAGCGTCTTCGGCACCAGCCCCAAATACCTCGCGACGCTGGAGAGCAGCGGCATCAAACCCCACGAAAGCCATGACCTGAGCAGCCTCAAAACCCTGCTGTGCACGGGCTCGGCGCTGTCGCCACAGAGTTATGACTTCGTCTACCGCGACTTCAAGACCGACGTCTGCCTGGCTTCGATGTCCGGCGGTACCGATATCGTTTCCTGCTTCGTCAATGGCAACCCGATGACGCCAGTGCGGCGCGGGGAAATCATGGGCAAGAGCCTGGGCATGGCGGTTGAAGTGTGGAATGACGCCGGGCAGCCGGTGATCGGCGAAAAAGGCGAGCTGGTCTGCACCCGGCATTTTCCGGCGATGCCAATCGGGTTGTGGAACGATGTCGATGGGGAAAAATTGCGCAAATCCTATTTCAACCTGTTCCCCGGTGTTTGGGCACAGGGCGATTACGCCGAACAGTTGCCCCACGGCGCGATGATGATTCACGGTCGCTCCGACGCCGTGCTCAATCCCGGCGGCGTGCGCATCGGTACGGCGGAGATCTATCGACAGGTGGAGAAAATCCCGGAAGTACTCGACAGCGTGGCCATCGGGCAACAGTGGCAAGACGATGTGCGGGTCGTGTTGTTCGTGCGGCTCAAGGACGGCGTGACACTTGATGAAACGCTGCAACAGCGGATTCGTCAGGTCATCCGCGCCAACACCACACCCAGGCATGTGCCCGCAAAGATTGTCGAGGTCACCGACATTCCACGCACCCTCAGCGGCAAGGTCGTGGAGCTGGCGGTGCGCAACGTGGTGCACGAAGAGCCGGTGAAAAATACCGATGCGCTGGCCAATCCCGAGGCACTGGAGCAATTTCGCAATAGAAACGAGTTGCGCAGTTGATCGTAAAGATCACAGCCGGTGGCCGGGGAGACTCGCCCGGCGCCGGCTGTGATCTTTTGATGCTGTCTAATCCACCAACCCCCACTCCCCCGAAGCGGATGGCGGCGGCCCAGGCACCCCATCATCATGCAGTTTCAGGCGCAGACGCAGGTTGTTCACTGAGTCGGCATGGTTGAGCGCCTCCTCCTCGCTGATGACACCTTCCACGACCAACGCAAACAGCGCCGCATCAAACGTCTGCATCCCAAGCTCGGCAGACTTCTCCATGATCGCCTTCAGTTCCCCCAACTCGTTACGGCGAATCAGATCCGCGACCGTCGGCGTACCCAGCATCACCTCGACCGCCGCTCTGCGCTGCCCGTCCAGAGTGCGTACCAGTCGTTGCGATACAAACGCTTTAAGGTGGCTCCCCAACGCATGCAACAGCTGCGCACGCCGCTCTTCGGCAAACATATTGATAATCCGATCCAGCGCCTGATTGGCGTTGTTGGCGTGCAACGTGGAAAGCACCAGATGCCCGGTTTCGGCAAATGCCAAGGCGTGTTCCATGGTTTCGCGGTCACGGATTTCTCCGATCAGCACGACGTCCGGCGCCTGGCGCAGGGTGTTTTTCAGCGCTGCATGAAAGCTGCGGGTGTCGACGCCGACTTCCCGCTGATTGATGATCGACAGCCTGTGTCGATGGATGTACTCGATCGGGTCTTCGATAGTAATGATGTGCCCGGTGCTGTGGCGGTTGCGGTGATCGATCAAGGCTGCCAGCGAGGTCGACTTGCCCGAGTCGGTGGCGCCGACAAACAGGATCAATCCCTGTTTGAGCATCACGGTTTCGAGGAGCACCGGCGGCAGTTTCAAGTCTTCGAAACGCGGAATGTCGAGTTTTACATTGCGAATGACGATCGACACATCGTTGCGCTGCTTGAAGATATTGACCCGAAAGCGGCCAATCCCGGGTCGTGAGATCGCCAGGTTCATTTCCAGATCCCGGTCGAACTCCCGGCGCTGCTCGGCGTCCATCAATGAGGCCGCCATGGCGGCAATTTCGCCGGGTTTGAAGGGTTGTTCGCCGAGCGCCGTCAGTACACCGTCTACTCTTACACTGGGCGGCGCGGCGGTAGACAGGAACAGGTCAGACCCCTGTAAGTTGGACAAACGAGATAACAGTGCATCGATTTCCATGGCAAAAAGCACCCGCGAAGCATTCAATGAGCAGAATTGGCCGCCGTCGTGACGCGACGTGCCATACAGCGTCTATAGCCTGCAACAATGATAGACGCCGCCTCACCGACCGACGCTCAGGATTGATGTGATGAACGCTGTACCGACCAACGACGACGCGCAGGCACTGATCGCCCGCACCGACTGGAGCCGCAGTCCACTGGGCGCGGCAGGAACCTGGCCGCAGAGCCTGCGTACCGCGGTGGATATCGTGATTCACTCGCCGATGCCGATGCTGTTGTTGTGGGGGCCGCAACTCACGCAAATTTATAACAACGGCTTCGCCCTGCTCGCCGGCAGCAAACATCCCCACGCTTTCGGACAGCCTGCGCACCTTATATGGCCGGAACTTCGAGACTTCACTGACCCGATATACAGCGCCGTCCTGCAAGGCCAGGTACGCACCTACAGTGAACGACGCTTCACCCTGCAGCGCGACGGTAAAGACACCGACTTCTGGCTCGACCTCACTTACAGCCCGATTCGCGACGAAACCGCGCAAGTGGCGGGCATCCTGGTCACAGCCATCGAAACCAACGAACGCCGGCGTATCGCCCTGGAGTTGCAACAGCGCTCCGACGATAGCCTCAAGGCTCAGCGCGAAACCGAAGAGCGCTTGCAACTGGCCCTCGCCGCGACAGATGCCGTCGGTACCTGGGACTGGGATATCGGCGAAGACCGCTTCATTGCCGACGCCCACTTCGCCCAGTTGCACGGCATTGATCCATCACGCGCCGCGCAGTTGCCTATCAGTGATTACCTGCACGGCGTGCATCCCGAAGACCGCGCACTGGTCGCCCGCAGCATCAAACACTGCATCACCCATGGCACCGAATACGCCGAGGAATATCGTTTGTTGCTGCCCGGTGGCGAACAACGCTGGGTGTTTGCCCGCGGCCGCTGTTACAAGGATCACCATGGCCGCCCCGTGCGCTTCCTCGGTGCGGCACTGGATCTGACCGAGCGCAAGCAAACCGAACAGGCGTTGCGCCAGAGCCAGACCGAGTTGCAGCTGATCATCAACGCCATGCCGATACTGATCAGCTATGTCGACCACGAAGAACGCTTTCGCCTGAACAATGCGGCCTATCTGGATTGGTACGGTCTGACCCCGCAAGAGTTGTACGGTCGCACCATTCGCGAAGTGATCGGCGAAGAGGCCTACTTCCTGCGCTTGCCGTACATCGCCGAGGCGCTGGCGGGTCGGCCCTGTTCGTTCAGCCTCTACACCCCGCACCGCGATGGCAGCGCCCGCCACGCGCTGATGAATTACCTGCCGCGCCACGGTTCGGACGGTTCGGTCAACGGTTTCTACATCTTTGTGATCGACGAATCCGAGCGCAAGAAAACCGAAGAAGCCCTGCGTAACCTCAATGAAACCCTTGAGGAGCGTGTCAGCGCCCGCACCGAGCAGTTGGCCCAGGCCAATCAGCGTTTGCAGAACGAAATGTTCGAACGCGAGCGCGCTGAAGATGCGTTGCGCCATGCGCAGAAGATGGAGGCGGTCGGTCAGCTTACCGGCGGCATTGCCCACGACTTCAACAACATGCTCACCGGGATCATCGGCAGCCTCGACCTGATGCAGCGCTACATCGCCAACGGTCGCGCCAGCGAGATCGGCCGCTTTACCGAAGCTGCCGTCGCCTCGGCGAACCGTGCAGCAGCCTTGACTCACCGGTTGCTGGCGTTCTCGCGGCGGCAATCGCTGGATCGCAAGCAACTGAACGTCAACGAACTCATTCACTCGCTGGAAGACCTGATCCGCCGCACCAAGGGCGATCCAATCGACCTCAAGTTAACGTTGGCCGATGACTTGTGGCCGGTGAGCACTGACGTCAGTCAATTGGAAAACGCCCTGTTGAATCTGGTGATCAACGCCCGCGATGCCATGCCTGAGGGCGGAGAGTTGCTGATCGAAACTGCAAACGTCTATCTCGACGGCAGTGATATCACCACCCTCGAACCGGTCAAGGCCGGCGATTACCTGATGCTCGCGGTCAGCGACAACGGCACGGGAATGACGCCATCGGTCAGGTCAAAGGCGTTCGACCCCTTCTTCACCACCAAGCCGATCGGCCAGGGCACCGGGCTTGGCCTGTCGATGATTTACGGTTTTGCCCAGCAATCGGGTGGGCATGTCAGCCTTGACAGCTTGCCCGGCCAAGGCACCTGCGTGCGTCTGTACTTGCCGCGAATGGTTGGCCTGGAAGCGGAACGTCTGCCAGTCGAGTCCACCGAGCCGCAACCGGCCACGGCCACCGGTGAATCCGTGGTGGTGGTCGAAGACGACCCGGCGGTGCGCATGCTGGTACTCGATCTGCTCAAGGAGTTGGGGTATCAGGCGCACGAAGCCGAGGACGCCCGGGTTGCTCTGCCGTTGCTCGAATCCGATCTACGCGTGGACCTGCTGGTCACCGACGTCGGCCTGCCGGGCATGAATGGTCGGCAACTGGCGGAAATCGCCCGTCAGCATCGCCCGGGCCTCAAAGTATTGTTCATGACCGGTTATGCGCAAAAAGCCGCCGAACGCCAGGGCTTTCTCGAGGACGGCATGGACATGGTGGCGAAACCGTTTTCCATCGAGCTATTGGCCGGCAAGATCCGTGCGATGATCAGCCAAACCTCTTGAGTTGAGGCATAATCCGCGCCCCGCCGTCACCCCGTTATCAGGTATCGCAAGATGAAAGCCCAAGCCCGCCACATTCTGGTGAAAACCGCCGAAGAAGCAGAACAGCTCAAACAACGTATCGCCAAGGGTGAAGCGTTTGATGTGTTGGCCAAGAAATTTTCAACCTGCCCGTCCGGCAAGCGCGGCGGTGATCTGGGTGAAGTGCGGCCGGGGCAGATGGTGGGGGCGATTGATGCGGTGATTTTCAAGAAGCCGCTGCGTACGGTGCACGGGCCGATCAAGAGCAAGTTTGGTTATCACCTGGTGCAGGTGTTTTACCGCGATTGAATGCCCCAACCTCCCCTGTAGGACTTCACCGAAGGCTCCTACAGGGGGTAGAGATTTCAGGTTTTGGGGATCAGAGCTCCGGGCACCTGGATCACTTGGCTTGCCAATCGGTGGCCGGCCTCGGCAGCTTCAACCGGACTGCCACCGAGCAAACGACTGGCCAGATACGCCGCACTGAACGAATCCCCCGCCGCCGTCGTGTCCACTACCTTCTCGACCTTCTGCGCCGGCACTTCAAACGTGTCACCGTCACATCGAATCAGGCATGCCTCGGCGCCGCGCTTGAGCACCACTTCCGGCGTGCCGATCTGCGCGTAAGCGTCGAACACCGCATCGCAATCGGCAAAACCAAACAGCGCCTGCTCGTCATCCACCGTCAGTAACGCCAGATCGACATGCGGCAACACGCTGCGATAGGCCGCCTGCGCGTCTGCCTGTGACGCCCACAAACGGGGTCGGTAGTTATTGTCGAAGACAATCCGTGCATCCCGCTGACGCGCTTCGATCAGCACCTGAATCAATCGTTCGCGGCCCTGCGCACCGAGCACAGCCAAGGTAATGCCGCTGAAATACAGCACGTCGTAATCCGGCAACGCGGCCAGAATCGGCTCGGCGGCCGGGGTGGTGAAGCAATCGCGCACGGCCGCTTCGTTGCGCCAGTAGAGAAAGCGCCGTTCGCCGTTGGCGTCAGTCTGGATGCAATACAAGCCCGGCAAGCGACCGGGCAGGCGCTGCACCAGGTCTAGGCCAATACCTTCGCTGGTCCAGATCTGGCACATGGCGTCGCTGAAACTGTCATCGCCCAGCGCCGTGACGTAATCGACCTGAGCCTTGTCGCCCAGGGCGCGAGACAGGTAGACGGCAGTGTTGAGTGTGTCGCCGCCAAAGCTTTGCTGCAGGCTGCCGTCAGCGCGCTGCTGAAGTTCGATCATGCATTCGCCGATCAGGGCGATGCGTGGGGTGTTGGGGCCCAAGGGGCTGAGGGTGGTCATTTTTTGTGGTGTCTCTGGTGATTTGGTGGTGTTGTGTCTGACCTCATCGCGAGCAGGCTCACTCCTACATTTGGAATGCGATCCCCTGTAGGAGTGAGCCTGCTCG
The DNA here is from genome assembly GCF_030687715.1 of Pseudomonas sp. FP2196. Classification (GTDB taxonomy): domain Bacteria; phylum Pseudomonadota; class Gammaproteobacteria; order Pseudomonadales; family Pseudomonadaceae; genus Aquipseudomonas. Next base: position 3,418,375 of record NZ_CP117445.1, read on the forward strand.
CGATTGGCCGCACTCGGTTTCAAGTCTTAGAAACAGGTTTCCATGCTTTCGATCACCGCCAACTGCTCATCCACCAGCAACCCCACACGCCACTTGTCAAAGGTCAGGCACGGGTGCGAAGTGCCAAACGAAACGATGTCGCCGACGCGCAGTTCAACGCCCGGCGCCACGGTCATGAACGCGTGCTGGTCCATCACCGCGGTCACCTTGCATGCACCGACATCATCGCCCTCCGCCGGCAACACCCCAGCCTTGTAACGAAGCAGCGGCACCGGCAGCCCGGCATCGAACGCCACATCACGCTTGCCCAGGGCAATCACCGCGAACCCCGGCTCCGGCATCGACTGTACGTGCGCCCAGACTTCCAGCGCCGGCCGCAGCCCCTCATGCAAATCGCTACGACGATCCAGCACGCAGCACTGCGCCTCTTTGTAGATGCCATGGTCGTGCGCCACGTAGCTGCCCGGACGCAACACGCTAAGGAAGCGGCCGCCAGCGTTCTGCGCTTCGAACGATTCGGCAATCAGGTCGTACCACGCTGACCCCGAAGCGGTGATGATCGGCTTGGGAATAGCAAACGCGCCGCTGTCCTGCAATTGCACCGCCAGACGCACCAGCGACGCGGCGAACGCGCGAATGCCGCTGACCGCGTGATCACCGTGAATCACGCCTTCGTAACCTTCGATACCGGTCAGAACCAACGCCGGTTGCGCATTGATCGCTTTGGCCAGCTCAATGACTTGCGACTCGCTGCGGCAACCGCAACGCCCACCGACCACGCCGTACTCGATCATCACGTTGAGCTTCATCCCGCGCGAAGCGAAGTAAGCGCCGAGATCGGCGACATTGTCCGGATGATCGACCATGCAATGGAAATCGAACGACGGATCGGCCAGCAGATCGGCAATCAGCGCCATGTTCGGCGTGCCGACCAATTGGTTGGCCATCAGCACCCGACGCACACCGTGGGCGTAGGCCGCGCGGGTCTGGGTAGCACTGGCGAGGGTGATGCCCCAGGCGCCCGCGTCGAGCTGACGCTTGAACAGTGCCGGGGTCATGCTGGTCTTGCCGTGGGGCGCGAGTTCGGCGCCGCTGTCGCTGACAAACTTCTGCATCCAGCGAATGTTGTGCTCCAGCGCTTCGCGGTGCAGCACCAGTGCCGGCAGGCTGACGTCACGCACCAGGTGCGCACCGATAGCGGCATCGCCCTTTTCCACAGCAGTATTGATGGCAGTCGTCATGGTCAAATTCCTCGCATTCGTTCGCGGCGCAGACGGCCGCGGTTATTCGTTGATTCGCCGGGCGAGACTGTTGGCGCTCTCGATCAGAACCCGGCGATAGTCGTTGTAATTGTTCTTCGCGTCCGCCCGTGGGGCGACGATGCACAGGGTGCAGATTGCAACGCCGGAAGGGTCTTTGACCGGTGCCGCGAAGCAATGGGTGAAGGTGTCGGCAACACTGTCGAAAGAGAAAAACCCATCGATACCAGCCTGACGGATCTCCGCCAGAAACCGCTCCAGCGGCAGGCGTTCGCCGTCGGGCAGGATGTAGTCGTCTTCGTCGATCAGGTCGATGATTTGCTGATCGCTCAGGTGCGCGAGCAGCAAGCGCCCGGACGCGGTCCATGGGATCGGCGCGTTCTCGCCGATATCAGAGGAAATGCGGAAATGCCGCTCGCCCTCCTTCATCAGCGCCACGGTGTATTTGCGCCCGTTGAGCAGGCACATCTGCGCGGTCTCGCGGGTTTGGCTGACGATCTCCTGCAAGGCGTGATCGGCTTCGCGGCTGAGGTCGAAATGGCGCAAATGCGCCTGACCGAGAAAGTACAGCTGCCGGCCGAGATAGACGTGACCGTCCTTGCCCACCGGCTCGAGGATTCGACGCTCCAGCAAGGAGGCGACCAGTTCGTAGACAGTCGATTTCGGGCTGCCGATGCCGTTGGCGATGTCGTTCGGACGCAGCGGCTGGCCGATTTCCTTGAGGAAATCGAGGATATCGAACGCCCGGTCCAGACCGCGTGCCCTGCGTTTGATGGTGTCTTCGGTCATGTCAGTACTCACTCAAATTCCCCTGTAGAAGCTGCCGCAGGCTGCGATCTTTTGATCTTGCCTTTCTGGCGCATGCAAAATTGCCAAAAGATCGCAGCCTTCGGCAGCGCCTACAAGAGCCACCGCCGGTCAGGACTTCTTCTTGTACGCAATGCAATCAATCTCAACCTTGCAATCCACCATCATGCTCGCTTGCACACACGCCCGCGCCGGGGCGTGTTCCGGTTTGAAGTACTCGCCGAAGACTTTGTTGAAACTGCTGAAATCCCGCGGATCGTCCAGCCACACGCCGGCGCGCACCACATCTTCCAGGCCATAACCGGCCTCTTCGAGAATCGCGATCAGGTTCTTCATGGTCTGGTGCGTCTGCTCGACGATGCCGCCAACAATGATCTCGCCATCCACCGCCGGCACCTGGCCGGACACGTGCAGCCAGCCATCCGCTTCAACGGCGCGGGCGAATGGACGAGGCTGGCCGCCAGCGGCGGTGCTGCCGGTACCGTAACGCGTAATGCTCATGGTGTTTCTCCTGATTACAAAAGTGAAAATTCAGAACCGCGTACTTTTCAGAAACTCAGCCAGACGCGGCGATTGCGGGCGTTCGAACAGCTCCTTGGGAGGTCCCTGCTCTTCGATTCGCCCCTGATTCATGAAAACGATCTTGTCCGAGACCTCGAAGGCGAAACGCATCTCGTGGGTCACCAGCAACATGGTCATGCCGTCTTCGGCCAGCCCCTTGATCACGTTGAGCACTTCGCCGACCAACTCCGGGTCGAGGGCTGAAGTGACTTCGTCGAACAGCATCAGACTCGGGTTCATCGCAATCGCCCGGGCAATCGCCACACGCTGTTGCTGGCCGCCGGACAACTGACCGGGAAAGTGATTGCGCCGTTCCAGCAGGCCGACCCGCTCCAGCCATTTCTCGGCCAGCACCACGGCTTCGTCCTTGTGCATCTTTTTCACCTTGAGCAAGCCCAGGGTGACGTTCTGCAAGGCCGTCAGATGCGGGAACAGGTTGAATTGCTGGAACGCCATGCCGGTCATGGCGCGATGCCGTGCGATGACTTTTTCGCCATGGCGCACGCGCTTGCCGTTGACCTCGTCGTAGCCGATCGATTCGCCCTCAAGCAGAATCTGCCCACCCTGGAACTCTTCGAGCATGTTCACGCAGCGCAGCAGCGTGGTCTTGCCGGAACCGCTGGAACCGATCAGCGTGACGACGTTGCCACGCTGCATGCTCAGGTCGACACCCTTGAGCACTTCGACCGTGCCGTACTGTTTGTGCAGACCACGGATGTCCAGCAGTGGCTGGCCGTTTTGAACGTTGGAAACTTGAGCTTCAGTCATGGCAAGGCCACCCGCTTTTCAATGTGCCGGCCGAGTAATTCGATGCCGAAGTTGATGACGAAGAACAGAAAACCGGCGAACAGGTAAAACTCCAGGGTCATGAAGTTCCGGGCGATGATCTGTTGGGTACTGAGCAGCAATTCGGCGACGCCGATCACCGAAAGCAAGGTCGATGCCTTGACGATTTCGGTGGACGAGTTGACCCAGGTCGGCAGGATCTGCCGCAGTGCCTGGGGCAACAGCACATAGCCGAGGGATTGGTAAAAAGTCAGGCCGATGGCCTTGCTGGCTTCCATCTGCCCACGGGGCAACGCTTGCAACGCACCGCGCACGATCTCGGCGACGTGAGAGCCGCAGAACAGCGTCAGCCCCAACGCGCCGGCCTGAAACGCGCTGATCTGCCAGCCGAGCGCCGGCGCCATGTAGAAGCAGGCCAGCACCAGCACGAACACCGGAGTGCCGCGAATAATGTCGACGTAAAAGCGAAACGGTGCGCGCATCCAGAACTTGCCGTAGGTCAGCACCAGGCCGGCAAACACACCGAGAATCGTGCCAAACAGAATCGCCAGCGCCGAGGCCTGCACACTGGTCAGAAAGCCTTGCCAGAGCGGCTCGCGCGCCACCCATAATTCATGCAACCAACTGGGAGATTCGTACATCGCAGCCTCCTATCGGCGGATCGCCAGACGCTGCTCGAGGTAACGCAGCAGCATGGCAATGAGGTAACAGGCCGCGACATACAACGCCGTGGTCACCAGCCAGGTTTCGATCACCCGGTAGCTCTCGACGTTGATCTTGCGCGCGTAATAGGTCAGCTCCGGCACCGCAATCGCAGCGGCCAGCGAGGTGTCCTTGAACAGCGAAATGAAGTTGTTCGACAGCGCCGGCAAGACGTTGCGCAGCATCACCGGCACGGTGACGTAAGCCTTGACCTGCCATTCGCCGAGGCCGATCGCCAGCCCGGCTTCGCGCAGGCCTTTGGGGATGCTGAGCAAACCACCTCGGAACACTTCGGTCAGGTACGCCCCGGCATACAGCGACAGAGTGATGATGAACGACGGGATCTTGTCCAGCCGGATGCCCAGGCTCGGCAGTGCAAAGTAGATCAACAGAATCAACACCAGAATCGGCGTGTTACGGACCACCGTGACGTACACCGAAGCCAGCACCCGCAAGGCGCGATGCTTTGACAGCAAGGCAAACGCCATCAGCAGGCCGATCACGCAACCGATGGCGATCGACACCAGCGCCAGTTCAAGGCCCAGACCGAGCCCCGCCAGCAAGGTGTCGAAATCGCGCCACACGGCGGCAAAGTTCAACTGATAGTTCATGGTCAGCAGTACCTTGAGCGGGGCGCGTTATCGGCGCCCCACTCTCACGGGATCATTTGAATTCGACAGGGAAACCGATGGCTGGGGACGGCAGATCCACACCAAACCATTGCTTGAACGACGCCGCGTAAGTCGGGAATTCAACGCCGGTCATGGCTTCATGCAGCGCGGTGTTGACGAAGTTCAACCAGTCCTGATCGCCGCGTTTAACCGCGCAGGCGTAGGTCTGTGGGCTCCAGGCGTATGCCGGGCTGCGGTAGCGGCCAGGGTTCTGCACCATCAGGTATTTGACCGAGGACTGGTCGGTGGCGGCTGCATCGGCGCGGCCGGAGTTCACCGCCTGATACATCAGATCGACGCTGTCGTACTGATCGACCTTGGCCTTTGGAAGCGCCTGATGCACCAGCTCTTCGGCATAGACGTTTTGCAGTACGGCCACGGTGACGCTGTCACCGGCAGCCTGCAGGTCTTCGATTTCCTTGTACTTGCTGTTGTTCGGCAGCAACAGGCCGACGCCTTCGCGGTAATACGGCAGGGTGAACGCGACTTGCTGGGCGCGGCTGGCGGTCACAGTGATGAACTGACAGCTCATGTCGACTTTGTCGGTGAGCAGATTGGGAATCCGTGCATCGGACGACTGTACGACGAACTCGACTTTGCCCGGATCGTTGAACAGACCTTTGGCCACCATCCTGGCGATGTCGATATCAAACCCCTGCAACTTGCCGTCCGCGCCTTGAAAGTGCCACGGCGCATTGGTGCTGCCGGTGCCCACAATCAGTTTCCCACGGGCCAGAACACTGTCGAGCTTGCTGTCGGCTGCCTGGGCCATACCCATGGCAGCGGACGAAGCCGCAAGAACAAAAACACACGCTTTGAACAAAGAAGGTCGGCGATGCATGGCAAGCACTCCAGGATGATGTTTATTCCGCTATAACGGATCTCGGTTTGTTACTACGGAATAGACAGCAGAAAGTGTGCCACAGGAAACGCGAGGAATCTGCAACGGATTGAAAAGATCGGGGAATCAAAGAGATAAGCGAGTCGCAGACGACGGTGTTGAGCGGTGTGCCTCCACCGTGCGCTACCGCGGGCCACACATTGCGGGTAGCGGGGCCACATCTCGGTGCACCGTTGTTGATACTGCACACCTGGTTCGCACTGTCACCTGTCAGCTCTGACAGTAGATCAATGCTTTGCGGAGTATTACCGTCAACCCAGCCGACATCACCAATGCAACGAGGTTGATATGCGCCCTGCAACGCAGCGTCCAGACCTGCCCGACACCTACCGCAAAGCCCTGAATACCTGGCGCCCGGTAATCCTGTATTTCGCCAACGAACACTGCCCTGCTTGCGAATCGGCCGGACCGGTGTTTCGTCAGATTGCCGAGCCATATCGGCACCGGGCGAACATCTACATGCTCAACACCAGTGAGTCGCCGCGCCATCCGCAGGTCACGGGCACGCCGACGGTACTGTTCTACAAGAACGGCAGGCTGGTGAAAAAGCTCAAGGGGATTGGCACTGAAGAAACGCTGGCGGCGGATTTCGCCCGGCACATTGGCAGGACCAGGGCACCGTTGGTGCAGGCAAAGCAGCGACATGACCTGCCATGGTTGCGCCGCACGCTGAGCGGGCTATGCACGATCACGCGTGCGCATCGTCGGGTGATTTGAGGCAGTGCAATTCCCGTAATCGTCGCGGCGTCTGCCAAATTGCTTTCGCGGGCAAGCCCGCGCCCACAGGGGTCATTGTCGTTCACATATTTCGGGTACGACGCGGACACTGTGGGAGCGGGATTGCCCGCGAAGGGGCCGGCACCGTCAGCGCAAGAATGCTGACTTACGCAGGTTCGCGCACCAACAACACCCGCGTCACCCGCCGCTCCTCAACGGCTTTGACGGTCATCTGCCAGCCTTCATATTGCAGTCGGTCGTCAATCACCGGCAGCCGGTCCAACAGACTCATGACCAAACCGGCCACGGTCTGATAATCCTCGGTGGGCTCGGCGCCAAAACCGGTACGCTGGCGAACACGCGCCAGGTTCAATGCGCCACTGACCATAAAACCGCCCTGCTCCTCGATCACGTCAGGGCCTTCGATTTCGCTGGCATCGGGCAACTCGCCGGCAATCGATTCAAGAATGTCGGTCATGGTCAACACGCCGACAAAGTCGCCGAATTCATTGACTACAAAGGCAATGTGGGTCGACGCCGCACGCATCTGTTCCAGCGCGTTGAGGATCGAGTAGCTGTCGAGCAGATTGATGGTCTTGCGCGCCAAGTGCTCCAGATTCGGCTCAGCGCCGGCCAGGTACTCCTTGAGCAATTCCTTCTTGTGCACGAAGCCCAGCGGTTCATCCACCACACCCTCGCGAATCAGCGGCAGGCGCGAGTAGGACGAGTGCATCAACTTCGTGCGAATCGCCTCGGCATCGTCGGCCAGATCGATAGTGTCGACGTCGGCGCGCACGGTCATCAGGCTGCGGATCGGCCGCTCGGCCAGTTGCAGCACGCCGCTGATCATCACCCGTTCACGACGGTCGAACAGTTCCCCGCTTGGCGCTTCTCCGTTGTCCAGCAGGTCGGAAATCTCTTCGCCGACCTCCTCCACCGCCAGTTTGCGTCCGCCAAGCAAGCGCAGCACCGCGTGCGCCGTGCGTTCGCGCATCGGGCGCAGGCCCTGCATGGAGCGTTTGCGGCGCGCCCGGGCGATCTGGTTGAACACCTCGATCAGAATAGAGAAACCGATGGCCGCGTACAGATAGCCTTTCGGGATGTGGAAGCCCAGGCCTTCGGCGGTCAGGGCGAAACCGATCATCATCAAAAAGCCCAGACACAGCATGATCACGGTCGGATGCGCGTTGACGAAGCGCGTCAGCGGCTTGCTCGCAACGATCATCAGGCCGATGGAAATGATCACCGCGATCATCATCACCGCCAGTTCATCGACCATGCCCACAGCGGTAATCACTGCGTCCAGCGAGAACACGGCGTCGAGCACGACGATCTGCGCGACGATCGGCCAGAACAGCGCATAAGCGGTGTTACTTGAGCGCTCGCCGACATGGCCTTCCAGCCGTTCATGCAACTCCATGGTGGCCTTGAACAACAAGAACACACCGCCGAACAGCATGATCAGGTCACGGCCGGAGAAGCTCTTGTCGAACACCTCGAACAACGGCTGCGTCAGAGTGACCAGCCAGGAAATACTCGCCAACAGGCCCAGGCGCATGATCAGTGCCAGCGACAGGCCGATGATGCGCGCGCGATCACGCTGATGCGGCGGCAGTTTGTCCGCGAGGATTGCGATGAACACCAGGTTGTCGATACCCAGCACCAATTCCAGCACGATCAATGTCAACAAGCCCAACCAGGCCGTGGGATCCGCTAACCATTCCATAAAACGTCTCGATCTCTCTTCAGTGAATTCAGGTTGCCGGACACGGCAAAGCGCAACGCGAAGGCTCATTGGCCGCGTTATCAACGATAGTCGGGTGACGGAAAACCGGATGCTGCGAGTGCGTCAAGACCGCGCCATAGCGCAAGGGGAATGGATAACTGGGAGGCTCCGAGAGGGTGTTCATGTAGATCCTGAATGAAAAAAGGCCTTGCAGCGTACAGCCTGAAGAGACTTTTCCCACAACTCGAAATCATTTCAAAATCTGTAACAACCACATGCCCCCCCCTCTGGGAGTTGCCGCAGGCTGCGATCTTCGATCTTGATTCTAAAAAACAAAGTCAAAAGATCGTCCGATCGCGGCCTGAGCCTTCGGCAGCTCCTACAGGGGATGTCGTGGCTTGATCAGCGGCCGGCAAACCGCAGGCGTGACAACTGCCGCAAATCCCCTTCGACGTAATAATCGTTGGTCCAATGGTCATTCACCGCCAACGGCTTCACTTGCTTCAACGCGAGTTTCTTCGCGAAGTAACGAAACCGGTAATGTTCGTAAAACCGCAGCAGCTCAAGGCCATAACGATCCGCCAGATCGGTGTCGCCGCGAATGATCAGGTAGTTTTCGTCATTGCCGTTGCTGGCCGAGGCACTGAAGTTGTGGCTGCCGCTGATAATAGTCGGCGTGTCCGTCGTGAAGTCGACGACCACCGCTTTGGTATGCACCAGCAGATTACCCTTCTGGCCCTTCATGTTCTCGCGCAGCCAGCCTTCCAGCCCCGTGTTGAGCAATGCGGTGGCGGCGAATTCGGCGCTGCGGTCGGCGTGAAAACCGGTGATTCGGCTGGTGGTGTTTTGCAGGCCGTAACGCAGGATGTCGTCGTGTGGCTGGCCGAGCAAGGCATTGAGGATCGCGTCAGGCAAGACGAACGCAGTGACGAACAGGACATCCTTCTTCGCCGCTTCGATGATCTCGACGAACTCGCGTAGATCCCCGCCGCCGGTACGTGGCGAGAACCCGGTAAACAGCGGCTGCGCAGCGTCCATCGGGTTATGTTCCGTAATCCAGTCACGGGTGGCACCGACATCATCGGGATCGTCCCAGATCCGTTCGAAAATCCGCAGATAGCTCGAACTCACGGGTGCGCCATCAAGCACATGCACCACATTGGCCTGCCGATACACGCCGTTCGCGGTGAAATTGGTGCTGCCGCACAACACGGCTTGCGGTTGGCGCTGCCCCGCGGCATCGAGTCGGCTGAGGACGATGAATTTGTTGTGGAAGATGTTGTGCGTCACCCGCCCACGTTTGCTCGTCGCCGGCAGTTTCGCCAGACTCGCCTCGTTGATTGTGGTGTCTTCGTCGTCGACTCGGGCGTGATACAGCACTCGAATCTGCACACCCCGCTCGAACGCCGCATTCACCGCATCGACGATGGCCTGCAACTGATATTCGTAAATGGCAATGTCCAGCGCCCAGTCAGCACCAACGGCTCGCTCGATAAAACCCAGCAAACGCCCGAGCAAGCCGTTTTCCAGCCATTGCCGTGGCGCATCCGGCCAGGCTTCGATGGGCATGTTTTTGTTGGCGCTGATCTGTGCATCAAGATCGGGAAATTTGCGCTGGAACGCCTGGCTGGCCGCGACCGCACGGTTGAAGATCACGCTTTGGCTGGCCGGGCGACCGTCGTCTGAACTGATCGTCAGCTCCAGCGACTCGCCCAGTTGCGGCGCATCGGGCGTGCCATAAGCCAAGTGAACGCGATAGTGAATCGTCATCCCCGGATTAACCGCGTAATCGGCCCAGCGGAATTTTTGCAACGGGGCTTTATCGCTGGGCGTGGCGTGAAACTGCGGGAAAGTGTGGGCTTTGCCGGGGAACGTCAGGCTGTTGAAGAGGAACAGCCACGGCTTGGCGCCCTGCTGCTTTTCGATGGCGAACCCTAGCAAGCCTTTGCGACGCGACTCCGCGAGGTCCATCGCCAACAGCACGCCATTGGTGCCCGCGTAGGCTTTGACGCGGAAATCGTCTTGAGCATTCTTGACCAACACGCGCATCGATCACTCCTTGTGATGGGGCTGGGTGCAGCATAGAGCAGGAAGCAAAATTGGCTAATCATGCCAAACCCTTCGGCAGCGCCTACAGATGTCAGACCGAAACCAGCTCATCGATATGTCGATAATCCGCGTCTAGCGCCCCCGCCAGATCCTTCGCCCGGCCCAACCGAATCGGCCCACGCTCGATATCGATCAACAGCCCCGGACACCCTAGCACCGGCAACCCCGACCACGCCTTCAAACGTCCATCCGTCACCACCAGCAACCGCTGTTGCTCGGCGGGAAAGCGCTTGCGCCGCACGCCCAACCATTGCTGCGCCTGATTCAGCGCTGCCAGCAGCGGCGTACCACCGCCCGCGCCCAATTCATCAAGCCAGATGCGTAAACCGCTGGACGCCTTCAAACCCTGCACCTGCCACTGCGGCGCCGTACCGCTGGCGGTCAACAACGCCAACCGCGCGCGCTGGCGATAGGCGTCATCGAACAGTTGCGCAAGCAGGCCTTTGGCATCGCTCAGTGCGTTATGACGGCGCGTTGAGGCCGAGGCATCGACGATCACCAGCCACAACTCATGGGGCGAACGCGTGCGCAGTTGAAACAGCAGATCTTCACGGTTTTGCGGACGGCCATTGAGCAGCGTTCCCGGCCAGTTCACCGAGCCACTGCGGGCTGCATGACGTTTGCCCTGGCGTCCGTTGTCGAGTTGTCCGGCACGGGGTCTGGCATTCGCCCCCACATCAGACCGGGGGCGAATGCCTAAATCTTTTTTGGCCAGCTCGGCACTTCACGACGGCTGCCGGTGGCAAGCGCTGTAGCCGGCATGTCGCCCCACTGACCCTGCCCTTCGTTCGGGTTGGCCTGCGCGTTGGCTGGGGATTGCGCGGGTTGTTGCTGAGGACTCGACCGGGTTTGTTCACGACGACGATGGCGCAAGGCAAATTCCGCCACCGCGTCAATGTCCTGTTCGGCAATGGCCGTGGCGCCGCGCCATGCAGCATGGGCGCGGGCAGCGCGCAACCACACCAGATCCGCGCGCAAACCATCGACGCCAGCGGCAAAACAACGCTCGGTGATTTGCGCCAGAGCCGCATCATCCAGAGGAATACCGGCCAAGGTAATTCGGGCATTTTCACAACGTTCGCGAAGGGTTTGCTGCTCGGTTTCCCAAAGCGCACAGAACGTTTGCGGGTCGCTATCGAAGTCGAGACGACGACGGATTATCTGCCCACGCTCGCTCGGTGCGGTGTGGCCACTGAGCGCGACGTTCAGACCGAAGCGGTCGAGCAACTGCGGACGCAACTCTCCCTCTTCCGGGTTCATGGTGCCGATCAGGACAAACTTCGCCGAATGCCGATGGGAGATGCCGTCGCGCTCGATCAGGTTGGTGCCGCTGGCAGCGACATCGAGCAGCAGATCCACCAAGTGATCGGGCAACAAGTTGACTTCATCGACGTAGAGCACGCCGCCATCGGCCTTGGCCAGCACACCGGGGGAAAACTGCGCGCGACCGTCGCTCAGCGCCGCGTCGAGATCGAGTGTGCCGACCAGCCTTTCTTCGGTGGCGCCCAGCGGTAGCGTGACGAACTGGCCGCTGGCGAGCAGATCCGCCAGGCCTCGCGCCAGAGTGGTTTTAGCCATGCCGCGCGGGCCTTCGATGAGTACGCCGCCGATTTTCGGGTCGATGGCGGTGAGGCACAGGGCGAGTTTCAGATCGTCGGCGCCGACCACGGCAGAGAGCGGGAAATGCGGGGTGTCGGTCATTGATTTTTTTCTCTTTCGTGGTCGTCGGTGTTCTTGAGAGTTTTGGTGTTGCAGGTGTTGCCCTCACCCTAGCCCAAGGGGAGAGGGCTGGGGTGAGAGTAGCTTTTGAACGGGCTACATATCTTCTTCTATATCCAGCAACAAATTCTCCAGCGCCTCTTTATAAGCCCCCGGCTCCTGCCACATCCCGCGCTGCTGAGCTTCCAGCATCCGCTCGGTCATGTCCCGCAGTGCATGCGGATTATGCTCACGAACAAAATCGCGCGTTGCCGGATCGAGCAGATAAGCATCGGCCAGCAGGGCGTACTGGTGATCGTCGATCAACTGCGTGGTGGCATCGAACGCGAACAGGTTATCAACGGTCGCCGCCATCTCGAACACGCCTTTATAGCCGTGACGCTTGACCCCGTCGATCCACTTTGGATTCGCCGCCCGCGAGCGGATCACCCGGTTCAGCTCTTCTTTCAGAGTGCGGATCTTGGGTAAATCCGGCTGGCTGTGATCACCGTGATAACTGGCCGCCGCTTCGCCCCGCAAAGTCTCGACGGCGGCGAGCATGCCGCCCTGGAACTGGTAATAGTCGTTGGAATCGAGCAGATCGTGCTCACGGTTGTCCTGGTTTTGCAGAATCGCTTGTACCTGGCTGAGGCGCTGGACGAACTGTTCGCGAGCAGCGGTGCCCTCATCAGAACCGCCATAAGCGTACGCGCCCCAGTTCAGGTAAACCTCGGCGAGATCTCCGCGGGTCTGCCACAAACGACCGTCGATGGCGCCCTGCACGCCCGCGCCGTAGGCACCCGGTTTGGCGCCGAAGATTCGCCACCCAGCCTGACGCCGCGCGGTCTCTTCATCCAGACCCGATTGCAGCAGCGCTTGGCGTTCTGCGCGCACTTTGGCGGCCAAGGGGTTGAGATCATCCGGCTCGTCCAGCGCAGCCACCGCTTGCACGGCCGCATCGAACAAACGGATGAGATTGGCGAACGCATCGCGGAAGAACCCTGAAACCCGCAACGTCACATCGACACGCGGTCGGTCCAGCAGGCTCAGTGGCAGAATCTCGAAATCATCGACGCGCTGACTGCCGGTGGCCCACACCGGCCGCACGCCCATCAGCGCCATGGCCTGGGCGATATCATCGCCACCGGTGCGCATGGTCGCGGTGCCCCAGACTGACAAACCGAGCTGGCGCAAATGATCGCCGTGATCCTGCAAATGCCGTTCGAGGATCAGCGTGGCCGACTGGAAACCGATGCGCCACGCGGTGGTGGTCGGCAAGTTGCGCACGTCCACCGAGTAGAAGTTGCGGCCGGTGGGCAATACGTCGAGACGACCGCGACTTGGCGCGCCGCTCGGGCCGGCGGGGACGAAGCGGCCGCTGAGGGCATCGAGCAGACCGCGCATTTCTGCCGGGCCACAGGCGTCGAGGCGTGGAGCGACGACTTCGTGCAGGTTCTCGATGATGGCGCTGACTTCAGCCCAACCCGACGCCTGTAGGAGTGAGCCTGCTCGTGATGGCGGTGTTTCTGTAAATGAAATGTCACCTGACCCTACGCTATCGCGAACAGGCTCACCCCTACAGGGCTCGTGCAGTGTCTGGGAGATCAGCTCAGCGGCGAACAATTCCAGGCGTTCACGAGTGTCGCCAGCGGTACGCCAGACTTCTTCGCTGACCGCTTGCAGTTCGACAGGACGCGGGCCAAGCCACGGATCAGCCAGTGCGCAATCCAGCGGATCAAAGCCCAACTCAAACGCCTTGGCCAACGCTCGCAGTAGACTCGATTGCGCACCTTTGCCATCACCCCGGGGAATGCGCAGCAACGCCAGCAACGTATCGATGCGCAAACGCCCGGTCGGCGATTCGCCAAAAATGTGCAAGCCGTCGCGAATCTGCGACTCCTTCAGGTCACACAAATACGTATCGAGGCGCGGCAGCCAGATCGCCGCATCGGCGTCGCTGTCCAGCGCCGCGTCGAGCTGCAGTTCACGATCGATCTGCGTGTCACGCACCAGTTGCAGAATGTCCCGTTGCAATTCGCGGGCGCGGCGTGGATCGAGCAGTTGCGCCTCGTAATACTCGTCAGCCAGCAGTTCCAGATTGCGCAGCGGCCCATAGGTTTCGGCGCGGGTCAGCGGCGGCATCAGGTGGTCGATGATCACCGCTTGCGTGCGCCGTTTGGCCTGGGCGCCCTCGCCCGGATCGTTGACGATAAACGGATAGATATTTGGCAGCGGCCCGAGCAACGCATCCGGCCAGCAGTTCTCCGACAACCCTACGCCTTTTCCCGGCAGCCATTCGAGGTTGCCGTGCTTGCCGACGTGGATCACACCGTGGGCGCCGTAGGTGTTGCGCAGCCAGAAGTAGAACGCCAGATAAGCGTGGGGCGGCACCAGATCCGGGTCGTGATAGACCGCGCTCGGATCCACCTGATAACCCCGCGCCGGTTGAATACCGACAAAGGTCAGGCCAAAGCGCAGGCCGGCGATCATCATTCGCCCGTCGCGGCACATCGGATCGTTTTGCGGCGATCCCCAGCGCTCGACCACCGCCGCACGGTTGGCGTCGGGCAGTGCGTTGAACATCGTCAGGTAATCGTCCATGGCCAGACTTTGCTGGCATGGGCGCAGGTCTATCGTGTCGAGATCATTGCTGACGCCGCCGAGCAATTGCTGAATCAGTTCGGTGCCGGTATCCGGCAACTCTGCCGTGACCGGATAACCCTCAGCCTGCAATACGCGAAGGATGTTCAGCGCCGCCGCCGGCGTGTCGAGGCCGACGCCATTACCGATGCGTCCGTCGCGGGTCGGGTAGTTGGCGAGAACCAGCGCAATGCGTTTCTCGACGTTCGGAAGGCGCGCCAAATCGATCCAGCGCCGCGCCAGTTCGGCGACGAAGTCCATGCGCCCCGGTTGCGCCCGATAGCAAACCACATCGGACTGACTGCGTTCACTGCGCCAGGCCAGATCCTTGAAGCTGATCGGGCGGCTGATGATGCGCCCGTCGAGCTCCGGCAAAGCAATGTGCATCGCCAGATCCCGCGGCCCAAGGCCCTGCTCGCTTTCACGCCAGCCGGGTTCGTTGTCCTGGGCGCAGATCGCCTGAATCACCGGGATATTGCGGCGAAACGGCCGCAGGTGAGGCGCTTCAGGGCTGGACTGGGCGAAACCGGTGGTGTTGAGAATCACCCCCGCCTCGACTTCATCCAGCCAATCCTCGACCACCGACAGGCAGCCGGGCTCTTTCAGACTGGCTACCGCGATCGGCAACGGATTGAGCCCCGCGGCCTGCAAACGCTGGCAGAAAACATCGATAAACGCGGTGTTCGCCGCTTGCAGGTGCGAGCGGTAAAACAGCACCGCCGCGACCGGTTGATCGGGCAGCCATTCGGCTTGCCAGTCACTCAGGGCGGCGGAGGTTGTTTGCGGATGGTAAATCGCCGTGCGCGGCAAGGCTTGCGGCTCGCCCCAGGTGTAATCGCGGGCCAGCCAGCGATTGGCCAGACAGCGGAAGAAGTCCAGCGCATTGCCCATACCGCCCTGCCGCAAGAACTGCCAGAGCCGGTCGCGATCCTCGGCAGGCACGGTGCTCAAATCGCTGAGTTCCGGGTCTGGCCGATCATCGCCCGGCACCAGAATCACCTGTACGCCGCGTTCGGCCAGCTCGATCAGCCGCTCGACGCCATAACGCCAATAGGCGATGCCACCGTGCAGCGAGATCAGGATCACCTTGGCATGACGCAGTACTTCATCGACGTACAGATCGACCGAAGCGTGATTCTGCACCTGCATCGGGTTGGCCAGACGCAGGCTCGGATAATCCTCGGGCAACTGCTGCGCGGCTTCGGCGAGCAGCGCCAGGCTGGAGTCGCCGCTGCACAGGATCACCAGCTCGGCGGGGGTTTGCCCAAGATCGGCGATGTTGTCATCCGACACGAAACCGCCGGGCTGGGTCCTGAGCAGGTGCATGGCTTAAACGCTGAGTGCGGCGCGCAGTTGCGCTTCGAGTTGAGCGGCGTCGAGTTCCTGACCGATCAACACCAGACGCGTGACGCGGGCTTCTTCGGTGCCCCACTGACGGTCGAAGTGCTTGTCGAAACGCGTACCCACGCCTTGAATCAGCAGGCGCATCGGTTTGTTCGGGATCGCTGCAAACCCCTTCACACGCAGGATGCCGTGCTGGACCACCAGTTGCGTCAGGGCGTCGAGCAGCAAGCTTTCGTCGGCTTGCGGCAGCTCGATGGAGATCGAATCGAAAGCGTCGTGATCGTGGTCATCGTGATCGTCGTCACCGTCGTGGTGGTGATCGTGATGGCTGTGGCGGCTATCGATGTGTTCTTCGGAACCGGCGCCGAGTCCGATCAGCACGTCCAGCGGCAGACGGCCGTTGCTGGCTTCGACGATTTTCACCGCTGGCGGCAGTTCTTCGGCGACTTCAAGACGTACGCGAGCGAGGTCTTCCGGGCTGGTCTGGTCGGCTTTGTTGAGAATGACGAGGTCGGCGCTGGCCAGTTGGTCGGCGAACAATTCGTGCAGCGGCGACTCGTGGTCCAGATTCGGATCGAGTTTGCGCTGGGCATCGACCTGATCCGGGAACGCGGCGAAGGTGCCGGCGGCCACGGCCGGGCTGTCGACCACGGTGATGACCGCATCAACGGTGCAGGCGCTGCGGATTTCCGGCCACTGGAAGGCTTGTACCAGCGGTTTTGGCAGGGCCAGACCGGAGGTTTCGATGAGGATGTGGTCGAGGTCGCCGCGACGGGCAACCAGTTCGCGCATCACCGGGAAGAATTCTTCCTGAACGGTGCAGCACAGGCAGCCGTTGGCCAGTTCGTAAACGCGTCCGGTGGCTTCTTCTTCGGTGCAGCCGATGGTGCATTGCTTGAGGATCTCACCGTCGATGCCCAGCTCGCCGAACTCGTTGACGATCACCGCGATGCGGCGGCCCTGAGCGTTGTCGAGCATGTGTCGCAGCAAGGTGGTTTTGCCCGAGCCGAGGAAGCCGGTGACGATGGTGACGGGGAGTTTGGCCAGTGTTTTCATCGGTATGCCCTTTGGCAAGGTGGCGGGCATACGGGACGAGAACCGGCAACGCGAGCACGCGCCGGAAGCATTCGCCACCGGATCACCCCGCCCGGTTGTAGTGAGAATCTGGACGAGGCAGGTCTCCTGGCTGACGGTGTTCAGGCATTGGGCCTGGCATTCGTTGCGCCTTCCCGCTGGCTCTGTGGATTGAGCTGGCAGTGGCTTGGCAACGAACTTCACCGTTCACAGTTGCGGGGGCAGCCGCGGCATTGACCGCGTTCCCTTCTTAGCTTCGGCTAGTGCCGAAGAACCTCGAAAGCGCAAGGCTACGCATGGCTTGCTTATGGGTCAATGTTTGGTTTGGGGGCCTATCCGTTGCTGCGGTGATGGCTGCTTAGGGTTCCGCCCTTACGGCGGGTCACCTTTTCCAAACGCCGGAATGCCGGCCCAGCGAAAAGGTAACCCAAAAGGCTTTACCCTGACGTACGGCACTTCGCTGAGGCTCAGTGTTCCCTCGCTACGGTGGGCCTGGAGATCAAAAGCAACGTCAAAAGCCAGAGCCAGAGCGGATCAAAAGATCGCAGCCTTCGGCAGCTCCTACAGGGAATGAGTACACCCACCAGAGCCTGGTCGGCTGTCAGGCCTCGCTGGCAAGCCAGCTCCAAAAAAAATAAGTACACCCGCCCCACTCAACACAATGAGCGTTAGCTCGAGTACCGCTCTTGATCTTAAAAAGGCCCGTCGGCAGGCTGAGTGGAGGGATTGATCCGGGGGTGGGAGCGCAGCGACCGTTTGGCGAAGCCAAACACATCGAGAGGAGGTGCAGCGAAGCAAACCGCAGGCGACTGCGCCCGGATCGATCCCGGAGCGAAGGAACCCGAGCCACAGCGGGGGCCGAACGTCAGGGCACAGACCTTTGGTTACTTTGGGGCGTTTGCCAAAGTGACCCGCCGTAAAGGCGGAACCCTAAGCAGCCATCACCGCAGCAACGGATATGCCCCCATTCAATTGACTCAAATCCCCCCAACATGCTCTCCTACGCAACTTGTTACGGGTGCCCTTCACAGGGTGAAACGGGAAACCGGTGAATCATGTGCTTTACTCTAAAGCCATGTCAGTCCGGTGCTGCCCCCGCAACGGTAAGCGAGCGAAGCGTCAAAACCACTGTGCCGGCAAGGTATGGGAAGGTGACGCTTGCAGGTCGGCCCTACGCCAACCCCTCGTGAGCCCGGAGACCGGCCCGCAACACACAGCCCGCATTTGTGCGTCGCTGAACATAACAAACCCGCGGTGGGCGGGCGCTGTTCGAACCCCTGCGTGCCCGATTCGCAGGGGGTTTCATGCGCTCTATTACCCCGCTGACATTCCAGAGGGAAGCGCCATGTCGATCATCAGCAGCACCGGCAGCAACACGGATAAAATCGCCAGCACCACCACCCTGAGCCAACGCCTGACCGCCGCCATCTTCGCGTCGATCCTCGGCGCCAGCCTGGTTTATTTCGCCGGTTTCTCGCATATCGAAGCAGTGCACAACGCCGCCCACGATACCCGCCACAGCGCCGCGTTCCCGTGCCACTGAGACCTGCCGACATGATCAAGCGAATTGCGCAGACAGCAGGTTTTACCGGTCTGCTGGCCGCCCTGCTCCTCACCCTGCTGCAAAGTTTCTGGGTTTCGCCGCTGATTCTGCAGGCCGAAACCTACGAAAAGTCTGAACCGGCGGCTGAGATGCACGAACATGCAGCCGGCGCCACTGCCCATACTCACGATGCTGAAGCGTGGGAGCCGGAAGACGGCTGGCAGCGCGTGGTTTCGACCACCGGCGGCAATCTGGTAGTGGCCGTGGGTTTTGCCCTGATGCTTGCCGGCCTATACACCCTGCGTGCACCGACCAAAACTTCGCAAGGCCTGCTCTGGGGGCTGGCCGGTTACGCTACGTTCGTCCTGGCACCGACCCTGGGCTTACCGCCTGAATTGCCAGGCACTGCTGCGGCGGATCTGGCTTCCCGGCAGCTCTGGTGGATCAGCACAGCCGCCTCCACCGCTGCAGGTCTGGCGTTGATCGCGTTCAGCCGTCACTGGCTGATGCGGATCCTCGGTGTGGCGATCCTTGCCGTGCCGCATGTGATCGGCGCCCCGCAACCGGAAGTGCATTCGATGCTGGCGCCAGAAGCCCTCGAAGCACAGTTCAAAATCGCTTCGCAGTTGACCAACGTGGCGTTCTGGCTGGCCCTGGGCCTGATCAGTGCCTGGTTGTTCCGCCGCAAAAGCGATGGCCAATACCACGCATGACGAATGACCGCGCAGCGCCGACTTTCGTGGTCGGCCTGGGCTGCCAGCGCGGCTGCCCCGCCAGCACGCTGCGCGCGTTACTCGATCAAGCCTTGCAGGCCCATCGCATCGAACTGCAAGCAGTCAAAGCCTTGGCCAGCATCGACTTGAAGCGTGATGAGCCGGGCTTACAAGAACTGGCCGCACAATTGGCCTTGCCGTTGCTGTACTTCAGCAGTGAACAATTGGCCAGTTACCAGCAACAGCTCAGTCATCACTCGCAGATCGCCTATGAACGCACCGGTTGCTATGGAGTAGCGGAAAGTGCGGCGTTGGCACTTGCTGAACAACTGATTCAGGCACCGGCCAAACTGCTGATCTCCCGGCAAAAGTACGCGCAGGCAACGTTGGCATTGGCCGGCGCCGCGTAAAATCCCGATAATCTCCGCCATCGATCATGAGCGATCTTCATCTGAAGCATTGCTGTGCCTCTTTTCCAAAGGATTCAACGATGACCGTTTATTTCATCGGCGCCGGCCCCGGCGACCCGGAACTGATCACCGTCAAAGGTCAACGGCTGATCCGCAGTTGCCCGGTGATCATCTACGCAGGTTCGCTGGTGCCGGCGGCGGTGCTCGACGGTCATCAGGCAGAAACCGTGATAAACAGCGCGGAGCTGCATCTGGAACAGATCATCGATCTGATCAAAGCCGCCCATGCCAAGGGCCAGGATGTGGCGCGAGTGCATTCTGGCGATCCGAGCCTGTATGGCGCGATTGGCGAGCAGATTCGCTATTTGCGTGAGCTGGATATTCCGTTCGAAATCATTCCAGGGGTGACGGCAACCGCCGCGTGCGCAGCATTGCTGGGCGCCGAACTGACCCTGCCCGATGTATCACAGAGCGTGATTCTGACCCGCTATGCCGACAAAACCGCAATGCCGGCGGGCGAGGATCTGGGCAGTTTGGCGCAGCATGGCGCGACCATGGCGATTCATCTGGGGGTCAATCATCTGGAAAAGATCCTCGCTGAACTACGCCCGCATTACGGCGCGGATTGCCCGATTGCAGTGATTCACCGGGCGACATGGCCGGATCAGGATTGGGTGGTGGGGACAATCGAAGATATTGCCGAGAAGGTGGTGGCCAAGGGGTTTCGGCGCACGGCATTGATTCTGGTTGGGCGGGTGTTGGGGAGTGAGGTGTTTAGCGAGTCATCGCTATATCGCGCGGGGCATGCGCATTTGTATAGACCGTGAACGGAAACGCAGAGCGTGGGAACGATCAACGCAAAAAAAAACGGCGCTCACGGGGCGCCGTTTTTTATGCTCGCAGTGAACACCTTACTTAGTAGTAGGCGTTTTCTTTCTGCGTGTGGTCGGTCACGTCGCGAACGCCCTTGAGCTCAGGAATACGCTCGAGCAAGGTGCGCTCGATGCCTTCCTTCAAGGTCACGTCGGCCTGACCGCAGCCTTGGCAACCGCCACCGAACTGAAGCACGGCGATGCCGTCTTCAACCACATCGATCAGGCTGACCTGACCGCCGTGGCTGGCCAGCCCCGGGTTGATTTCGGTTTGCAGGTAGTAATTGATGCGCTCGTTGACCGGGCTGTCGGCGTTGACCATCGGTACTTTGGCATTTGGCGCCTTGATGGTCAGCTGGCCGCCCATGCGATCAGTGGCGTAGTCGACTACCGCGTCATCCAGGAATGCTTCGCTGAACGAATCGATATAAGCGGTGAAGCTTTTCAGCCCCAGCGCGGTGTCTTCAGGTTTTTCTTCACCCGGCTTGCAGTAGGCAATGCAGGTTTCGGCGTACTGGGTGCCAGGCTGGGTGATGAAGACGCGAATACCGATACCCGGGGTGTTCTGCTTGGAGAGCAGATCGGCCAGGTAATCGTGGGCGGCGTCAGTAATGGTAATAGCGGTCATGGAAACTCCTCGCAGGCTTGTGGCGGAGTTTACGCCAATCATTGCGCCGGACAAAGTCCTAGTATTTTTGTCGGGAAAGATTCTCGACAGGCTCGCCGTCAATCCGCGCCTTGAGCCAACGGTAGCTGCGCTTTTCCACCCATTCGTAGCTCAACCAGGAGCCGACACCGATAGCCAAAGCACAAACGACGAACATCAGATAGGGGTTGATCCCGTAGCGCTGGGCCAGGAACCCGCCGGCTGACAGCACCAGCACATGCATCAGATAGACCGAATAGGAGCAATCGCCCAACAGCTTGAGCACCCGACTGCGCTCGACGTAGCGCTCCAGCGCCATGCACGCCATGACCAGCACCGCGCTCGGCACGCCCCAGTTGAGCAGCCTCGGTGCCGGAGCCAGGTGATAAATCGCCAGTAATGCGCCGACGATCCCCAGCAAAGGCAACCATAACCCCGCGCTGATCATCCCTCGGCGATAGAGCACACCAATGCCGATCCCGAGCAAAAACTCGTAGACGATGTCTGCACGGTAGAACTCGTTAACACACCCGAACGCCTGACATGCGGAAAACAGCAAGGCTGCGACCACCAGCAAGCGAATCTGCCAGCGAAACACCAGCGCGCAGGCAAACAGCACGTAAAACAGCATTTCGTAATTGAGAGTCCAGCCGACATTCAACGTCGGATAGATCCCGTAACCGCCGGGATTCTCTGTGGGGATGAACAGCAGCGATGAGAGGAAATGTCCCCAGTCGACTGTCTGATCGGGCAGTAGCGGCTGCGCGTAAACCACCAGCAATGCCATCAGCAACGTATACAGCCAATACGCCGGCACGATACGGCAGAGCCGATACAGCAGGAACTGTCTGGGCCGCAGGGTCTTGTTCTCGGTCGACAGGAAAATCACCAGACCGCTGATGACAAAGAAGATATCGACCCCTACCGCACCTTTGTCGATGAACAACTGACCAACCGGCCCACGCGCGTGAAAATCGAAGAAAATCTGCATGAAATGGTGACAGACCACCGTCCACGCGGCGAGCGCACGCAGGGCCTGTACTGAGATCAACATCGACTGCCTCCATCCACCCCTTTGATATCACCACCCCCCTGCAGGAGCTGCGGCATGCTGCGATCTTTTGATCTTGATTTCAAAAAAACCAGATCAAAAGATCGCAGCCTCGTTTCACTCGACAGCTCCTACACAGGGTTTGCGGTGTTGCTAAGATTTGGGACAGCAGGCCTGCCTCAAACGATCAAAGATTCTCGTAGCGGTTCATGTCCAGTACGCCCTCTTCCACCGGCTCGGTTTCGTGGATGTATTGGCTCAGGTCGTGGAAATAAAACCAGAATTGCGGGTGACTGCGGCGAATACCCCAACGTTCGACGATTTTCTCGAAACGATTGGCGTCTTTGGCGTTTTCCATCGCATCGACAAATTCAGAGACTTGGTCTGCAGGAATGTTGAACATGAAGTTCGGATAACTGCTGAGTACACCCGGATAGATCGTGATGGTGTCCAGCCCCGGCTGATAACGCAGCGACTCACCGAGCAGGAACGCCACGTTGCTGTGCGCGCGGTTGCGCAACAGGCTGTAGACCTCGCGCTTGCCGCTGGCGGTTTCGATGCGCAGCAAGGTGGCTTCCGGCAGCTGATCGATGACCTTCAGGCCCGCAGCCGGGCGCGACGTCAGACGGCTTAGCGCTTGTTCGGCATTTTGCAACCCAGGGTCGATATTCGGCCGCGAGCAATAGGCGCCGTCGCAACGATTGATCGGATCAGGTCGCGCGTTCAGATCGCCATAGCGAGACAACAATTGCATGGCGAAATCGTGTTTCGGATTCTTCTCGTCCAGCTTCAGCCCCGTCGGTTTGTCGTCGTCGATGGCTTCGTAATCGAGCCACATCTTGAATTGGCCACCGTTCTGATACCAATCGTCGAGGTAGTCCTCGCGGGAATCGGCTGGCATCAGGCGCAGGAAGTTCTGCTCGGCGCCGTTGCGGATCAGGTCGAAATACAGGCGCGTTTGCGCCTGATGGGAGACGTTGCCGAACACATCGAAGTTGACCGCCAATTGGTAATAGGTGCGTTCCAGCAGCGGATAGTCGAACAGCCACATCGTTTGCGGCACCTCGCCGATCAGGCCTTTGGTCACCGAGGCACTGTCGAAGTGACGGAAAATGCTCAGCAGCGCGTTGTCGTTGCCGGCCCACAGGGTCGACCAGCTCGGTGCAGGCAAATCGGCGTAGCTGTCGCGACGTAGAGCTTCGTATTCGTTTCGTTTGTCACGGTAATTGCGCCACAGGCTCAGCACGCTGCCGACGTCATCGTTCTGCCCCGGCATGGCCAGCAACGGCGTGGCCTGACCGCGATAATTGGGGTCGGTGATATAGAGGTCATGCTCGGGTGCCTGGAACAGCGCCCAGAAGTTGTCACGGATCACGTCGGTGGCGATCTGGCCACGGCACACCGGGCCGCGAATAAATGTACGGACGAAATATTCGGCGTTATCGAGCATGAACTGATAGCGCGCTTGCGCCGGAATCGCCTCGAATGTGGCGAAAGGATTGGCCCGGCTCTGCGGTCCGTATCCCGGCAAGGCGTTGACTTGCCAGTTACCGCTGTAGAACAGGCTTTTGACCCGCGCCATCTTCGCCGCGCTCAGCGGATAAGTGATGTGGGTCTTGTGCACGATCACCCCTTGCACCGGCCACAAGCGGTAATACACCTGCGTCCCCGGATCATCGTTGGGGCGACGGGTAGCGATCAGGTCAATCGGCTGACCGGTCGGCGTGCGCGATCGCACCCACTGGAAGTAATGCCCCGGCTCGCCATCCTTGAAATAGATGTGCGCGAGATACCAGTGTTCGAACAACCAGCGCCCAACCAGACTTTGCCGGGCGCCGGGAGTGTTGAGCAGGTTTTCCCACTGGACGACTTGCATC
Organism: Pseudomonas sp. FP2196; assembly: GCF_030687715.1. Classification (GTDB taxonomy): domain Bacteria; phylum Pseudomonadota; class Gammaproteobacteria; order Pseudomonadales; family Pseudomonadaceae; genus Aquipseudomonas. The sequence goes on from NZ_CP117445.1 coordinate 3,442,482, forward strand.
GCCTCTTTGGCGCTCGGCGCCAGGCCTTGTTCGTCAATCGGCGCGCCAGACGCCAGCCAGCGCTGCAGCGTCTGGTATTGCTGATCGGTCAGCCCGGTCACAGCCAGTGGCATGCCTTCTTTCGGGTGCGCGCCGGCATAGCCTTCGAATTCGGCGGGCATCGCGCACATGTTTTCGCGATTGAGGCCCAGGACGATGTCTTCGGGCAGCTTGGCGTTTGGCGTCAACGGCGTTTTGTGCCCCAACTCCAACATGCGCGCCATCAGCGCGGCCTGACTGCCCTGGGCATCGAGCACCGAATAGAAGCCTTTCTGCTGCCAGGCACGTTTGCCGAAGGCGTCGTAAAACAATCGGGTAGTCGGCGCCGCTTCAGTGCGCTCGCCGTCGTAGACTGGCATCTTGCTTGCGCCACGGCCCGCCCCTTCGCCACTGCCCAGATTGAGCTGACAAGCGGAGTCGTAGCACGCATGGCAAGCAACGCACTTCTCGGTGAATATTGGTTGGATGTCGCGGCTATAAGAGATCGTGGGCTCTTGCGCAACGGCGCCCCAGCTTAAAAACAGCAACACAATGCTGATGACGCGGTACGACATGCCCTTGATCCCGATCCTGAAGAAAAACGCCGCGATTCTACAGTATGACGTTCGTACCAACATGAGCGATATTCATGAAAAACCCCAACATGCTCTAAAAGCGCACAGGTTTGTTATGATCCCGCTCCTTCGTAATGGCCTTTCCGAGTAGTCCACATGTCCGATCGCAGTGTCCGCCTTCAAGCTCTCAAGCAAGCCCTCAAAGAGCGCATCCTGATACTCGACGGCGGTATGGGCACGATGATCCAGAGCTACAAGCTCGAAGAGCAGGATTATCGCGGCAAACGCTTTGCGGACTGGCCGAGTGACGTCAAAGGCAACAACGACCTCTTGGTAATCACCCGTCCGGACGTGATCGGTGGCATCGAGAAAGCCTATCTGGATGCCGGCGCCGACATTCTGGAAACCAACACCTTCAACGCCACGCGTATTTCCATGGCCGACTACGGCATGGAAGAGCTGGCCTACGAGCTAAACGTAGAAGGCGCACGCCTGGCGCGCAAGATCGCCGACGCCAAGACTGCCGAGAACCCCGACAAGCCGCGCTTCGTCGCCGGCGTGCTCGGCCCGACCAGCCGAACCTGCTCGCTGTCGCCTGACGTCAACAACCCCGGCTACCGCAACGTCACCTTTGATGAGTTGGTGGAAAACTACACCGAAGCCACCAAAGGTCTGATCGAGGGCGGTGCCGACCTGATCCTGATCGAAACCATTTTCGACACCCTCAACGCCAAAGCAGCAATCTTCGCTGTGCAAGGCGTGTTCGAAGAGCTGCACATCGAACTGCCGATCATGATTTCCGGCACCATCACTGACGCCTCCGGCCGCACCTTGTCGGGCCAGACCACCGAAGCGTTCTGGAACTCCGTGGCCCACGCCAAGCCCATTTCGGTCGGCTTGAACTGCGCACTCGGCGCCAGTGAATTGCGTCCTTATCTGGAAGAGCTGTCGAACAAGGCCAGCACCCACGTTTCGGCGCACCCGAACGCCGGTCTGCCGAACGAGTTCGGCGAATACGACGAATTGCCGTCGCAAACCGCCAAGGTCATCGAAGAGTTCGCTCAAAGCGGCTTCCTCAATATCGTCGGCGGCTGCTGCGGCACCACGCCGGGGCACATCGAGGCCATCGCCAAAGCCGTGGCCGGTTATGCGCCGCGTGAAATTCCGGACATCCCGAAGGCCTGCCGCCTCTCGGGTCTGGAGCCGTTCACCATCGATCGCAGCTCGTTGTTCGTCAACGTCGGCGAGCGCACCAACATCACCGGTTCCGCGAAATTCGCCCGCCTGATCCGTGAAGACAACTACACCGAAGCGCTGGAAGTCGCCCTGCAACAGGTCGAGGCCGGTGCGCAGGTGATCGACATCAACATGGACGAAGGGATGCTCGATTCGAAGAAGGCCATGGTGACCTTCCTCAATCTGATCGCCGGTGAACCGGACATCTCCCGCGTACCGATCATGATCGACTCGTCGAAATGGGAAGTGATCGAAGCCGGCCTCAAGTGCATTCAGGGCAAGGGCATCGTCAACTCGATCAGCATGAAAGAAGGCGTCGAGCAGTTCATCCATCACGCCAAGCTGTGCAAGCGCTACGGCGCCGCCGTGGTGGTGATGGCGTTCGACGAAGCCGGCCAGGCCGACACCGAAGCGCGCAAGAAAGAAATCTGCAAACGCTCCTACGACATTCTGGTCAACGAAGTGGGCTTCCCGCCGGAAGACATCATCTTCGACCCGAACATCTTCGCCGTGGCCACCGGTATCGAAGAACACAACAACTACGCTGTGGACTTCATCAATGCCTGCGCCTACATCCGCGACGAGCTGCCGTATGCACTGACGTCCGGTGGCGTGTCCAACGTGTCGTTCTCGTTCCGTGGCAACAACCCGGTGCGTGAAGCGATTCACTCGGTGTTCCTGCTGTACGCGATCCGCGCCGGCCTGACCATGGGCATCGTCAACGCCGGTCAGCTGGAGATCTATGACCAGATCCCTGTGGAGCTGCGCGACGCCGTTGAAGACGTGATTCTCAACCGCACACCGGAAGGCACCGACGCCCTCCTCGCCATCGCCGACAAGTACAAGGGCGACGGTAGCGTCAAGGAAGCCGAGACTGAAGAATGGCGCAACTGGGACGTCAACAAGCGTCTGGAGCATGCGCTGGTCAAAGGCATCACCACCCATATCGTTGAAGACACCGAAGAATCGCGTCAGTCGTTCGCCCGCCCGATCGAAGTGATCGAAGGCCCGCTGATGTCCGGCATGAACATCGTTGGCGACCTGTTCGGCGCCGGCAAAATGTTCCTGCCCCAAGTGGTGAAGTCCGCCCGCGTGATGAAACAAGCCGTGGCGCACTTGATCCCGTTCATCGAACTGGAAAAAGGCGACAAGCCGGAAGCCAAGGGCAAGATCCTCATGGCGACAGTCAAAGGTGACGTGCACGACATCGGCAAGAACATCGTCGGCGTGGTGCTCGGCTGTAACGGCTACGACATCGTCGACCTCGGCGTGATGGTGCCGGCGGAGAAGATTCTACAAGTGGCCAAAGAGCAGAAATGCGACATCATCGGCCTGTCCGGCCTGATCACGCCGTCGCTGGATGAAATGGTTCACGTGGCCCGTGAGATGCAGCGTCAGGACTTCCATCTGCCGCTGATGATCGGTGGCGCAACCACTTCCAAAGCGCACACAGCGGTGAAGATCGAACCGAAGTACAGCAATGATGCCGTGGTTTACGTCACCGACGCCTCCCGCGCCGTGGGCGTGGCGACGCAGTTGCTGTCGAAAGAATTGAAAGCCGGCTTTGTCGAAAGAACCCGCGCCGAATATGTCGAAGTGCGCGAGCGCACCGCCAACCGCAGCGCCCGTACCGAGCGTCTGAGCTACGCCGCCGCCATCGCCAAGAAGCCGCAGTTCGACTGGGCGACTTACGAGCCGGTCAAACCGACCTTCACCGGCAGCAAGGTGCTGGATAACATTGATCTCAAGGTGTTGGCCGAATACATCGACTGGACGCCGTTCTTTATCTCCTGGGATCTGGCCGGCAAGTTCCCGCGCATCCTCGAAGACGAAGTGGTTGGTGAAGCCGCCACTGCGCTGTACAAGGACGCGCAAGAGATGCTCGCCAAGCTGATCGACGAGAAGCTGATCAGCGCTCGTGCGGTGTTCGGTTTCTGGCCGGCCAATCAGGTGCATGACGACGACATCGAACTGTACGGCGATGACGGCAAGCCATTGGCCAAGCTGCATCACCTGCGCCAGCAGATCATCAAGACCGACGGCAAGCCGAACTTCTCGCTGGCCGACTTCGTCGCGCCAAAGGACAGCGAAGTGACCGACTACGTCGGCGGTTTCATCACCACCGCCGGCATTGGCGCCGAAGAAGTGGCCAAGGCCTATCAGGACGCTGGCGACGATTACAACTCGATCATGGTCAAGGCTCTCGCCGACCGTTTGGCCGAGGCCTGCGCCGAGTGGCTGCACCAGCAAGTGCGTAAAGAACACTGGGGTTATGCCAAGGACGAAACGCTCGACAATGAGGCGCTGATCAAAGAGCAATACAGCGGCATCCGCCCTGCTCCGGGTTATCCGGCATGCCCGGATCACACCGAGAAAGCGGCGCTGTTCGCTCTGCTCGATCCGGAGGCTGAAGAAATGCGCGCCGGCCGCAGCGGTGTGTTTCTCACCGAGCACTACGCGATGTTCCCGGCGGCAGCGGTCAGCGGCTGGTACTTCGCGCACCCACAGGCGCAGTACTTTGCCGTGGGCAAGGTCGACAAGGATCAGGTACAGAGCTACACCTCGCGCAAAGGCCAGGAGCTGAGCGTGACCGAGCGCTGGCTGGCGCCGAACCTCGGCTACGACAACTAAGCAGCCTCCGACAGCGCCTACAGGTGTCCACGTCGTTCACAAATATTGTGAGCCAACGCTAAACCTGTGGGAGCTGGCTTGCCAGCGATGGCGTCGGGTCAGCCAGCATTGATGTCGCGTGTGCCGGCCTCATCGCTGGCAAGCCAGCTCCCACAGGGATTCAGGTGTTTTTGTTGGCACCCCTCTCCTGCCCCTTCCCAACATGTGCTTTTTGCGTTGCTCTGCAGAGGGTTGGCTATGCTTGTCTGACACACACGGCAGACGAGGGATTTATGGACGATCCAGTCGACAACAAACCGCCGACCTTCTGGCAGATGCTGCACAGCGTGATGGCGGCGGCGTTCGGGGTGCAGAGCGGCAAGAACCGGGCAAGGGACTTCACCCATGGCAAGCCCAGCCATTTCGTAATATTGGGCATTCTGTTCACTGCGGTGTTTGCCTTGACGCTGTTTGCCATCGTCAAACTGGTGCTGCATTTCGCCGGGATCTGACCCGATCAGCGCATCAGGGTCTGCAAGGTGAACGGGTAGCGATACGACGCCGGTTGCCCTTTGGCTGAGAGCTTGCGGAAGTTCACGCCGTAGTTCGGCGATTTGCCCATGGCCAGCATTTGTCGGGCGTGGGCCTTGTCGATCAGTTGCAGCAAAGGAATCTGCCGGTCACGACCGCCGTAGTGATTCAACTCGACGCCTTGCTCGACATCATGCAACTCGACCAAGGCCCAGCCGCCCAGGGTGAAATGTCCACCGACCAACGCGCTCAGGCGCCCGTCAACCAGTGCCTGCAAAGCCGCCGGTGAAGTGTTGACCGCACTGAACAAGGCATCTTTGCCGGGGACTTTGCCGGTCTCGGCGTAGGCGCGCATTGCGCCGAAGGCCATTTCATCATTGGCCGACCACACCAGCGACACCTTCGGGTAACGGGCGAACAGCTGTTTGGCCTGCTCATAGGCGCGCTCTTGCGTCCAGCCGCTGTAAACCAGTTGCCGCAGACGTATCTGTGGGTGTTCGGCCAGCGCGCGTTGCATGCCGCGTTCGCGCAATTGCGCCGAAGGGGTGACCTTCAGCCCGGAGAACGCCAACACTTCAATCGGCTCGGCAGCGGGCGTCGGTGAGTGCAGGCGGATCAGTTCCTTCATCATCAAGTAACCGCCCTCCTCGTCGTTTGGCACCAGGCTGCCGATGCGATCGTCACGCTCGCCGACCAAGGCCTGCTGGTCAGGTGTCAGCGCCACATTGACCATAAACAGCTTCACGCCGCTGTTCTCGGCCAGGCGCAGAATTTGCGGGGCGACGTATTGTTCGTTGACGAACACCAGGTATTTGGGACGATTCGGCCCCTGCAACGCGACGCGCGCCTGAGCCAGGGTCAGCTCTGGCTGGCGTTGGGAGTAAAGAATCTGCAGGTCGATGCCAAGATCATGGGCGGCCGCCTGCATGAATTGCGAATAGCTGACCCAGAAGGCTTCCTGCGTCGAGCCCGGATTCAAAAAAAGCACAGACTCTGCCCGCGCGCCGGTCTGGAACAGCGCGCCGAACAACAGGAGACTGATGTGGAAAAACTTGAACATGAAGCATCCGGGCCCAAGAAAAAATGGCCGCGCATTATAGCCCTCGAACCGCCAGCTATTGACGCCTGATCCCGTTTTTTGTCCGACAATCGTCGGCCGCGGGCCCGGATGGGTCGTTTACTGATGACTGACCCAGAATACCGCCGTCCCTACTACCAGAATGATCAGGAACAAAATGGCCCACGCATCGACACTGCTGTCGCTTTTTCTTGCCTTGGTCGGGTTGCTCATTGCATCGCCTCTTATCGGTTTTATCGGTGATTGCAGAAAGACTCGTCCACAGTTAAGACGATGATTGTCCGCACGACAAATGTGGATTAGCTATTAACTGTCCTCGTTAGGCGATTTGGTTCTTTACATATACTCAAACATCACTTTTGCGCATAACTGCAAACGGGTATATTGCCCCGGCTCCGTTAGTGAGTGCGCGGCCGTGCGCGCAGAATTGCAGAGGCAACATCGGACTCCAGCAAGCGAAAACGCAGCGTTTTCCGAGTAGCCCAAGCCTGAGAACAGGACTTATATGTACGTATACGACGAGTACGATCAGCGGATCATCGAGGACCGCGTCAAGCAGTTCCGTGATCAGACCCGACGCTATCTGGCAGGTGAGCTGAGCGAAGAAGAATTCCGCCCCCTGCGCCTGCAAAATGGCCTGTACATCCAGCGTTTTGCGCCGATGTTGCGTGTGGCAGTGCCTTACGGCCAGCTGACTTCGCGTCAGACCCGCATGATGGCCAAGATTGCCCGCGACTACGACAAGGGCTACGCCCACATCAGTACGCGGCAGAACGTGCAGTTCAACTGGCCGGCGGTGGAAGACATCCCGGACATTCTCGCGGAACTGGCCACCGTGCAGATGCACGCGATCCAGACCAGCGGTAACTGCCTGCGCAACGTCACCACCGACCAGTTCGCCGGTGTCGCTGCCGACGAAGTGATCGACCCGCGCCCATGGTGCGAGATCGTCCGTCAGTGGACCACGTTCCACCCTGAATTCGCTTACCTGCCGCGTAAATTCAAGATCGCCGTCAACGGTTCGACCGCTGACCGTGCGGCCATTGAAGTCCACGACATCGGTCTCGAGCCGGTGCACAACGCTGCCGGCGAACTGGGCTTCCGCGTTCTGGTCGGTGGTGGCCTCGGTCGTACCCCGGTAGTCGGCGCGTTCATCAATGAGTTCCTGCCGTGGCAGGACCTGTTGAGCTACCTCGACGCGATCCTGCGGGTCTACAACCGCTACGGCCGTCGCGACAACAAATACAAGGCGCGGATCAAGATCCTCGTCAAGGCACTGACGCCTGAAGTGTTCGCCCAGAAAGTCGATGCGGAAATGGAACACCTGCGCGGTGGCCAGACCACATTGACCGAAGCTGAACTGCATCGCGTCGCCAAGCACTTCGTCGATCCGGACTACAAGGCGCTGGACAACCAGACTACCCAGTTGGCCGATCTCGACAAAGAACATCCAGGCTTCGCTCGCTGGCGCACCCGCAATACCCTGGCGCACAAGAAGCCGGGTTATGTGGCCGTGACCCTGTCGCTGAAACCGACCGGCGTCGCGCCGGGCGACATCACTGACAAGCAGCTCGATGCCGTCGCCGATCTGGCCGAGCGCTACAGCTTCGGTCAACTGCGCACCTCTCATGAGCAGAACATCATTCTCGCTGACGTCGAGCAGAGCCAGTTGTTCACCTTGTGGGGCGAGCTGCGTGAAGGCGGTTTCGCCACGCCGAACATCGGCCTGCTGACCGACATCATCTGCTGCCCGGGCGGTGATTTCTGCTCGCTGGCCAACGCCAAATCGATCCCGATCGCCGAATCGATCCAGCGCCGTTTCGACGATCTGGACTATCTGTTCGACATCGGCGAACTGGACCTGAACATCTCCGGCTGCATGAACGCCTGTGGTCACCACCACGTCGGCCACATCGGCATCCTCGGGGTGGACAAGAAAGGTGAAGAGTTCTATCAGGTCTCCCTCGGCGGCAGTGCCAGCCGTGACGCGAGCCTGGGCAAGATCCTCGGCCCGTCCTTCGCTCAGGAAGCCATGCCTGACGTCATCTCGAAGCTGATCGACGTGTACGTGGAACAACGTACCGAAGACGAACGCTTCATCGACACCTATCAGCGTATTGGCATCGACCTCTTCAAGGAACGCGTCTATGCAGCGAATCATTAAGAACAACGAAGTCGTCGACGAAACCTGGCACCTGCTGCCGAAGGATTTCAACATCGACGAGATCAGCAACTGCGACGACCTGATCGTGCCGCTGCAACTGTGGCGCGAACACAGCCGTATGCTCAAGGCCCGCGACGGTGGCCTGGGTGTATGGCTGGACGCCGACGAAGAAGCCGAGGAAATCGGTGACGACGTCGCCGAGTTCCAGGTCATTGCGCTGAATTTCCCGGCGTTCACCGACGGCCGCAACTACTCCAACGCACGTCTGCTGCGTGACCGTTACGGTTTCAAAGGTGAACTGCGAGCGATTGGCGATGTGCTGCGCGACCAGTTGTTCTACATGCACCGCTGCGGCTTCGACGCCTTTGCGGTACGTGCGGACAAAGACCCATACGAAGCCCTGGAAGGTCTCAAGGACTTCTCGGTGACCTACCAGGCTGCCACCGACGAACCGCTGCCGCTGTTCCGTCGCCGCTAAGCCAGTTGGTTTACTGCGGACAAAAAACGCCGGTCATTGACCGGCGTTTTTTTATGCCTGACTGACTTACCAGAAGCGCTGCTGGGTCAAACGGCTCCACCAGCTCAACAGCACGCGATCCACCGACCCGCTGGCGGCCATGCCAATGCGTTCCTGCAGGCTTTTGCGTTCGGCGTAATGCAGGTGATAAACCTCCGTCGTTTTGGCTTTTTGCGCGAGGTATTCGTCACTGGTCTTGAGTTCATCGACCAGTTGTTTGTCCAGCGCCGCAACACCGAGCCAGACTTCGCCGGTTGCCACGTCATCGATGGCCAGTTGCGGGCGGTAGCGGGCAACAAAGTTCTTGAACAGTTGGTGGGTGATGTCCAGGTCTTCCTGAAACTTCTCGCGGCCCTTTTCGGTGTTTTCGCCAAACACGGTCAAGGTGCGCTTGTACTCACCGGCGGTGAGCACTTCAAAGTCAATGTCGTGCTTCTTCAGCAAGCGGTTGACGTTGGGCAATTGCGCGACCACGCCAATCGAGCCAAGAATCGCGAACGGCGCGCTGATAATCTTTTCGCCGATGCACGCCATCATGTAGCCGCCGCTGGCTGCGACCTTGTCGATGCACACCGTCAGCGGCACGCCGGCTTCGCGGATTCGCGCCAGTTGCGACGATGCCAAACCGTAGCTGTGCACCATGCCTCCGCCGCTCTCCAGACGCAGGACGACTTCGTCCTTTGATGTGGCGAGGGTCAGCAGCGCAGTGATCTCATGACGCAGACTCTCGGTGGCCGAGGCTTTGATGTCGCCGTCGAAATCCAGCACAAACACCCGTGGTTTAACCTCAGGCTTTTTCTTCTGTTTCTTCTCGCTTTTTTCGGTCTTGGCCTCGCTCTTGCGCAGGGCTTTGAGCTGATCCTTGTCGAGCAGGGTTTGCTCCAGGCGCTCACGCAGGCCTTTATAGAAATCATTGAGCTTGCTGACCTGCAACTGGCCCGCCGACTTGCGCCGGCCCTTGCTGCGCAATGCGGCAAAACTGGCGAGCACCACCAGAATGGCGATTACCAGAGTGACGGTCTTGGCCAGGAAGCTGGCGTATTCGGTGAAAAACTCCACAGAGACTCCTTAAAACGATGCGTGGATGTAACACACACGCGGGATGGCTCCAGCATACCCATGCGCTGGCTCGTCGGCCAGCCGTGAAACCTCTGGCAACACGCCTGTAACGGGCATTTCAAACAAGCGTATGTTTTTTCATTGACAGCTCTCCATCATCCTCATAACCTCGCCAAACCTTCAACGTACCGGGATGACGCGGACGTGGGCAGCATCTACTTGATTCGACATGGCCAGGCCTCCTTTGGTGCAGACGACTATGACGTCCTGTCGCCGACCGGTGTGCGCCAGGCAGAAATCCTCGGTCAACACCTCGCCGAACTGGGGATCAGCTTCGATCGCTGCCTCTGCGGTGACCTGCGCCGCCAGCAGCACACGGCTACCAGCGCGCTGGAGCAATTCACCGCAAAAGGCCTGTCGGTGCCCACCCTGGAAACCGATTCCGCGTTCAACGAATTCGATGCCGACGCGGTGATCCGCGCCCTGCTCCCGGCGATGCTCCCGGACGAGCCGGAAGCCCTCGACATCCTGCGCAACGCCGCGCAAAACCGCAGTGAATTCCAGCGCATTTTCGCCCTGATCATCGAGCGCTGGCTGGCTGGCACTTACGACACCCCGGGGCTGGAAAGCTGGCTGGGTTTTGTCGAGAGGGTCCAGGCCGGATTGCACCGGATTCTCGAACAAGCAGAGAAAAACCAGAAAATCGCCGTGTTCACGTCCGGGGGCACCATCACTGCCCTGCTCCACCTCATTACGCAAATGCCTGCCAAACAGGCCTTTGAACTGAACTGGCAAATCGTCAACACCTCGCTCAACCAGCTGAAGTTCCGCGGTCGCGAGGTGGCTTTGGCCTCCTTCAACAGTCATGCCCATCTGCAACTGCTGAAGGCCCCGGAACTCATCACTTTTCGCTGAGTCCGGATTACTGTGAACCTTGCTGTAATCAACCAGCTCTTATTACCCAAGAAAGGATCGAACCATGACCTCCGTAGCTGATGCCGTACAAGCAATGAAAGCCAAGTTCAACCCAGCCGCTGCTGCCGGTCTGGATCTGGTCTTCGGTTTCCGCATCGACGACACCAAAAACTTCTCGCTGATCGTCAAAGACAGCACCTGCGAGCTGAAAGAAGGCGAAAACCCGGACGCTCAGGTCACTCTGGTGATGGACGGCGAAACCCTGGAAGGCATCGTCGACGGTTCCACCGACGGCATGCAAGCTTTCATGGGCGGCAAACTGCGCGCTGAAGGCGACATGATGCTGGCCATGAAACTGTCCGAGCTGTTCCCTTCGTAAGACTGCAGTTCAGCTTCAAACAAATCCCGCCCTTGTGGCGGGATTTTGCGTTTGAGCGCCAGGAAAAATTGGCTGACACAACATTGACCTCGATCACTGGTGTGCGAGCGGTCACTGATTAATCTTCCGGCTCCATCAAAGGCCAGGGAAGGCTCACCGGGAGCCTGCGGCTGATCCCATTCAAGGAAGAACTTTCATGCGACCACTCAACATCATTCTGCTGTCGTCGGCGTTTAACGGCCTGACCCAACGTGCCTGGCTGGAACTGCGTGAAGCGGGTCATTCGCCCAGTGTCGTGGTGTTTACCGACGAGGCTTCGGTGTGCGAGCAGATCGAACACAGTGGCGCCGATCTGTTGATCTGCCCGTTCCTCAAGGACCGCGTCCCGCAAGCGCTGTGGAGCAATACTGAACGTCCGGTGGTGATCATCCATCCCGGCATCGTTGGCGATCGTGGCGCCAGTGCGCTGGACTGGGCGATTACCAACGAGCTGACAGGCTGGGGCGTGACGGCGCTGCAAGCGGTCGAGGAAATGGACGCCGGGCCAGTCTGGGCGACCTGCGAATTCAATCTGCCGCCCGGATTGCGCAAATCCGAGTTGTACAACGGTCGGGTCAGTGATGCGGCCATTCGCTGCATTCGCGAAGTGGTGGAAAAATTCGTTGAAGGCTTCGTGCCAGTGGTGCTGGACTACACCGATCCGACAGTGCGCGGGCGTTTGCAGCCGAACATGAAGCAGGTTGATCGCAGCTTCAGCTGGCACGACTGCGCACGCTTCATCAAGCGCTGCATCGATGCGGCGGACGGCCAGCCCGGCGTGCTGGCAAGCCTGGCTGGCGGGCAGTATTACGTGTACGACGCGCATCTGGATTCGCGCACCGGCATGCCCGGTGAGATTCTCGCGGTGCATGACGATGCGGTACTGGTCGCGGCCGGTGACCAGAGTGTGTGGATCGGCTCGCTGCGGCGCAAACCGCAGCCCGGCGAAGAGACCTTCAAGCAACCGGCGCGGCACGTGCTGGCCGCGCATTTGGTCGATGTGCCGACGCTGGACTGGTCGATTGCCAGTCAGCCGTTCAGCGACGAGGCGTATCAACCGATTCGCTACCGCGAATCCGGGCATGTCGGCGAACTGACCTTTGAGTTCTACAACGGCGCCATGAGCACCGAACAATGCCGGCGCATGGTTGAAGCCCTGCGCTGGGCCAAGTCCCGCGACACTCAGGTGTTGTTGATCAAGGGCGGGCGCGGGAGCTTTTCCAACGGTGTGCATTTGAATGTGATTCAGGCCGCGCAGGATCCAGGCGCTGAAGCCTGGGCGAATATTCGGGCGATTGATGACGTCTGTGAAGAGTTGCTGAGTGCGCGGCAACTGGTGGTCAGCGGGGTGACGGGCAGCGCCGGCGCCGGTGGTGTGATGCTCGCTCTGGCTGCCGATATCGTGTTTGCCCGGGCGGATATCGTGCTCAACCCGCATTACAAAAGCATGGGCCTGTATGGCTCGGAATACTGGACGTACAGCCTGCCCCGCGCCGTCGGTCCGGCAATGGCCGAGCAATTGACTCAAGCGTGTCTGCCGGTGAGTGCCAGCCAGGCGCTGCAACTGGGCATGGTTCAGGAAATCGGCCCGCGTTGCCCTGATGAGTTTTCGTTGTGGTTGCTGCAACGGGCCAACAGCGTTTTGAGCGATCCGACTTACGCCCCTGTGCGTGAACGCAAGTTACGGATTGATCAAGCGCTGATCCGGCAATGCCGCGAAGGCGAACTGCAGGAAATGCAGGAAGATATGCTTTACAACCGCAACGGGTTTGCCGAGAGGTGCCGTAATTTTGTGCTCAAGCGCAAGGCCTGTGGCACGCCGGCACGGCTGATCGCAGATTGGGCGCGCAGACATAAGGTCGAGCTGGTCGGCTCTATGTAGGAACTGCGGAACGCTGCGATCTTTTGATCTTGCCAATCCAAAGATCGCAACCTCGTTTCACTCGACAGCTCCTACAAGGTTCTGGGCAAGGTAAAGGTATAGTGTCTGACACAGAAACCTGTGGGAGCTGGCTGGCCAGCGATGAACGATGACGCGGTAACCAGTGGGCACTTACAATGCCCGCCACCTCAAATACCGGCCCGCCCATGGACATCGACCTCGCCCGCACCTTCCTCGAAATCGTCCGCCACGGCAGTCTCGCTGCCGCTGCGCAGAAGTTGTTCGTCACGCAAACGGCGATCACCGCCCGGGTACAAAAGCTCGAAAGTCAGTTGGGCAGTACCTTGTTTGTGCGCAATCGCGCCGGGGCGAAATTGACGCCCAATGGCGAAGCGTTCGTGGTCTACGCCAATCAACTGGTGCAGACCTGGGAAGCCGCCCGCCGTGACTTGCCGCTGCCCGAGGGCTATCACAACGTGTTGCACATCGGCGGTGAAGTCAGCCTCTGCAACCCGCTGATGCTCAGTTGGGCGGCCCAACTGCGCGAGAAAATTCCCGGGCACGCCCTGCGTATGGAAATCCGCGATGGCGAAAACCTGCTGCGCCAACTCGAACTCGGCGTGCTCGACGCCGCGCTGGTCTACCAACCGGAATACTGGCCGGGATTGCAGGTGGAGCAGGTGCTGGAAGAAAAACTGATTCTGGTGCGTGCGCCGGACAGGCCCGATCCGTACGTTTACATCGACTGGGGGCCGGACTTCCGCCGTCAGCATGATGCCGCTCTGCCGGAAAAAGCCAAAGCCGCGCTGAGCTTCAATCTCGGCCCGCTGGCCCTGCAATACATCCTCGAAAATGGCGGTAGCGGTTACTTTCGTACGCGCGTAGTACGCACCTATCTGGAAAGCGGCGCGCTGGAACCGGTGACCAAAGCCCCTGAATTCGGCTATCCGACCTATCTGGTGTACTCGCGCGATCGCGACTCGGCGACGCTGCAGCAAGCCTTCAATCTGCTGCGCGAAGTGATCCGCACCGATGACGACTGGTCACAACGCTGGAATCCGTTGAGCTGACGCTACCGATTTGCCGCGCAGCATGGCGTATGTGGCCTCAAGGTCTGGGCTGCACAAACGGCGGGATCGGCTAATCTGCCGGGTATAACAACAATACCCACAGGTGAACGCAGTGAGGCAGACCACCGAGGCATTTCGCAGCCGCTATCGCGCGGCGATCCATCCGTTTTACAACCCGTGGCTGCACGGCGTCTTCGTGCTGCTGTTCGGTGTACTGGCCATCGGTGCGTTCTGGAGCACCGTGCAACAGGTCGCTTGGCTGGAATGGCTGACCGTGCCGCTGACGCTGTTGTTGTTCAACTTAGGCGTGTACATGGTCCATCGCCATCTCGGCCACCATAAAAAAGCTTTCGCAAAAATGTTCTACGCCCGGCATGCGGGCGATCATCACAGTTTCTTCACCCCAGGCCACATGACCTACGACAGCGCCCGGGATTGGCGAGTGATTCTGTTCCCGGCGTGGTTGATCGTGATTCACACGCTGGTCATCACTCTGCCGTTGTGGTGGCTTTTCGCGCAGGTCAACATCAATGTTGCCGGATTATTTGGCGGTTGCATGGTCCTGGGTTATCTGGCCTACGAGGTGTTTCACGCCGCTGAACACCTGCCGCCAGACAATCCGCTGACGCGCCTGCCGTGGATTCGCCAGATGCGCCGCTTGCACGAACTGCATCACCGTCGCGAGTGCATGCAGGCGCGCAATTTCAATATCGTCCTGCCACTGATGGACTACCTGTTCGGCACCCTGTACTGGGAGCCGGAAACCGCCCCTTCAAGCTCTTCGAGAATGCCCATGACACGCATGCAGCACACGATCGATATCGCCGGCGACCCGATTGCCGTGCTCGCCTATGCCGCCAGCGTCAACCGCTGGCCCGAGTGGCATCCTTCTTCATTAAAGATCGACGGCGCGCAAGGCCCGTTGCACGCCGGCTCAAGATTTGAAGAGGATATTCATGCCGGCGGACGTGCAGGTCACCTCAGTTGGGAAGTCACCGAGTACCTGCCCGGTCGACGCTGGTGCGCGCGAGCGCAAGGCGATACCGGCTTGTCGTTGCTGTTGACCTACGAGTGCGCGGCTGAAGGCAACGGCACACGGTTTGTGCGCACGCTTGATTATCGCTTCGACGGTTTGGGCATGCGCATTGCCAATCAGTTGCTGCTCAAACGCCGCATCGAGCGGGAGTCTGCGGCGTCGATGCTCGCGTTGCGCGACAGAGCGGCGCAGCACCTGGCGTCCATGAGGGCCAGCGCATGAGGTGGCGGCGGGCGTTGTTGCTGCTGATTGTGGTCGTCATCGCGTTTCTGCTGCTGATGCCCACCCGGGTTGAACCGGTCGCGTGGAAACCGGCGTCGGCGCCCTCCCTCAGCGAAGGCGTCTATGCCGACAACCAGCGTCTCAAGGCGAGCGAACAGGTCGGACCGAGTGACATTGAAGGCCCGGAGGCGCTGCTGCTGGAGAGCGATTTCCTGATCACCGGGCTGCATGACGGGCGCCTGATCCGCACAAGCCTCGACGGCAAGACGCGCAAAGTGCTGGCCGATACCGGCGGGCGTCCCTTGGGGCTGGCGCGGCATCCCAACGGGTTGCTGGTAATCGCCGACGGGGTCAAAGGCTTGCTCTCTCTGGATGCTCAAGGCCAGTTGATTCCCTTGACCACCGCTGCCAACGACCTGCCGTTCGGTTTCACCGACGACGTGGCGATCGACAAGTCCGGGCATTACGCCTATTTCAGCGATGCCTCGAGTCGTTGGGGTTACGGCCATGACGGCGAGGCAATCATCGAGCACGGCGGCGACGGCCGTCTGCTGCGCTATGACTTCCAGACTGGCAAAACCAGCGTGCTGCTGGACAAGCTGGAGTTCGCCAATGGTGTAACCCTCGGCCCGGATGACGCCTACGTGCTGGTCAACGAGACCGGCGCCTACCGCATCAGCCGCTTCTGGCTGACCGGGCCGAAGGCTGGCACCCACGACGTGTTCATCGACAATTTGCCGGGGCTGCCGGACAACCTGGCGTTCAATGGCAGCGACCGCTTTTGGGTGGCCCTCTATGCACCGCGCAATGCGTTACTGGATGGCACCGCCGGATATCCGTTCGTACGCAAGATGATCGTGCGGGCGCTGACCGTACTCCCCAAACCGGTGGAAAAGCGCGGATTTGTGCTGGGGCTGGATCTTGAGGGCAAGGTGATTGCCAATTTGCAGGATGCCAGCAGCGGCAATTATTCGCCGATCACCACGGTGCGCGAGTACGGGGACTGGTTGTATTTCGGATCGCTCAAGGCAACGCATATGGCAAGGTTGCCACTGACTGAAGCCCTGAAGTAAGCCTGCTGAATCTGGGCTGGATTGACTGACGCCACCGCTGGCAGGCCAGATCCCACAGCAATATTCGTTGTTCGAAGTTATTGCGGACGACCTGTTACTTGTGGGAACTGGCTTGCCAGCGATGGCGGTCTGTCAGTTAGAGGATTTATCGAACTTGTCGGGGTCTTCATCCTCCGGCAGTTCCTCTACCGGCTCTTCTGGAAACGAGGTGGTATGCGCCGGGCTGTTCGGCTCAGGATGGGTCGGAACCGGGTCGAATGCGCCCTGTTCTTCACTGGGGAATTTGGGATCGTTCATAAGGCACCTCGCAAAGAGTCGCTGATGGAAGACTCTGAACATTCGAGGTGCCGGGCGTGGCCGTCGTTCCAGTCAATCTGCAACCGTAGGTCGGCAGGTTAATCAGGGGTCAGGCTTTCGCCTGTAATTGCTGGACGATCTTGTCTTTGACCTGCAAGCGCTTCTCTTTGAGTTTCTTCAGTGCGTCGTCACTGGGCGCATCCGACTGGGCGGTTTCGGCCTTGACCACTTCGGCATCAGCTTCGGCATACTTGTTGATCAATGAATCCAGTAACGGATCGTTGGAGCGTTTGTGCTGGATCTCTTCCTTTGCAATCTTCAAGTCCTGTAACAGGTCATGGGGAACCGGCATGGAACACCTCCATCAGTTGATCGGGAGGCCAACGCGACCGATTGCGCTGGCCAGTTACCAGAATGGCCTCGGTTGAGTCGTTCTGTCGACCACCTGTCAGACCAGCGGTGGCCGTTCGTCGCCCTGTCGCAAATGCGATAAAACCTTTGTCCATCGCCCTGCCTCCACTGCATAACGCTCACAACAAACTGCGTGGAGATACACAAATGGACGGATTCAAGCTGCGTCATCTGGTACTGGCTGTCGCTTTGAGCACTGGCATGAGTAGCGCCTTCGCTGCCACCGACAACAACTTCGTCGATAACGCCGCTGCCGGTGGTATCGCCGAAATCGAGACCAGCCGCCTCGCTCTGGAAAAAAGCCAATCAGCGGACATCAAGGCGTTCGCCACTATGATGATTACCGACCACGGCAACGCCAATGATGAACTGGCGACGATTGCCAAGGCCCATGACATCGAGGTGCCGGACACCACCACGCTGGTCAAGCAGGCCAAAGAGAAAATCCTCGACATGCGCGACGAGTCCTTCGATGCGGCCTACGCCAACAATCAGGTGAAGGCTCACGAAGACACCATCGAGTTGTTCAAGAAGCAGGCCAACACCGTGACGGATGACAAGGTCAAAGGCGCGCCTGAGCTGAAAGCCTTTGCCCAGAAAATGTTGCCGGCGCTGGAAAAACATCTGGCAGCGGCGAAGGAACTGCAAGCCAAGCATCCGAGCAAGTAAAAGGCCGGCCCTCACCCTCTCCCCATTGGGTGAGGGGGATGGTTCTAATTGGCACTACACAATCCAAGCCGAAAAAAAATGCCGCATCCACATGCGGCATTTAACCTCTCAACCCTGACTAACCCCCATCCGTATCAATATCGGCATCCGTCTCTTCCCCCGGCTGCGGCCGATCCGGCTCAGGCTCGAAACCCGGGCTGTACTCGTTGTCGTTGTCGGTGTGCTGGTTCTTCTGATCCACCGCCGGATCAGCACTTTGCGCCTGATCCGTATCGCTCTGCCGTTGTGCAGGTTGCGTCGGCGCCGGTTGCCCCGGCACTTGCGGATCGATGGCCGGATCATTGCGATCGATCGGCTGCCCCGACTGATTTTGCTGTTGCTCGTTCATAAGCACCTCGTTGTTCAAAGCCAGCGCGACTGAAACCAGTCGGGCCTTGAAAGTTCGAAGCCGGCGCCGCGCCAACGTTCAAAACATCGCACTCGCCAGCCGCGACTATCGGCTCAAGGCACGGGCCAGAAACGGCGCCGTCCGGCTCTTTTTGCTCGCGGCGACTTTCTGCGGTGTACCCGCCACAACAATCTTGCCGCCCTGATCCCCTGCCCCCGGGCCGATGTCGATCACCCAGTCACTCTGGGCGACCACGCGCATTTCATGCTCGACCACGATCACCGTGTGCCCCGCTGTCACCAGCGTATCCAGCTGTTCCAGTAATCGATCGACATCCCGTGGATGCAGGCCGGTGGTCGGTTCATCCAGCACATACAAGGTCGCGCCGCGCTGGTTGCGCTGCAGTTCGGTGGCCAGTTTGATCCGCTGCGCCTCGCCGCCGGACAGTTCCGTCGCCGGTTGCCCCAGCCGCAGATAACCGAGGCCGATATCACGCAGCACCTCCAGCGAACGACGAATACCCGGCTGTCCGGCAAACACCGTCACCGCTTCATCGACCGTCAATTGCAGCACTTGGGCAATGCTCAAACCTTCCCAGAGAATCGCCAGGGTCTGCGGGTTGTAACGCGCGCCATGACAGGTCGGGCACGGCGCATACACGCTGGGCATGAACAACAACTCGACGCTGACAAAACCCTCTCCTTCGCACGTCGGACAACGGCCCTTGGCAACGTTGAAGGAAAACTGCCCGGCGTCATAACCGGCCGCCTGCGCCTCGGGCGTCGCGGCGAACAGCTTGCGCACGTTGTCGAACAGACCGGTGTAGGTCGCCAGATTGGAACGTGGCGTGCGGCCGATGGGCTTCTGATCGACCTGCACCAGGCGCTTGATCGACTCCAGTCCGGCGATGACCTGACCGCTGCTGACCTGCGGCGCGTCGTCCTCAAGGCTGAGTTCTTCAGGTTCGGCATCAACGCTCGGCCGCCCCAGTTGCGCGCCGACCAATTCCAGTAAGGCCTGACTGACCAGACTCGACTTGCCGGAACCGGATACGCCGGTCACCGAGGTGAAGCAGCCCAAAGGAAATTCGGCGCTGAGATTACTCAGGTTATTGCGGCTGATGCCATCGAGTTTCAGCCAGCCCGATGGCTTGCGCGCCGCCCGTGTCGGACGCTGCTGCTCAGCGAACAGATAAGCGCGGGTCTGCGATTGCTCGATGTCGGCCAGACCCGCTGGCGGGCCGCTGTACAGGACCTGCCCACCCTTCTCACCCGCCGCCGGGCCAACGTCGATCAACCAGTCGGCGCGGCGCATGGTTTCCAGATCATGCTCGACCACAAACAGGGTGTTGCCGTCAGCCTTCAACCGCTGCAAAGCCTCGAACAACGCCTCGCCGTCAGCTGGATGCAAACCGGCGGAGGGTTCGTCGAGCACGTAGATCACGCCGAATAACTGCGAGCCCAATTGCGTAGCCAGGCGCAAACGCTGCAACTCACCGGACGACAACGTCGGTGTGCTGCGCTCCAGTGCCAGATACCCCAATCCC
The DNA here is from genome assembly GCF_030687715.1 of Pseudomonas sp. FP2196. Lineage (GTDB taxonomy): Bacteria > Pseudomonadota > Gammaproteobacteria > Pseudomonadales > Pseudomonadaceae > Aquipseudomonas. The sequence goes on from NZ_CP117445.1 coordinate 3,462,197, forward strand.
AGATCGGTCAGCGTACTGACCCGCTCCAGCAGGTCTTCGGCAATGCGCTGCGCCGCCAGACGCTTTTCCAGCGACAGGTTCGGCGTATGACGCACATCCGGTGCGCTGGCGTGGCCGCTTGCGCCGTGCGCAACGCGCTGCTGACGGGCCTCGCGGGTCTGCGCGTGACTCAAGGTATCGCCGGTTTCCTCGGCCTGTTCCAGATAACTGGCCGCCGCCACGGGTCTCAATACTTCGGCAACTTGCAGCAACGGCATCTGAGACAGTTCACCGATGTCGTAACCGGCAAACGTCACGGACAACGCTTCGCGCTTCAGGCGTTTGCCATCGCACAGCGGACAAGGACTGCCAAGCATGAACCGGGAAACGCGCTTCTTCATCAGCGCACTTTGCGAGTGGGTGAACGTGTGCAGGATGTAGCGACGGGCGCCAGTGAACGTGCCCTGATAACTCGGTTCCATTTTGCGCTTGAGGGCGACGCGGGTTTCTTCTGGCGTCAGCCCGGCATACACCGGCACGGTCGGGGTTTCTTCGGTAAAGAGAATCCAGTCGCGTTGCTTTTTCGGCAGCTTGCGCCAGGGGATATCGACATCGATGCCCAGGGTCACGAGGATGTCGCGCAGGTTCTGCCCCTGCCAGGCCAACGGCCAGGAAGCGACGGCCCGTTGACGGATGGTCAGGTCTGGATCCGGCACCATCAGCGCTTCGGTGACTTCATATACCCGGCCCAGCCCATGACACTCTGGGCAGGCGCCCTGCGGGGTGTTCGGTGAAAAGTCCTCGGCGTACAACATCGCCTGACCCGGCGGATAACTGCCGGCGCGGGAATAAAGCATACGGATCAGACTCGACAACGTGGTCACGCTGCCCACCGACGAGCGTGTGCTTGGCGTACCGCGCTGCTGTTGCAGAGCCACAGCGGGCGGCAAGCCTTCAATAGAATCGACATCCGGCACACCCACCTGATCGATCAGCCGTCGCGCGTACGGCGCAACTGACTCGAAATAGCGGCGCTGGGCTTCGGCATACAAGGTGGAAAACGCCAGCGACGACTTGCCCGAACCGGACACGCCGGTAAACACCACCAGCGCATCGCGGGGGATGTCGACGTCGACGTTCTTCAGATTGTGCTCACGGGCGCCGCGCACCCGAACCATACCGGCGGGTGCTTTGGAGGTGCGTTTGGAAGTCATCAGCCTGCCTTGGTGAGGGAGTTTTAGTTCAGTCGTTAAGCACCGCACGAATCATCTGCAATAGCGCTTCGGGGCCATAGGGTTTGCCCAGCAAATGAGTGTCGGGGCTGAGTTGGTGATTGCGCGAAATGATGTCGCGGGTGTGCCCCGAGGTGAACAGCACCGCCACCGGGGGTGCCTGCACCTTGGCCCAAGCGGCCAGATCGGAACTCTTGATCAACCCCGGCATGACCACGTCGGTGAAAATCAGATCGACATCGAAGCCTTCCAGCAGCATCTGCATGGCCACATCGCCGTTACCTGCGGTCAACACCCGGTAACCTTCTTCGCGCAACAACTCGACAGCCGAGGTGCGCACCGCGTCGTTGTCCTCGACCACCAGAATCGTCTCGTGACCACCTCTCTGATGATTGTCGATGCTCGGTGACTCTTCGCGGATCGGCCGCAGGCTGCGCGGGAAATACAGCTGCACCCGCGTGCCCTCGCCGACCGTACTGTCAATCTCGACGTGCCCGCCACTTTGTTTGACGAAACCAAACACCATGCTCAGGCCCAGCCCGGTGCCCTGGCCGTCGGCCTTGGTGGTGAAGAATGGTTCAAACACCTGCTCCAGCATCTGCGACGGGATGCCGGGACCGGTATCGCTGACCGCCACCCGCACGAAATCGCCGGCACAGATACCTTTACCGACGCAAAACGTACTGTCGAGTCGGGTGTTGAGGGCGCTGAGGACAATGGTGCCCTCACCCTGCATCGCGTCCCGGGCGTTGATCGCCAGGTTGAGAATCGCGTTTTCCAGTTGATTGCGGTCGACGTTGATGTGCCACGCTTCTTGCGGCAACTGCATATCGATCTGAATGGTTTCGCCCAACGCCCGTTGCAATAACTCACCCACGCCGTCGAAGATCTGCTGCGGATTGCACACTATCGGTGATAGCGGCTGACGCCGCGCAAACGCAAGCAATTGCGAGGACAGCTTGGCACCGCGCTCGACTGCCGCCAGTGAGGCACTGACGCGCCGTTGCACGTTGGCATTGTCCGGTTCATGGCGTGCCAGCAAGTGCAGGTTGCCAGCGATCACTTGCAGCAGGTTATTGAAGTCATGGGCCACGCCGCCAGTCAGTCCGCCGATCGCTTCGAGCTTCTGCGACTGACGCAATTGCTCCTCGGCGGCCAGCCGCGCACCCACTTCACTGGTCACCCGTTGTTCGAGGTTACGGGTGAACTTGAGCAGGGATTCTTCGGCGTTCTTGCGCTCATGGATGTCGATCAATACGCCGGGAAAACGAAACGGTTCGCCCTGTTCGTTGAACTCGCAGGCACCGCTGGCCAGCACCCACAGATAACTGCCATCGCTGCGCTTTACACGGTATTCGGCGTTGTAGGGCTCACCGGTCCGCATTGAATGGACGACCCGCTCCTGCACCCAGTGCAAGTCATCGGGGTGGATGCGCGAGCGAGCGACGTCTTGCGCCAGGTTGCTCAAATCCTGGTTGGGTGGATAAGAGAAGGTGCGGGCGAAACGTTCGTCTGCCGACATCGTGTCGCTTTTCACATCCCAGACAAACGAGCCAAGCAAGGCGCCGGCATTCAATGCCAGACGCACCCGTTCGTTATCGGCGCGGTAGGCATCTTCGGCGGCCTGACGCAGGTGCTCGGCAACCACCCGTTCAGTGGTTTCCACCACCATCGCCATCACACCGGCAGGCGCGCCCGTGTCGTCGGCCACGGGGCTGTAATACAGATCCATCCAGACGTCTTCGGGCACGCCATCGCGCAGTAATACCAGTTCCTTGTTGCGGTAAGACAAGGTGCCACCGGCCAGACATGTATCCACCACATGCCGGTTGAACTCGGCGACTTCCGGCCAGCCCAGTTCCACCGGTGTACCAAGCAGGTACGGATGCCGGCCACCAGCGAACTCGGAATAACCGTCGTTGTAGATCATGTAGCCAGCGCGGCCCCACAGCATGACCATCGGCAACGGCGAAGCGAGCAGCATTTGCACGGCGCTGCGCAAGCTGGTGGGCCATGCATCCAGCGGCCCCAGTTCAGTCTGGCTCCAGTCGAACGCACAAATGCGCCCGGCCATTTCGCCTTTCCAGCCGTCACAACCGTGGCTATCGAATAAAAACTGCATCGGTTGACTCGGTATCCTGTGCTGATTGCCCGATAAACCGCGACGCCTGAAGGACGCGATGCCCGTCTGTTTCGAGCATCGCCGATGCGTATTGGTTTCATTAGATGTATAGCCGATTTCAGACGCCGTTCAGGTTTATACGCCGATCAGATGTTTGAGCGGATGGTAGCCAGTTTTCATTTTGGCGGCGACGTCAAGAATGGCCTTCTCGATACCGTTCAGGTGCACGCAGATCAGTTCGATGGCGGCACTCTGATTGCCGGCCTCGATGTACTCGATCAAGCGCAGGTGTTCATTGTCGCGGCAGGCTTGGTGGCTGTCGTCATCCAGTGCGGCAATGTACAGCGAGGCGCGGGAAATCAGCTTCTGGAACCAGTCGAGCAGCACCGGATTATTCAGGCTGCGGGCAAGCTTTAGGTGGAACTCGCCGAGCAGGTAGATCAGTCGCTCGTGATCACCGGCCTCATGGGCTTGATCTTCCAGCAGCAAGTGTTCACGCAGGACCTGCATGGCGGCGATGTCTTTACGTCGGCATAGCTCGGTGACAATGCCGATCTCGATCAGGCGCCGGGTTTCAAACAGCGAGCGAATCTCTTCGTTACTGGGCAACGAAACCGATGCGCCTTTATTGGGCTCGGTAGTAACCAGTCCGTCGGCCTCCAAATGCTTGAGCGCGGCGCGCACCGACGTGCGGCTGACATTAAACAACTCTGCCAGCGAAGCCTCGCCCAGTTTCATCCCCGGGCGCAGCGAACGCTTGCTGATCGCCTCGTAAACCCCTTGGTAGACGCGGTCGACGGTGGTTTCCGGTTTCTTCTCGGTCACTCGAAAGCTCCTTCCGTGCTGGCCACGTTGCCGTGGCGCATGAACTGTCGCGCAGGATATCGCCTTCGGCCGCAAGATGCAGGGTCTTGATTGCAAGTCGATATCGAAGAAAGCCGAGAAGTGTCCGGGCAAAAAAAATCGCAGCCTGTTGCCGCTTCTCGCAAATGTATTTACAAGAAGCGACCGCAGGCTGCGATCTTTTGATCTTCGCTGTCAGTCCGTGCCGTACTTAGGCGAACGTGGCCCGTACAGCAGGCCCGCCGGATGTCCGGCCGACAATAGACGATTGCTGGCGACACCGGCAATCGGATAACCGGCGTCGGTAGAACTGTTGATGATCTGCTTTACCGCTGCGGTAATCAGCATCCCCACCAGGCCACCCGCGTTACCGTTGTTACCCTCTTCGCTCGAGGCCCGCGCCGAACCGGTCCACAGCGTGGTGCCGGACTTCAGATCGACCAGTCTGGCGGTAGCGGTCACTGCGGTTTCGCTGCTTATCACCATGTAACGCGTACCGTACTCGGTCACGGTGATGTACAGCGCCGCATCAGCGCCGAAGATTTCCTTCAGCTTGTTGGGCGGTGCCTGGTGGATATCATCCGGCGTGGTCAGGCCGTTCTGGCGGAACGTCTCGTCAACCAGCGCGATCGGCAGCACGTAGTAACCGGCCTCGGCCAGCGGAAACGTCACTTGCGACAACAGGCTGTAGGAGGCCTTGACGTCCGGCGAGGTGTTCAGCGGCGGCAGCACCAGAATGCTCTTCGGACGCGCTTGCTTGTACGCCGAGTAATCCACGGTCTTGGGTTTTACGCAGCCACCCAGAAGGGTTAGCGCCAGCACGCCCATCAGCAGTTTCACTGCACGCGGCATCATTTGGCGTCTCCGGTCTTGGCGTTTTTAAGCAGGAAATCCATGTACGTGCCGGACTCGGGAAACAGGGTCTTTTCGGTACGGAACTGCTGCACCATCTGATCGTCCTTACCCATGCTCAGGTACAGCAGACCGAGGTGTGCGTGGTAACCCGGCGGCACGGCCTTACCTGTGGAACGGATCTTCTGCAGGTCGGCTTCCAGTGCTTCAGCCTGGGCTTCTTTCGGTGTTTCGCTTTTGAAGTATTCGTAGACCTGGGGTTCGTAGCCTTCCCACTGGTACAGGGTTTGCGGGCCGGCGCAACCAGCCAGCAAGGCGCTGGCGGCCAGCGTCAGGGTCATCAGCGACCGCGACAGAGTCAAATTCATGGGTTGTTGCTCCTTGCAATGGGCGTCGATCAGTTGCCCGGTTTCCAGGCACCGGCGTTCATGCCATCAACCAGACGACTGATCGCCTCGCGCATGGCCAGATCCAGGACTTTGCCGTTGAGGGTGGAGTCGTATGCAGCGGTGCCGCCGAAGCCGATGATTTCGCGATTGGACAAGGCGTATTCGCCGGCGCCCTGGGTCGAATACACCACTTCCGAAGTGCTGATATTGACGATGTTCAGGTTGACTTTGGCGTAAGCCACTTGAGTTTTGCCGCGACCGAGAATGCCGAACAACTGGTGGTCGCCGGTCTCTTTACGACCGAATTCGGTGACATCACCGGTAACCACGTAATCAGCGCCTTTGAGGCGCTGGGCCTGGCCCTTGATCGCTGCTTCCTGCTGGATTTCGCCCATGTTGTCGCGATCCAGCACGGAGAAACGATTGGTCTGCTGCAAGTGCGTGATCAGGATGGTCTTGGCCTGACCACCAAGACGGTCGACGCCGTCGGAGAAGATCCCGCGCATATAGCTGGAGCGGTTATCGAACTTGCCCACGGCCATCGGCACGCGAACGCCAGTCCAGACTTGCGTGGCGCTTTCAACCTTGGCCACCGGCAGCGCGCGGGAGCTTTCGGTCGCGCAACCGGCGAGCGTGCCGGCGATTGTGCCGAGCACGGCAATCGCAACGCCTGAAACCAGCATCCGGGAGATCATTCTCACTGAGTATTTCCTTCTTGAAAAACGGGGGTGTCCCGGCACAGCAACGCGGTGGGGAGCGGAAAAGGGGCGGCATTATGACAAAGTGCCATCATTGATGACAGGCTTTTTTGACGCCAGCAAATTGGCTGCTCATCTCGCAGTGTCTCCTGTAGGAGGGAGCCTGGTCGCGACAGGTATTCGTCAGCCAAACATTGATGGTCTGACACACTGCCATCGCGAGCAGGCTCACTCCTCTCCTACAGGGGGTGTGCTGATCAGTGGAAATCGCGGCTCTGCACGCGGATGCCGTTGAGTAGCGGACTCAGGTCGCTCAGGCGGCCGGCGATCAGGTGGCGCACATCGCCCTCGCGCTCCCAGCGGCCATCGACCTTGAGCAGTTGCGAGCCGACCAGCACCTGGCGCTGACGCTCGGCCAGGTCGCGCCAGACCACTACGTTGACGTTGCCAAACTCGTCCTCAAGGGTGACAAACGTCACGCCGCTGGCAGTACCCGGTCGTTGCCGGCCTGTCACCAGTCCGGCAATGCTGACCGGGCGACCATGCTCAATGTCGAGCAACTCTTGTGAACTGCGGCAACGCCGCGCCTTCAGTTCATCGCGCAACAGCGCCAACGGATGCGGCCCCAGGGTGGTGCCGACCGTCGTGTAATCGGCGTGCAGATCTTCACCGACACTGGGCTTGGGTAGCACCACGTCAGGCTCTTCCTGACTCGGCAACCCGGCAAACAAACCCAGCTGTTTCTGCACCCCGGCCACCTCCCAACGGGCCCGATGGCGGTGACCGGCCAGGCCGCGCAACGCCCCGGAATCTGCCAACAGCGCCTGCGCCCGACTGTCGAGTGCGGCCCGTTCACCCAAATCGGCAACATCGGCAAATGCCCCGCGCATCCGCGCCGCTTCAATGCGTCGGGCATCGTCCTCGCGAAACCCCTTGATCATGCGCAGCCCCATGCGAATCGCCGGTTGTGCGCCGGTGATCGGTTCCAGGCTGCAATCCCAGTCACTGGCGCGCACGTCCACCGGGCGGATCTGCAATTGATGCCGGCGCGCGTCCTGGAGAATCTGGTCGGGGCTGTAGAAGCCCATCGGCCAACTGTTGATCAGCGCACAGGCGAACGCCGCCGGTTCGTGGCACTTGAGCCAGCAACTGGCGTAGGTCAGCAAGGCGAAACTGGCGGCATGGGACTCGGGAAACCCGTAACTGCCGAAGCCTTTGATCTGCTCGAAAATCTGCGCGGCGAACTCCGGCGTGTAGCCGTTTTTCTTCATGCCGGCGGCGAGTCGCTCCTTGTGCGGCTCAAGCCCGCCGTGACGCTTCCACGCGGCCATGGAGCGGCGCAACTGATCGGCCTCGCCGGGGCTGTAGTCGGCGGCGACGATGGCGATCTGCATCACTTGCTCCTGAAACAGCGGCACGCCGAGGGTGCGTTTGAGCACCACTTCCAGTTCCGGTGACGGATAGGTTTCCGGCTCTTCCTTGTTCCGCCGGCGCAGGTACGGATGGACCATGCCGCCCTGAATCGGGCCCGGCCGGACGATGGCCACCTCGATCACCAGATCGTAGAACTTCGCCGGTCTCAGGCGTGGCAGCATCGACATCTGTGCGCGGGACTCGATCTGGAACACGCCGATGGTGTCGGCGCGGCTGATCATGTCGTAGGTCGGTTTGTCTTCGGCCGGAATCGTCGCCAGTGTCAGATCCAGATGGCGATGACGGCGCAGCAGATCGAAACAGCGGCGAATCGCGCTGAGCATGCCCAACGCGAGGATGTCGACCTTAAGCAACCCGACCGCATCAAGGTCGTCCTTGTCCCACTGAATGATCGTGCGGTCGGCCATGGCGGCATTTTCCACCGGCACCAGACTGTCCAGCGGTTGCTCGGAAATCACGAAACCACCGGGGTGTTGCGACAGGTGCCGGGGGAAGCCGATCAGCTGCCCGGTCAGGCTCAGCACTCGACGCAACACCGGGCTGTCGGGGTCGAACCCGCCTTCAAGCAGGCGTGCCACTGGCGGTGTTTCATCGCTCCAATGGCCGCAGCAATCGGCTAGCGCGTTGATTTGATCCGGCGGCAGGCCCAACGCCTTGGCCACATCGCGCACCGCACCGGCGGCGTGATAAGTGCTGACCACCGCTGTCAGCGCCGCGCGATGGCGGCCGTAACGGCGGAACACGTATTGCAGGACTTCCTCGCGGCGTTCGTGCTCGAAATCAACGTCGATGTCCGGCGGCTCGTTACGCTCTTTCGACATGAAGCGTTCGAACAGCAGCGTGGTGCGATCCGGGTCGATTTCGGTGATGCCCAAGGCAAAACACACTGCCGAGTTGGCCGCCGAACCCCGCCCCTGACAGAGAATGTGCTGCTCGCGGGCAAAGCGCACCACGTCATGTACGGTGAGGAAGTAGCTTTCGTAGCCGAGTTCGGCGATCAACGCGAGCTCATCGTCGATCTGCTTGAGCACTTTGGCCTGCGGCCCTTTCGGCCAGCGCCAGGCGATGCCTTCTTCGGTCAGGTGGCGCAACCAGGAACTGGCGCTGTGCCCGTCCGGCACCAGCTCTTTGGGATATTGATAACGCAACTGGCCCAGATCGAAGGTGCAGCGCCGGGCAAGGCTTACCGATTCTTCCAGCAATGCTTGCGGATATAACTCGCGCAACACGTCGAGACTGCGCAAATGCCGCTCGCCATTGGGGTGCAGGCGCAATCCGGCTTCGGCCACCGGGACGTGATGACGGATCGCAGTCATGGTGTCCTGCAAGGCGCGCCGGCCACGGGCGTGCATGTGCACATCGCCGCTGGCCACAGGCGGAATGTGCAGCTCGCCAGCCAGACTCAACAACCTCGCCAAGCGTTGATGATCGTCCTGCCCGCGATGCAACTGCACCGCCAGCCACAGCCGTTCGCCGAAGGTTTGCTTGAGCCAACGGCCCTCCTCCACTTCATTCAGCGAGTCCGGCACCCACAACACCAGCAAGCCGGGCAGTCCTTCGTTGAAGTCCTCGCGCAGCACTTGATACTGGCCCTTTTGCGTACGCCGCCGGGCGCGGGTGATCAAGCCGCAGAGTGCCTGGTAACCCTCAAGATTCTCCACCAGCAGCACCAGTTTCGGGCCGTTGTCGATACGAATCTCGCTGCCGATGATCAGCGGCAGCTCAACGGATTTCGCCGCTTGCCAGGCACGCACAATCCCGGCCAGGGTGCATTCATCGGTGATCGCCAGGGCTTGATAACCGTGGGTTTTCGCCCGCTGGAACAGTTCCAGCGCACTGGATGCACCGCGCTGGAAACTGAAGTTCGACAGGCAATGCAATTCGGCATAGCCATCGCTCATGCGAACCAGCCTTGCAGCCACAACGGACCGCCCTCGCCCACCGCCCGATAAGCCCAGCCCTGCTGCCCGGCGCGGTTCTGGATCAGGTAATAATCGCGGCGCACATCGTCGCCGTCCCACCAGCCGGATTCGATGCGCTCAGGGCCCATGAGGATCCGCGCCGAACCTTGCGCCACGCTCTGCGGTTCACCGAGCAACCAGCCCGGGCGGTGGACACTCGGCAAACCGGCGCAACGTTGTTTGTCGACACCGTTCTGCCACGCGCACTCGGGCCGATGATCGGCCTGAAAGCGCAGGCCTTGCACGGCGTCATCGCCCAGCCGTGCGCGCAGGCGTTCACGCAACTGCTCCCACGGCAAGGTCTGCTGCGGACGGTCATCGAACAGTTCCTGAAACTGCGGCACAAAACTCGGCAAATCTTCGGCACGCAGACGGAAACCGCGCACTGGCGCCTCAACCTGCACCTGTTCCAGCCGTCCACGGGCCAGTTCGAAGAGCATCGCCGGGTCGCGTTCGGCGCTGAGCAGGCCGACCTTGATCAAGGTATCCGGCAACCCGGCATGTTCCAGATGCAGGTCGAAACGCTGCACGCCGCTGTCGCGCCCACACAGAAACGCCGACAGATCGCCAGTCAAACGCCGTAAAGGGAACAGCAGCGCTTGATGGGATTGCACGTCGAAATTGAGTTCGATGCGCACATCGAAACGATCCGGCGGCAGGTAGAACGCCAGCGCCAGCGGCCGCGCGCCGAACAAGGTGTCGAGATGTTTGAGCATCGGCGCTTCGAAGCGTCGGGCCAGTGCCTGACGCGGCAGGCTCTGCACCTGACTGAGGTTACGCAGGCCCATGCGCGACAACGCCGTGGCCACGCCCGGTTCCAGGCCGACCCGGTCGATGGGCAATTGCCCTAGATGATGCTGCAAGGCTTCGCCGTCCGGCACCACCAGTCCGTCATAGGCGTTGGCCAAAATGCGTGCCGCCACCGGGTTGGGCGCAGCGACGATGCGATGACGGAAACCCAGATCGGTCAGTTCCTGGCGCAACCGCGCTTCGAACTGCGCCCAGGAACCGAACAGGCCCAGGCTCGATTCGATCTCGAACACCACGGTACGCGGATAATGCGCGCTGACCTGCGCACTGAAACGGTAAGCCCACGCGGCGAGAAACTGCTGCCAGTGCTCAACCTCGGCCACCTCGTAATCGGCGGTGGCAAAACCTTTGCCAATGGCTTGCGCGGCGGTCATTGACTGGCCGGGGCGCAAGCCGAGTTTGCGCGCCGCTGGATTGACCGCTTGCAGCACCCGGCGCTGGGCCGGGCCGCTGAGCAACACCAACGGTTCATCGGGATCGGGCCGCTGACGCAACACGGCGTCGAGGGCCAATTGCGGGAACAGAATACAGACCCAGCGCATGACGACCTCAGTGCCCCACAGCAAAGGCAATCGGCGCCGTGCGCGCCAGTCCGCCACGGCACTTGAGTACACGCAACTGGGCCGGTTTGGCGTCGATGGCGATGCGCAGCGCCGCCGGCGACGGGTTGATCGCTTCGCTCAATGGTCGCCACGCAAAGGCCAGGGTCTGGCCGGTTTCCGCCGCCACCTGCAAACGCCGCAACGCGCGGTCATCAGCCTTGTGCGGCCAGCACAGCACGGCGCCGCAACTGCCCGAACGCAGGCATTGTTCCGCCGCCCACAAGGCGTCGCGTTCACTGGCCTGAATCACCGACAACTGACGCAGGTCGACCCCGGCGTTCTCCCACGCCTGCGGATACGGCACGAAAGGTGGCGCTACCAGCACGATGCGCTCGCCCGCCGCCGACAACCGCGCCAGCGTCGGCCACACCAGTTGCAGCTCACCGACACCGGGGCCGGCCAGGAGGATTTCGCTCAATGCCGCTTCCGGCCAGCCACCGCTGGGCAATGCGGCGTCCAGCGCGGCATGCCCGGTCGGTTGTGGGCTGGCGGCCGGAGGCGCAGGCCGGCCCTTCCAGACCTGGCCGCCATTGAACAGGGCATCCAACGCAACGACGGCGCCCATCAGCCTTGCCTCACCAGACCGCAGAACACCCCTTCGATGGCCAGATCCTGATCGTCACGCACGACAATCGGCTGATACGCCGGGTTGCGCGGTAACAGCCGCACCACATCGCCGACGCGCTCGAAACGCTTGATGGTGACTTCGCCGTCGAGCCGCGCCACGACGATCTGGCCGTTGAGCGCCTCGGGATTGCGCCGCACACCGACCAGATCACCATCGAGAATGCCGTCCTCGATCATCGAGTCGCCTTGCACCCGCAGCATGTAATCAGGCGTGCGGGAGAACAGCGCCGGGTCGAGCATCAGGCGGTTATGAATGTCGGCATCGGCGCCAATCGGCGCACCGGCGGCCACCCGACCGAGTACAGGGATCTCCAGCAACTCCGCACGTGCCGGTTGCCCGAGCAAGCGAATGCCCCGGGCCTGATGCGGGTTGACCTCGATAAAACCGGCTTCGGTGAGCGCCAGCACATGCTTGCGCGCCACGCTGCGCGAGGCAAAACCAAAAGCCTCGCTGATTTCAGCGAGGCTTGGGGGCTGACCGTGCTCGGCGATACGTTCGCGGATAAAGGTCAGGATGGCGGTACGGCGGGGAGTCAGGTTCGTCATGGAGTACATTTGTACTCCTGTAGGATTTTCCTGACAAGCACCGCAGGTCGGCCCAAGCCCACCACCGACAACACCGCCACCCCATAACAACAAAGTCCTTCCTCTGGAGGAGTGAGCCTGGTCGCGATGGCGGTGGATCAGCCAACAGCATTGCTGAATGTCACACCGCCATCGCGACCAGGCTCACTCCTACATTGGACTCTTGGTGGGTTCAGGAAGTGAGCTGTGCGAGATATTGCCAGGGGTAGATCCCGCGTTGGTGGCCATCGCTGAACACCAGTTGCACGCCATAGCCTTGGGGGTTGATTTCGATGAGGCGCACGCGATCATCGACCTGGGGCGCAGACCCACGCAGACGAAACGCGCGGCATTGCGAGCAGGGGCATTGGCGGCGCAGTTCGGCATGATCGAGCAGCGATTCGCTGCCGTCAGGCCAGCTTAGTCGCAGGGTCTGCTCACTCTGCGAATTGCCGACCGACAGCGGGTTCATTGCAACTGACTCAGGGCGATGCGCACGGCTTTGCGTACTTCCGGGTCGCCGTCGTCCTGCACGGCCTGCAACGCTGCCACTGCACCGCGATCATTCAACTCGCCCAAGGCCAAAGCCGCTTCCTTGCGCAGGTTACTGATGCGGTGGCCGAGGGTGTCGATCAGGGCATCCAGCGCCGGGGCGAAATGCAGGCGGCCGAGACTGCGGGTGGCGCGCAGACGCACTTGCCAGTAGTCATCGCTCAGGGCCTCGACCAATGCCGGACCGGCGTCGATGTGGCCGACTTTGCCCAAGGTTGTTGCGGCTTCTTCACGCACTTGCCAGGCGTCGTCCTGCAAGGCCTGCCGCAGGGCGGGCAGGACTTCGGCGCTGGATGCCAGGCCCAAGGCGCCGGTGGCGGCGCGGCGCACGTCGGTATTGGGGTCGTCGCTGGCCAACCGTGCCAAGGCTGGCAAAGCATTAAGTTGTTTGAGCCAACCGAGCACACCGACCGCTTCGCGCCGCACACTGGCGTTGGCATCGTTCAACGCCGCGACAGCAGCCGGTGCAGCATCGGCGAAGCGCAGTTCACGCAAGGCGCGGAACGCGGCGATGCGCACGGCGACGTCGGCGTGCACGGCCCATGGCAGGATCACCCGCCCCGCCGCTTCGGTCTTGAGCAGGCTCAGGCTTTGCGCGGCGGCGGATTGCACGGCGGGCGACGGATCGGTCAGCGCTTCACACAAAGCTTGTACAACGGCCTCATCTTCCCAGGCCTCAAGCAGACGTGCAGCTTCAACACGGACTTCTTCAGAGGTATCTGACCCGAGGCGATCGACCAACCACACCAGGCCGTCCGGTTCTTCGAGATCCGCCAGATCAATCAGCGCAATGCGCCGCACGCCGGCGTCTTCGGCCGTCAGGCGCGGTTTCAGGTCGAGAATGTCTTGGTTATCGGTCACAGCAAAAATAGAGGTCATAGGGCAAATCGCGGCAAAGGGTTTTCGGGAGGCAGGCCGAGCGGATTGAGGCGCGGCAGCGGTCGGTCGTTGTCATGGCGCAGATCTTCGATAATTCGCTCCGGCCGCGCGCTCATCACCAGCAGGCGATCAGCAAGAAACAGCACCTCGTCGATGTCGTGGGTGACGAACACCACGGTGGTGCGAATGCGCGTCCAGATGTCCAGCAACAGTTCCTGCCTGTTCAGCCGGGTCAGCGCATCCCGCGCACCGAACGGCTCATCCATCAGCAGCCGTGGACGATTGACCAGCACCCGGGCAATCTCCACCCGTTCAAGCCAGCTCTCACAGGTTTCCAGGGTGTTTCCAAAAATCATGTCCCACTGCAAATCCCTGTGGGAGCTGGCTTGCCAGCGATGAGGCCCTGTCAGTCAACGCAATAAATAGGGGATGTCGACTTTCACCGCACCCGTCGGGCAATCCTTCTCGCACGGCATGCAGTACCAGCATTCATCGAAGGCCATGTAGGCCTTTTGCGTGGCCGGATTGATCGCCAGTAAATCCATCGGGCAAACATCGACACACACGGTGCAACCCTTTTCAGCGATGCATTTGTCCTCGTCCACGGTGACGGGGGCGTTGGAGCGGAAGAAGATTTCCCGGGCTTGATAGGCCATGGTTCGGACTCTCTGTTCAGTGAGGCATCACGCGGCGAAGGCGCCAACCCGCAAGCGGTCGTAGGCCTGCATTTCTTCGGCATCGAGCGGGATGATGTAAGGCTCGACGGCTTTCTTGAAACTGGTCATCTGGCCGTCGTCGCCCTTCTTCAGATGGCAATGGCAAAACCATTCAGCGTCATTGCGCTGCGGGTGGTCGACGCGGTAGTGGTAAAGCCCCCAGCGGCTTTCCGCGCGAAACAGCGAGGCACGCGCGGCCATTTCGGCGCAGTCGCGGATCACGCTGGTTTCCATCGCGCGCATCAGTTCGTGGGCGTTGTTGGCTTTCATCTGATCGAGGTCGCGTTCGATGTCGCTGAAGCGTTGCAAACCGATCTGCATTTTCTTGGTCACTTTCGGCGGTTGCAGGTAGTCGTTGACCAAGCGCCGCAGCTTGTACTCGACCTGCGCCGGCGGCAGACCGTGTTCACGATCCAGCGGTGCATAGACCCGGGCCTTTTCTTTCTCGATCTGCCCGGCATCCAGCGCGGAGAACTCGCGCCCGGCAACAAACTCCGCCGCGTTGTGCCCGGCGAACCAGCCGTAGGTAAACGCGCCAAGCATGTAGTTGTGCGGCACGGCGGCCATGTCACCGGCGCAGTACAAGCCTTTCACAGAGGTCTCGGCACGCTCGTTGACCCACACGCCGGACGCCGAGTGACCACTGCAAAAGCCGATCTCGGAAATGTGCATCTCGACCATTTGCGTGCGGTAATCCGTGCCGCGATTGGCGTGAAACTGGCCACGGCTCGGACGCTCGTTGCTGTGCAGAATCTCTTCGATGTTCTGGATGGTTTCCTCGGCCAGATGGTCGAGTTTGAGGAACACCGGGCCGTTGCCGCTTTCCAGTTCCTGATGAAACTCCCACATCATCTGGCCGCTCCAGTAGTCACACTCGATGAAGCGTTCGCCCTTGTTGTTGGCGGTGTAGCCGCCCAACGGGCCGGTGACATAGGCGCACGCCGGGCCGTTGTAGTCCTTGATCAGCGGGTTGATCTGGAAGCATTCGAGGTTCGCCAGTTCGGCCCCGGCGTGATACGCCATCGCGTAGCCGTCGCCGGCATTGGTCGGGTTTTCATAGGTGCCCATCAGGTAGCCCGACGCCGGCAAACCGAGGCGCCCGGCCGCACCACACGCGAGAATCACCGCTTTGGCCTTGATCACATGGAAGTCGGCCGTACGGCAATCGAAGCCCATCACACCGTTGACTGCGCCCTCCTCGTCGGTCAGCAAACGCGTGCAGACCAGACGATTGGTGATGCTGACGCGCGCTCGTTTCAACTGGCGATAAAGGACTTTCTTGATGTCGTGCCCTTCCGGCATCGGCAGCACATAAGCGCCCATGTGGTGGACTTTCTTGACCGCGTAATCGCCGGTCTCGTCCTTCTCGAACTTCACGCCCCAGCGGTCGAGTTGTGAAAGGGTTTCGAAGCTGTGTGTCGCGTAGGCGTACACCGCTGCCTGATTGACGATGCCGTCGTTGGCGATAGTGATTTCCTTGGTGTACTGCTCGGGCGTCGAGTGGCCCGGGATGATCGCGTTGTTGAGGCCGTCCATGCCCATGCTGATCGCGCCGCTGCGCTTGACGTTAGCCTTGTCGACCAGCAGCACGCGCAGATCACGGTTTTTCTCTTTGGCCTTGATCGCCGCCATCGGGCCGGCAGTGCCGCCGCCGATAACAACAATGTCGTATTCCTGCTCAAGCGTGCTGCGTGTCATGCCTGCTCCCCTTTTTGCCGGTCGATCCGCAGGCGGTACTGGAACGCATCGCCACGGTAGTAAAGGTGTTCAAAGTCCAGCGGCTGGCCGTTGGCGTCGTGGGTCAAACGCTCGATGCGCATGATCGGCGAGCCGGCTTCGACGTTCAGCGCTTGGGTCAGGTCGCTGTCAGCCAGCACCGCATCAATGGCCAGATCGGCGTGACCGAGGGCAATGCCGCAGTCGTTTTCGAGGATCAGGAAGATGTCGCGAGTAACCAGATCAGCCTTCTCCAGCCGCTCGCCGACGGCTTTGGGCAGGTAGGTGATTTCCAGCGAGATTGGCTCGCGGTTGATCAGCCGCACGCGTTTGATCTGCGCCACGGTTTCGCCTTCGGCAACCTGCAAACGCTCGGCGACGCGCTTGTCGGCCGGGATGAATTTGAAGCTGCGCAGGCGGTTGATCACCTCGTAGCCGCGACCGGTCATGGACTCGGCAAGGCCTTGCAGGCTGCTGACGTTCTGGAAGGTTTTCGGTTTGGCAACGAAGGTGCCTTTGCCGTGGATCTTGAAGATCAGCCCTTCCTTTTGCAGATCACCCAAGGCCTGGCGCACGGTGATGCGACTGACTTTGAACAGCGCGCCAAGTTCGCTTTCGGAAGGCATCTGGCTGTCTTGCGGGTATTCGCCATCGAGAATGCGCGCGCGCAGGACGTCGCGCAGTTGGGTGTGCAGCGGGACACTTGATAAGGAGAGCGGGCTGAGGGAGAGAACGTTATCGGTCATCTTCGGATCACTTGTTATAACGAGTTATGACGTGATCTTAGAGTTGTTATGACAAGGTTGAGAAAGATTGTTTGGGCATATCCTTAGATGTTTCACATGATCGCTTTTTGCAGGAGTGAGCCTGCTCGGACAAATCAGTAACGCTTGAGGATCTGATCCATGACCCAGTCGGTTTTCACGGCCTGCTCGGCCACCGCCGGATGCTGCGCGTCACCACGGATATGCGCATTCATGCCTAATACGTGATGCCACTGAATGTGCTCGTGATGCGGGATTTGCAGGCTGATCTGTTCATCGGCAAATAACTGCACCGGGTGCTCATCAAACACTGAAAAACTGATTCGCCCTTCACTGCCGATGATCTCGACCCGATCTTCGCGCCGATCCGCAACAAAGCTCCAGCAGCCCATGCCCAGTGCTCCGGATGAAAACCGCCAACTGGCGCTGACCGCATCTTCCGCCGCATACAAGCCGGCCTGATGCGCAGTGAAACCCGCCACTTCAGTAATGTCGCCGAGCAGGTACTGAAACAGGTCAAAACCGTGGCTGGCCAGGTCGGCAAAGTAGCCACCGCCCGCCACTGCCGGATCGGTTCGCCAGTTGTTGCTGCCCTCCAGGTCCGCCGCCGACGGCGCCTTGGTCAGCGTCCAGCTCAGGTGCCGCACCGTGCCGATGCGGCCCTGCTCCAGCCACTGCCGTACTTGTTGAAAGCGTGGCAACGAACGGCGGTAGTAGGAAACGAACAGGTGCAAACCGGCGTCGGCAAACGCCTGCTGCATCTCGCGGCTTTGCCCCGAGCTGAGTGCCATGGGTTTTTCCACGCAGCAATGCTTGCCGGCGGCGGCGACTTTGAGGCTGTAGGCGTGGTGGCTGTCGGGTGGCGTGGCGATGTACACCGCGTCCACATCGGGATCGTTGATCAGTGCATCGACGTCGGTGTAGACCCGGGCGATGCCGTGGCGCGCGGCGTAATCGCTCACCGCTTCAAGACGCCGCCCCATCACCGCCACCAACGCCGAACCAGGAGCCTTGTAGAAGGCCGGCCCGCTCTTGCGCTCGGTGACGTCACCGCAACCAATCATGCCCCAACGCACCACATCCATATGTTTTGCTCCTTAACCGATGCGCAAAGCGCGCAGATCCAGATGCCCGTCCTTGAGTGGCGGACACCAGTAGTAACCGCCGGTAATCGGACGGCTGATTCGATAGAGACCATCGGTGATGCCATCTTCCAGACCGCTCATGCGCCGCAGTTGCGCTTCGAACGCATCCAGCGAGAAGCCGAAGGCGAGGAACATCAAGCCCGCGCGATCGCCTTCGATCCACGGCATTGAGCGGCGCACGACGAACGCCTCAGGCGCGAAACTTTCCTGCGCGGTGCGTTTGACGTGGGCGGAAACCGGCGCGTCGTCAATCTCTTCGTTGTCGCTGAGGCGACGGCCCATGATGTTGTCCTTGTCTTCGGCGGACAACTGATGGAAACCCTTGAGGTCGTGCTGCCACTGCTGGATCGCGGCGAAGCTGCCACCGACCAGGCCATCGGCGCCTTCGCCCAGCAATGCCGCTGCAATGGCGGCATCATCGTGGGGGTTTTCGGTGCCATCTTCGTAGCCGGTCAGGTCGTGGCCGTCCTTGTGGCGGAAGGCTTCCTGCGCTTCTACCAGGCGCAGGGCCGGTGCCAATGCGGCTTCGAAAGCATTGCAGCGGTTGAGCAGTTCGCCACGGTCGACGCCGTGCAGCCAGACCCACAGGGCGTGCTGGGTCGACGGGTTTTCCACACCGACGCCGGTCATGGCCGGGAAGCTGCGCAGCCCGTCGATTTGCACGTTGAGCGCTTTGGCCAGGGATTCACCGAATCCGACCACCGCCGACTTGCCGTCCACCAGGTTCATCAGGTTATCGATCGCCTGCGGCAGTGCTTCAACCGACTCGAGGGCGAAAAACAGATGACGAGCTTGCGCAGGAACAGGGGTGGCGAGAATGCCCGGCTGGTAGTAACTCATGTGAACTCCTTGGGAAAGTGCGCGGGAGTTTACCTGTGGCCGGAAGGTTTGTGGGGTTGAAAATCTGGAGCAGGATCAAAAGATCGCAGCCTCCGGCAGCTCCTTGTATCTCGACTATCGCTCCGTCAGGAGCGATAGTTCTCGACTGATCATCGAGGGAGGGACTTGGAAGCCGTGCAGCTCCTTAGGCTTTTTGCCTGTGATGTAGATCGTGCTCCAGCCCTCCACACTCACTCGTATAGTTCGAACGGTATCTTGGGCCCGTCTCTGGCGAGAGCCCGCATTCGCAAGGTTGGACAGAGTGCAGTGATGATCGAAAACTGATTAATGGAGAAACGGTCATGTCCAATTTCGTCGGCGTCGATGTCGCTAAAAATACCTTTGATATCGCCACTCACCTGCCAAACGGCAAGCACAAAACCAAGGCCAAACTGGCTAACGACTCAAAAGGTTTCAAAGAGTTTGACGCCTGGTTGAACAAGCAGGTCGAGCCTACAGCCCTGATCGTGATGGAAGCCACCAGCGTTTATCACCTGGAACTTGCCGAGTTCGTCTACAACAAGGGTTACCGGGTCTGCGTCGTCAATCCGGCGACGACCCACGCTTACGCCGACAGCGAGCTGCGCCGGATCAAAACCGACAAAAGCGACGCCAAATTGATCGCTGACTTTGCTCGGGAAAAGGCTGAAAAGCTTCAGCTTTGGGCTCCGGAGCCGCTGAAATATCGTCAGCTAAAGGCGATGGTACGTCGCTTGGATGACCTTCAGGAAATGGAGCAAATGGAGCTCAATCGCCTGGATGTGTCCGACGAAAAGGTCAAAGACTCGATCAACTCTGTGCTGCGTCACATCGAGAAAGAGATCGTTGAAACTCACAAAGCAATCAAAAAACACATCGACGATGATCCAGACATGCGCCAAATGCGCGACTTGATCGTGACCATCGACGGTATTGGCCAGAAAACCCTTGAGCGGCTGCTGGCAGAGTTGGGCGACCTGCGTAAATATGACGACCCTCGCAAACTGGTCGCTGCCGCCGGGTTGAACCCAAAGCTGCAGGACTCGGGAAAGTTCAAAGGCAGAGCAGTGATTTCGAGGATCGGATCGGCTCGCGTTCGGGCGGGTCTATACATGCCTGGGTTGGTTGCACTGAAGCACAACAAGGCAATCATCGCCATGAAGGAACGCTTGAAGGCCAACGGCAAGGCCCCCAAGCAAATCATCTGTGCAGCGATGCGCAAACTCCTACATTTTGTCTACGCCGTTCTTAAATCGGGCCAGCCATTTGACCCGAAAATTGCCCTTGCCCGATGAGGGGCAAGACGGTATCTACAGTTTGAAATGCGATCCCCTGTAGGCGCTGCCGGAGGCTGCGATCTTTTGATCTTTCAAATCGTTGCGGCGCTCTCGACGCGCCACGCGCTCGGGCTCATCCCCGTCCAACGCTTGAACGCCCGCCGAAAACTGCGCACATCGCTGTAGCCCACCTCTTCGGTAATGCGCTCGATCGGCATCTCGGGATTGGCCAGCAGACTCATCGTCCGCGCCTGCCGCACTTGTTCCAGCAACGCCTCGAAGGTCAGCGAATGCTCGGTCAGGCGCCGGCGCAGGGTGCGGCTGCTCATGTTCAGGTCGCCGGCAATCTTTTCGATATGGCTGCCCCGGCTCAGATCCCGGGCGATCGCCCGCTCCACCGCTTGAATCAGGTCAAGCTTCTGGTGCACCTGCGCCGCTTCCAGCTCCAGCAAGGCCACCGCCTGACGCAACGCCAGCGAATGATGATTGGGCAGGTTCACGTCCAGCCACCGCACATCAATCAGCATGCGATTGTGCAGGCAACCGAAGCGCACGTCCGGCCCGAGCAAGCGCTGGTATTCGCTCAAATAGTCCGGTGCGGCGTGCACGAACTCCACGGCAATCGGCTTGAAATCGGCGCCAGCCAACGCCCGCCCGTACACCAGCAGACTGGCGAAAAACTCCTCGACCGCGAACACCTGTACATCGGCGAACGGCAAGCGGCATTCGGCGTCCAGATGCACGTGCTCGCCGACCACATCGACGCTGGAAACCACAATCCCGCCGGAGGTGTGCTGATGGCGAATCCCTAAGGCAAAGGCATCGCGCAGGGTCTTGCACAGCGACAGCACATGGCCGAGCAAGCCCAGGGTGCCGAGTACATTCTGTGCCCCGACCCACAAACCCAGGCCCTGATTGGGCAGCCCCTTGAGCGCACGCTGAATCATCGCCACGGCCTGCCGATAGGAAATCCGCTGCGTGGGGTCCTGCAAATCTTCGAGGGTGAAACCCAGGCCACGGCAAAGACTCTCGGGCTCGACGCCCTTGCTCTGCGCAACTTCGGCGAGGGTTTGCAGAAGAAACGGCGAGACCAGCGCCAGTTCAAAGGTCGGGTCTTGGACTTTTACGTTCATGGGGGCTAGACATTCCGGAGCACGCTTGATTGTTATTTTTGTTACCGGTTATGTCGAAGGAAGTTAGCACAGGGTTTGCCGACTGTCCGCAGAAGCCCCCCTCAGTGTCCGCCAATACCCTGCCCCGCCGGGCGCCAAGCGCTTATTTCTAGAGTGCCGGGCGTTCTGCGTGCCGGCGTTGCGCCCCACCACAATAATAATGAGGACGGATATGCACCCGAACCGCGCGACATTGCCCTTGCGCCTGGCCCTGACTTTGCTTGGCTGCGCCGCGACCCTGCCGGCCCTGGCCACCGAAGCCGGTGTCGACAACATCGGCACCGGCACCGACGGCTTTTTCATGCTGCCGATGGAGGTCGACAGCCTTCCTGAGAACATGGTCGCGTTCAACCTCTACTACAACCATTACAAGGCGCGAAAGCTCAACATCAGCTCGCTCGGTGGCAAGGTGCCAAATGTCGAGATCGAGTCCACGGCGGTGATCCCGCGCATCGACTATTTGAGTCCGGTGCGCGTATTCGGTGGTCGCCTGGCCGGCTACATCGCCCAACCGTGGCTCAAGCAGGAAGTCTCGGTATTCGGCTTGAGCGACACCCGCGAAGGCATGGGCGACACCACCATCGCACCGATCATTTTGTGGGACCTGGGCAAGGACCTGACCCTTGGCGCCGCGCTGGAAATCACCGTGCCCACCGGTGAATACAGCGTCGATCGGCTGGCCAATACCAGCAACAACTTCTACACCTACAAACCGCTGTTCTCCTTCACCTGGCTGCCGACGGACAGAACCGAAGTCTCGATGAAGACCACCTACAGCTTCAACGAGAAGAACAAGGACACCGATTACAAATCCGGGCAGATCTTCCACTTCGATTATTCGGCGAGCTACAAGCTCACCGACGACCTGATGCTCGGGATCAATGGCTACTACCTCAAGCAAACCACCGACGACAAACAGTTCGGCCACACCGTGCAGTTTGCCGGCGAAGACGTGAACGATGGCGTTCGCGGCCAGGTCTTCGCGATCGGCCCGGCACTGCACTTCACCTTTCTCAAGTACGCCAGCGCGGAGATTCGCTGGGCCAAGGAATTTGACGTGGAGAACCGACCGGAAGGTGAAATGCTCTGGGCGAAAGTCAGTATTCCGTACGCCTTTTGACCCTGCCAGATTGCGCTCAGAAGCGCACAGTGCTCAGACGGGCGCCCAATAAACAGACTCAACCCGCACATGACCGTCCGTCTGAAAACCACTTACCCCTGTCAGATCTGACAGTAGTCGATGAACAATGATTGGGACTAAAAGGGAATCACCCGTTTTTTCCCTTTCAGGCGGTATTGCTCATGACTTCTTTCAGACTTTTTCGGCTTCCCCCGCGCAGAGATTTATCCGTCACACCGTTGCAAATCTATCCGGTGTACATCGCTGACATGACTCAGCCCGTTGTGGATGGCGACGGCGGTATCAACCTGGCAACGTTCGAAAATTCCGAGGCTGGCATATTCAGTATTATCGACCCTTACAACGGGATGGGGACTGGAGACACAATCGAGATTTTCTGGAACAACAACGTCATCCGCGAACTGAATATCAAGCCCGAAGATGTCGATGAAAGATTGTTCTTCTTTCTCCCGACCACGGAAATCGCCCCCGGTTACTCCGAATGTTATTGCCAGGTGACCCGTTCAGGCGAAACGCTGCCGGATAATCCTTCCTCCGTATTGACGCTGTTGGTCAAATTGAATTTGCCCGCCGGCGAGGATGAGCAACAGCATCTTCCCTGGCATTCACACCTCGACCTGGTCGGGTTGCCGCAGGATGTCATCGACAATGGTGTCAGCAAAGAGTGGTCGAGCAAGGGCGTGCCCATGACCATCAAGCGCTATCGAGAGATGACCGTGCGCGATGTCATCTGGGTGCGCTGGGGCAGTGTTCTTCTGGCCCCGCACGTAGTAACCGAAGCAGAGGCCGACGGCACTCAAGAAATTGTCATCACCGCGTTGCCCGGCGACATCCTGACCGCTGGCGATAGCAGCTCGTTGCCGATCAAGTACGAAGTCCATGACGAGGTCTGGAACTGGTGCGAGAAATGGTCGAAGGAGACTTCGGTTCAGGTAGATGCCGGTGCTGCTCGCCTGGATCCGGCCTTTTTCGAAGATGCCGATGATGGCGAACTCCATCTCGATCAACTCGACCATCAAGCGACCAACCTGCTGATCCGGCTCGAAAGCAATAAAGAGTTCGCCACGGACGACACTATTGTGATCAATGTCGCTGGTGTCGGGGGGACCGGAACAGCGCCTCGAACGCTGACCAAGGAAGTCACCGTCGGCAATCTGCCCTACATTCTCGACTTCCCGATCCCTTTTGCATTCGTCAGTCTCTTCGCCAACGGGACGCTCGATGGCTCCTACGTTTTGCGCAAGAAAGACGGTAGCCCTCCACTCTATTCCAAGCGCACCTTCGTCAAAGTGATCGGTAACCCGGCGCTGTTGCCGGCGCCGATCATTGAAGAGGTAATCGGTGCCATTTTGCCCGCCGACAGCAAAACAGCGACCGTCAGAATTGCTTACCCGAGCCTTAAAGTCGGCGACACGATCAACATGATCTGGGAAGGCACGAAATCAGACGGCAACGCCTATGAGTATGAGGAACCGTATGACGTCAGCAATAACGATGAGCAGGCAGGCTTTACATACATTCATGTGATGAACGAGCACATTCTCCCGTTGAACAACGGCAGTCTCAAACTCTATTACCGGGTGTACAACGACGATCCTGCCGAATATGGACTCAGCGAATCTGACTTTCTGCGGGTCGAGGTACGCGCGTTGCCCGCCACTCTGCCTGCCCCCGATGTAGAAGAGGCCCGGGATGGTGTGATCGACCCGACGAAGGTTTATACCCAGGCCCATGTGCTGGTCAAACCGGTCAATTGGATGAAGGGTGACACGCTGACGTATCACTGGATTGGCTACACCATTGATGGTTCAACCAAAGGCAGCGTACCCATCACTCAGTTGTCGATCGACAAAACCGCGCGTTTTCGGGTGGATGCACAATACGTAACGACCAACATCGGCTTTCCGGTCACAGTGATTTACACCCTGCTGCACGCCGCCACCGGGAAATACAGTTATTCCGCACCCTTGCGGGTAATCGTCGGGGTACCGCTGGGTCGACTGCTTCCGCCTGAGGTCATCCAGGCATTCGGTGACGTCCTCGATCCGATGGATGCGATCAACGGTGTCGATATCGAATGCAGCTACGACACCATGGATGAAAAGCTGGATCTGTTACGTCTGTTATGGACAGGTACGCCCGGCCCCGGAACATCGGAGGACCTCGAAAAACCCGCCGAAGCCACCGGCACTGTCACCTTCCACCTCCCCGCCTCTGTGGTGGGTGCCAACATCCTGAGCACTGTATCGGTCAAATACGCTGTACAGCGCCATAAGTTATGGACGCAATCAGAGGAATTGCCGCTGAACATCCTGGGTTTCCAGGACCCGGAAAAAGACTTGCCTACGCCCGAAGTTCCGCTAGCCGTCAATGCCGTTCTGGATCTGATGGAGTTCAGCGGCGACGCAAGTATTCTGGTCAAACCGTGGCCCTTCATTGCCGAAGGGCAAGTCGTGGATCTCAATGTTGTAGGTCGTGCCAGTACCGGCGTCCACATCATCGAAGTGCTCAAAACACATAAAATCAGCAAGCAACAAGCCGTCACCGGGCTTGATGAACCGTTGCTTAGGTCCGATTTGCTGAAGTTGCTCCACAGCTCTCCAGCCACCGTGACTTGCTCGGTGATATTCAATGGCAGTGAGGATGCAGCAGTCGAATTTCCGAACCTGCCTTTGACGATACGCACACGCTATGACTATGTAACGCCGATCATTACCAGTGTGAAAGATCCGCAGGAAAAGGAAATTCCAGAAGCCTCCGTGACCTACGACAAGCGCGTGAAAATTCAGGGTACCGCCACTCGGGACGAAACAGTCCGCGTCATGATCAACAACGTCCCACAAGACATAGTCGATGTCATCGCTCCCGGGACCTGGGAGTTTATGACCGGGAATTTGCTCGAGGGCATGCAGAGCATAACGGTCGAGGCTTTGTATGATGCCGACCCGACAATCAGTGAGCCAAGGACGTTCACCATCGGTATCGCCACCCAGCCCAGTATCACCGCGGTCAATGATTCACTGGGGCCTGTAGCCAATAACGGAACAACCTACGATACCGAAATTGCAGTGGCAGTCTTAGCGGATCCCAATCAATCTGTGCAGCTTTACAATGGCACCAATGCTATTGGCTTGCCCATTTCCCTCGACGGTGATGGCGCCGGCGCAACCACACTGACTGATCTGACGCGTACAACATATTCCCTCAAAGCCAGAGCAATCTATGGTGATCAATTGGAGTCACCGGCACATAACTTTACTATCAAGGCGCACAACGAAATATCGCTGACCTCAATCAGGGACTCAGAAGGTGAACTGGTCGAGGGAGGAAGAACCTATGACAGCTCGGTCACTCTGACGGGCGGGTTTACACCCTTATATGACGTCCAGGTTTACGATAACGGCGGCGGGAAACAGATCGTGTCTACCGGCCAAAACGGCGTCTGGACCACCAGTCTTGCGATTGATACTGGTGAACATGCTGTGTACGTCAAAGCGCTGTCAACGAACCAACAATCCAATACCCGAAACTTCAGAAGAGATCCCGTTCCACCGTTGTACATTGACACATCCACCGCTTATCTCAGTGGATACATGGTCAGACATACCAACAGACCCGTGACCAATCCTCCCGCTGGAGCCTTTTTAACTCGAGGCGCCAGCGGTGGCATACCGCCCTATCGCTATAGCACTGACAAAACAGCGTATCTCCAGGTCGACGTTTCAACAGGGAGAGTTATTGGCGTCCGCAATGGCGGTGCTCGCGTGATCGTTACAGATAGCCGCGGATCTACGGCGTCGTATTCTGTTTCTGTTCAAAACGTCTGGTATATCGCCAATTACGGGGGCGGTCGCCATAACCTGGCAACCATGTCAGCCACTGTGAACAACGCTGGCGGCAAATTTCCAGCCATTCGCGATTACAACAGTTTGCGCTCAGTGTACGGAGGGGATCCGGGTGGATATTCCTATGACTTCTACTGGGTAGACGATAGACACCAATGGGGATCCCACTGGTTGCTACGCCCGGGAGACGGGGTAGTTTATGGGTCAAATGACAACGGCAAGGTGGGGTGTATAGGCGTTCTGCTACGGACCTGATGAAAGCCAATCGCTGAAATGCACAACGGACAAATGAGCATTCATTTGTCCGTTGCTTTCTAAAGGGCGAAGTCAATGAAATGTAACGTTTAGGCGCCCTCTCCCATTACCGCTCGTCGCAAAACAGTTTTCACCTGTCAGATCTGACAGGTGCGCATTTCCCGATTTTATCCCCTAATCACTCCGTTGCCCCCACCTTCGGCAGGAGTGCCCACCATGCTCATTCAACCGCACAAACAAATCTCGGTTCTGTCCCTACGCGACCCGGAAATCACCGGCGGCCGATTGCTCGATGACGGCACCTGGGGCATCAACCTCGCCGCTGCACGACTCAATTACCCCGACAAAGGACTGAAGATCCAGATCCCGGCCTGGGACAACATGAACCTGATCGACAACTGTAAATTGTTGCTGAACAAAACCATGGTGGATCAAAAGACTCTCACCGATCCGATTGAAATCGGCGAGCGCATCACCTTGTTCGTTCCGCCGCAGCGCTTGCTCAGCGGCGACTGGGAGCTGTCCTACGAGGTCAAGCGCGTCAGCCAGACTGCCGAGCCCGGGCCGACGCTCAGGCTTTTCGTCAAACTCGAATTGCCTGGCGGTCAGGACACCAACCCCGACTACGGCCACTCCGAACTGGCCATGGCCTTCGATCCGCCAGACGTGGTGCGCGACGGTGTCGACAAGGCCACCGCCGAGAAAGGTGTAACGGTCTACGCCAAACCCAAATCCGGCGGTGGCTTGCTCTACAAGAACTGCGCCATCGGTGACGTGATCATCCTCGCCTGGGCCGGGAAAACCGAGGAGTCCGAGCCCGTCACCCAAGAGCAGCTCGACGATCCGGAGGCGCATCCAATCCAGGTGAAAATCGACGAAAAAAAAATCGAGTCGGCCGGGGATTCCGATGGGGTCTCAGTCAGCTTCAAGATCCGCGACTGCGTGTACAACGAGTCCGAAGACTGGTGCGAGGCCGTGCATATCGTCGTCGACACCCAAAATGCGCGCATGGGCGCGCCCCTCCTTGATCAGGCCGACGGCCTCAGTGTAGATCTGGAGAAGCTGGGTGACGACATACCGCGAGTGGCGATCTGGGCGGACGATGTGAATATCTTCGAAAAGAACGATGTCATCCTCCTGCGCCTGAACGGCACCACCGCCGAGGACAAAGAAATCGACGTCACAGTCCGCCAAGCCATTGAAACCACACCACCGACGAGGGTCAACGTCGCGCACAGCAACAGCGCCCTGCGCGCTTTGGCCAAACGCACTGCCGTGTACTCCTACCAACTGGAGCGTAACGGTGCCGTTATCGAGACATTGAAATCCAAAGTCCGCGCCTACAGCGTTAACGGTGAACCGACACGTCTGGCCGCGCCCATCGCGATCGACCAGATCAGTGGTGCGCTCGACCCCGACGCGCCCGAATACCGCATCCGCATCCCCTACGATCCGCTGATCACCCCGGACAATGCCATCGAACTCAAATGGTTCGGCTCACGGCCTGACCTCACCACTTACGACCCGGAACTGGACTGGTATGCCCCCAGCGAAGACGAGGCCAATGATCCCGAGGGGTTCATCGTCACCGTCGCCGGCGAACACGGCAAAACCCTGGAGGGCGGCACACTGGACCTGTCGTACAACCTGCTGAGCGATGAAGACGGCACCATCACTCGCCGCGCATCGCTGCACGCTTCGCTGTTGAACATGGGTGAGCCGCAGCGAGAACTGGCCAAACCCATTGTGCTGGGTGAAAAAGATGGCGTGCTGGAGCCCAAAGACCTGCCCGGTGGCGCCAGCAAAATCACCGCCCCACGGCCGGTGGCCATTCCGACCGAGGCCAACGATATCGTGACTTATTTCTGGAGCGTTGAAGGTAATGAGCCTGTCACCGACTTTAAAAAACTCAACGCATTGTCCAAGGACAAGAACGTGGATTTCCCGCTGAGCGCGGCGTTTGTGGAACAGCATATCGAGCCTAATCGCGGAAAAAAAGTGCAGGTGAACTACGAAATCTACCGGGCGGCCAGCAACACGACCAACTATTCGAATGTGCTGGAGTTTACGGTGGGCATGGTCGCTGCGATCAAGTTGCCCGAAGCCAAAATCGACGAAGCAAATGCAGACCAGTTGAACCCTGACGACGTAACGGGCGGCGCAACACTCATCATTGCCGCCTCGGCACAGTTGAAGGATGGCGACGAAATCAACGTCGTCGTGGAGGGGCAAAACACCTACCTCCATCCAACCTATACCGTGAAGCCTGATGAAGCCGATAAAGAACTGTCGTCAATCGAGCTGCCTCACAGCGTGATCGACGCCGAAGAAGGCGGCAGCATCGCTCTGAGCTATACCGTCAAACGCAAGGCCGGCGGAACGGATGGACCCTCGGAACCGACGGTTTATGAGGTAGCCAGAAAATTCGTTCCGATCGACTTGCCCTTTGCCGAAATCAACGAGGCGAACGGCGATCAGTTGAACCCTGACGACGTAACGGACGGTGCGACAATCATCATTGACGCCTCTGCACAGTTGAAGGATGGCGACGAAATCAACGTCGTCGTGGAGGGGCAAAACACCTACCGCCATCCAACCTATACCGTGAAGCCTGATGAAGCCGATAAAGAACTGTCGTCAATCGAGCTGCCTCACAGCGTGATCGACGCCGAAGAAGGCGGCAGCATCGCGCTGAGCTATACCGTCAAACGCAAGGCCGGCGGAACGGATGGCCCCTCGGAACCGACGGTTTATGAGGTAGCCAGAAAAATCGTTCCGATCGACTTGCCCGTGGCCGAAATCAACGAGGCGAACGGCGATCAGTTGAACCCTGACGACGTAACGGACGGTGCGACGATCATCATTGACGCCTCTGCACAGTTGAAGGATGGCGACGAAATCAACGTCGTCGTGGAGGGGCAAAACACCTACCTCCATCCAACCTATACCGTGAAGCCTGATGAAGCCGATAAAGAACTGTCGTCAATCAAGCTGCCTCACAGCGTGATCGACGCCGAAGAAGGCGGCAGCATCGCGCTGAGCTATACCGTCAAACGCAAGGCCGGCGGAACGGACGGCCCATCGGCACCGGCTGTATACGATGTGCGCAAGGTAGTCGCCCCCGGCAAGCTACGAGTAATGGGCGCTCGATACAATCGCAGCGTATACCGGGCCGCCAGTACCAGCAGGTTACTGATGGCATTCGATGCAACCACCGGCAAACCGCTTCAGGCCGAGTGGAAATACACCGCAGAAAGCAACTGGACGAAGGCGAGTACCTGGTTTGATACCGCCCCACAGGAGCACCTTCAAGTCCGCACAGCAGACGACCAAGTTACACTCAGCGAAGCGAACATCTTCGGCACCGGGAGCGACACGACCATTACCGGTCAAGCAGCATTTGTCGCGTTGCGCGATAAGAATGACATGACTGGTTGGGGCTCCGGCCCCCATGGTGGTGTCATTAATCCTACCATCATTACAATGAACGATATTGTTGAAGTAAGTGCCACGCGCAGCACCTTTGCGGCACGGCGCACCAATGACACCACGATAGCCTGGAGCACCACTGCTGGTGAGGGGAGCGCCATGGGCACAGTCAATCCAGTCGGATTCGTCCGGATCGTCGGTAATATCGCTGCATTCGCCGGTATAAGAGCCGATGGGACGGTGGATGCCTGGAGCGCCGCTGCCAACGGCGGAGTGACCACTGCCGAAATCCAGGCTGTGACCAACGCTGTCGACGTCATTCCTGCGGGGCAAGCCTTCGCCCTGAGACTCGCAACCGGACATGTAAAGGCTTGGGGATTACCCGCCAATGTCGGAACCGTACCCGCGCCAATCGCTTCACTCGACGATATCGAAGACGTTATCGGCAATCCCTATGCCTTCGCAGCGTACCGGGCCAATGGAACCCTTGTCGCATGGGGCAACGCGACCAATGGAGGTAATGTACCTGCCCCCATTGCCGCCATGACGGACATTAAAAGGCTTGCCTGTGCCAATAAGTTCAGTTTTGTCGCCCTGCGCAGAACCAATCAGGTCATCGCTTGGGGACCTGCCGCTCAAGGTGGCGACGTTCCCCAGTTGATCTCGACACTGACGGACATAATTTCCGTCGTTGCCACTTGGAACTCGTTCGCAGCGCTGCGCGAAAATGGTCATGTCGTTGCCTGGCCGGAGACCAGTGCCGACGGCAAAGTGCCCGATGCCATTGCGGCCCGGGATGATGTTGTTCAGGTGGCAGGGACGTCTCACGCTTTTGCCGTGCTGTTCAAAGATGGAACGGTGGCGGCATGGGGTAATGCCACCGTGGGTGGGGACACAAAACCGGTAGCAGATCAATTGACCGACGTCCGCGCTATTTACACCAATACTCACGGGTTTACCGCGCTCACCGCTGACGGTCGGGTTGTAACCTGGGGTCAACCTACGGGAGGGGGTAACAGTAGCACCGTACAGAATCAACTCAAGGGAATGGTGTCGTACCTCGCTACACCGGCTTCTCGGGGTATTGCGCTCAAATTCAGTCGTTTGAATAAAACAGGTGCATCAGTCTGAAACAAGGCCGTGCTTTTCATGCGGCGCCCCTCTAGGCGCCGCATGGGCTGACGCTGCACTCATGGGCATCGTATGGCGCACTCGTTGAACCCGCGGTCATTCCGTGTTCACCGCAAACCAGCAAAGTTTTCCACACCGCGCATCTCGATACTGCCCCTGCTCTACCCGGAAATTCCCGGCGGTCGAGAACTCGACGACGGCTGTCGGATTGAGGCAGCCATGGGGAACACTTGCTGAATGATCCGGTGGCACTTCTGTCCTATTCGCGAGCGGGCTCGCTCCCACAAGACTTTCAGTGAATTCAAGTGTATTTGAGCAGGTAAAAAAAAGGCGACCAACCGGCCGCCCAAACGTACTGCACGAGAGTCTTTTACAAGGTCAGTTGTCCACGCTCCTCCTCGGTCAACTGCTGCTTCGCCTGTTCATCCAGCGCCCCTGCCCCCAGCACTTGCACCGGGCTGTTCGGGTTGTAACCCGGGGTTGGTGCACGGCTGGCACCATCGCGGGACGGGGTCAGGTGCTCATTGCCGAAGCTCAACACCTGCACGGTGAACACCGACGCCTGATTCTGCCGCGCCGCCGCTTGTTGCTGACGCGCGACATCTTCGGCGGCCTGGGTGGCGGACGATGCGGCGGAACTGGCCGAGGTGATCGCGCCAGTGTTGACCGCCGAAACCACCGGCACACCCGTCGCCTTGCCCTGCACCGAGATGTTGGCGGCGTTGACCACCGTCAGCGCGGCGATGTTGACGTTGCCTGACACCCGAATGCCCGCCTCGCCCGCATCGATGGTGCCCAACGGCGCGATCAGGTCGATGTCGCCCGGCTGCACTTCCGCAATCGGGTTGAGCGTTGCGATACCGGCACCGGTGCTCGGCACCGATGGCGACAGCGACACGTTGCCCCAAGTGTCGTAAATGCGTTTTGGCGGGGTGTAGACCACGGTGGTTTTCGAACCGCGACCCGCGTTGATATCACCCTCGGCCGACCAACCGAGAATCGAGCCACCGAAGGTGGTCATGATCCGGCTCTGGCCAAGCAGAATGCTGCCCTGCGAGTAGAGCTGAATATTGCCCGAACCCTGGGTGATGATCCCCGCCGTCGATGGCGGTGCCGCGCCTTCGATGCCGAACACCTGACCACCGCCCGGCGTAAGCATCTGGATGTCGCCGCCGAACAGGGTCTTGACCCCTGCTCCCCCGTACATCGTGATGTCGCCGTCGTAACGGATCGGATTGCCCGCCACATCAACCGTCGGGAACAACGCCGCAATCGCGTTGCGACCGCGCAGATAACTGCCCTGACGCGGCCCGTCGACATCGTTGTATTCCAGGCCACCGGCACGCAGTTCGGCGAAGTACACCTGGCGGGCGAAGATCGCCTGCTCGGCGCTCGGCAGTGCGGCGAAGAAGGCTTGCGCCTGTTCTGCGTCACCACTGAAGTCGTAGCCGAGGGTCAGCCAGCTCTGCAATTCGTCCCCGTAGGTCTTGACCACTTTGCCCGGTTGAGCGCTCAACGAGGTATCCGGATTGGCGAGATTCTGCGCGTTCAGATACCGGGCGATGAAGCGCGAATAATCCGGACCCTGCGCGCCTGCGCCGGCCTGCAAGACCACGCTCGCCCCCGGCCGTTTATCCCCGGCCACCACCGGCCCTATGCTGTTGATGCTGGCGCGATTATCCATAAGGATGTTGCGCCCGGCATTCACGTCCAGAACCCCTGGCCCCGCGATGTCGAAACTGCTGTAAAGGATGTCGCGCCCGGCCGAAACCCGAGAGACATCGCTTGGCCGACTGTGCACGAACAGATTGCCGGTAGACTGGATCTGTTCGTTGTTGCGCCCCATGCCCCCGGTGGGTGCAAACGTGGGTTGCCCCAAGTTGGTACCGGACGCCACGATGTCGCGCCCCGCCACCATCCAGACCGGGCCTGCCGATTCATACCAGGTGCGTTTCGTGGTCGCGAACGCCAGCGTTTCACCCGTGCGAATACCCACCAGATCACCGGTCAATGCATAGAAACGCGCCGGCCCCTGAACACTGCTCAAACCCGAGTAGCTATCAGGACCAAAAGCAAACAGTGGATAGCGCGTATTGGTCTGCGCCAGCACACCGTCGCTGCCGGCATTACTCATGACCGGTCGACTGGAGAGGTTGTTGCTGTAGCCATTGAATGCAGGCGCAAACGGTGTAGCGAGGGCTGATGGACTGGCACCTGACTGGTTGATGGCGTAGCCACCGGCATAGATCGAATCGCCTGCGATCAGCTCAAGCTGCCCCGCGTTCGAAGGCGCCAGCAGCAGCGAATAGGTCAAGGCCGGTGCTGCGTTGCCTACACCGTAAGCCGCTGACGGCCCGAGATAAATCGAACCCTGACCAGCGACGGCGCGCAGTATCGACGGGATCACGTAGCGATCATCGGTGGGCGAGGTGTTAAGCCCGTCGATTGTCCCCTGCCCGGTGGTATCCATCAGTTGAGTGTTCGGTGTCAGATTGCCGCCCGCCGAGAACAGATCGATGGCGGTGTGATCGGTCCACAGCGAAAAACCAGTCAAGCCGCCCCCCGCGTGGTAAACGCCATCGGCCGTGGTAAACGGTGTGGAGTTCTGCAAACGCACACGGCCTGGGTCAGTCGCACCACCCAGGACCAGATCACCTCGGGTATTGAGGCGCATGCCCGAGTCGCCGGGAATCAGCACCACCCCGCCACTGGCATTACTGGCGGTCGAATTGAACGGATCGAAGGCACGCGTTTCCCGTGGATCGTGAAACAGCGCGGACGCGCCGTACTGCAGATTGATCCCGCCCAATGCGGCGCCCGTCAGTTGCGCCGCACCGCGCAGGTTGATGATCGCGCCCTGCAAGTCATGTGTCGGCGTGCCGCTGCCCGACAGGCCGGCACGTGCTTGCAGAGACGGATTGAGGGTGCCACCCAGACGAATATCCAGGTCGCCGCCCCCGGTCAGCTGCAGGTTGCCGTCGCTGTCTACCCGGCCGGTGCTGCCGACCGCCACGATCAAGCCTTGGCTGCGCGGGTATGTCGAATACTTGTCGTCCCCCATGGACTTGAGCATGCCGGCATCCCCGGCGGCACTCAGGCTGAGGTTACCGCCGCCCAACGTACCGAAGCCGGTAAAGCCCACCAGATACGGCTTGCTTTCCACGCCCAGCATTGGCAAAGGTTGCGCAGCGTAACTGCCGAAATTGATCCACCAGGCCGTCGGCACATCGTTGTTGCCGGTGCCCTGGCGCCACAGCCAATTGCCGACCGCGACACTTGGAACCTGCTCACGGGTACCGTCGCCCGTGCCGACCGCACGACGACCGAGCACATCACCGGACACCGACCCGCCGGCATTGATCGTCAGATTACCGCCCATCTGCGGATACCAGGCCTGGTAAAGGCTGGCAGTGCCGCCATCGACCCATTTTTCGGCATCGCTGCCGGCGCTGCCCAACACCGAACCATCCGCCGACAAGCGCCCTCGCGCCTGGTTGTAACGCGCATCGACGTTGCTCGATTGAGTGCCGGCGGTGTACACGCCAAAAGGTGAAGCCATGCTCACGTTACCGGCAGCCATCAGATCCAGGTCGCCGGTGCCGGTGCGCAAAACGCTGAACATCTGCGTATGGGCTTCGGCGCTCTTGCGCGGATTGTTTTCAATGCACAGCGCCGGATCGATGGTGCACCAGAACAATTCGTCATCGTTCATCGGCGTGTAATCCGGCATGCCCATCCAGTTACCCGGCGCCCACACCGTGCGCGCCATCGGCGCACAGGCGCCTGGCGCGATGTCACAGAGCACGAGGTATTCCTCGGGAACCGGCTCGTACGGTGTAAAGCCATACTCGTTACCCACGGCCCAGACCAGTTTGCCGGCCACCTCGACCATGGTCAGACCGTAATGGGTGTCCGCCAACTGCAAATGCCCGGCGCTGGCCTGAGGCTTCACGGAACGGCTGTCGGCCGCCGTGAGATCAGCCCCTGCCACCATGCGCATCGACCACGACGCACTGCCTGCCGGCAACATGCTGGCGATTGCCCAGTTACGACCTTGTTGTGTGCCGTTGGAGGGGCGCAGATCCAGGAACACAGTGCCGTCCGCCAGCTTCACATCGGTCATGGAGGGAATCAGCGAACCACGCAACAACTCCAGCGTGGTGCTCAGCATGACACCGACCGTTTTATTGTCGGCATCGACAGCGCCCGGCAGCGGCACGCCTTTGGGCCAGAGCAGGGCCTGCAATGCGGTGGCGTTGTTCAGGCGGATACCCGCGCCCAAACGACTGCCGGCCGGCAGGGTCACACCGTTGTCGAGCAACGTGCCGGCGGCATACAGCAGATTGCCCGCCGCGTCGTGCACATCGCCGGCCAGCACGGTTCCGGCCAGCAGCGTATAGGCTGCGGCCAGCGTGCCCTGTGCGGGTAACACCGTGCCCGCTGCCAGCGTGGCGGCCTGAATCGGCAAGTCGTAGTTCAAGGTGGCGCCGACCGGGAAAAGCGTACCTGGGGCAAGGCTGACCCCGGCGCCCGGCACGATCAGGTCGCCGCCGAACGGCTGTATGCCCGGCACCAGTTTCCAGCCGGCGTCGTCTGCGGTTTCCGGTGGCGGCGCAAAACCATCGTTGATGCTGCCGTAGATATCGAGGTTGCCGCCCGCCCGGATCAACAGGCTGCCCGCTTCGCCGCTGCCATACACCGAGGTGCGGCGAGTGTGCGGGTTGAGGCTGGCATAGCGGTAGCCGGACAAGTCGAGGTCGCCCTGCACCACCAGATCACCCTCGGCGGTTTTGCTGACGATTTCGACACCCGGGCGCAAGTGAAACACATCCGTATAGGCCGCAGTGTTGAGGCCGGCCAGTTTGCGTTGCAGCAGATCACTGTTGTTCAGCGCCGCATTGATAAAGTCGTCGCTGTCCGTGTGAATGCGGTCCAGGTAGGCCTGATCGATCACTTGATACGCACGACCGCTGGCCGCCGGGTCGGTGCCGTCGGCGGCATCGCTGTAGCGACGCACCGCGTTCAGCCCAATGGAGCGGGCACCTTGAATATTGACGGCACCGCTGGCATCGATGGCAATGTCATTGCCACCCAGGCGCGGTGCATTCAGCTCCAGCGTGCCGCGTGACAAGCCGTCGCGTTGTCCCGCCAGATTTCCAGCCAGCGCATCGGTGCCGTGGCGCAGGTCGATTCGTGCGCCGGCCGCCAATGTCAGCACGCCATCACCGGAATTGAGTTCGACCATGGCCCGGTTCGGCGCGTCGATGATTTTGCCGTAGCTGTCGACACGTAGCACCCGGCCATGGGCATCCAGCACCGCGTTGCCCGTCAGGCTCAAACCGTTTTTGCCGGCCAGGCGAATGCTGCCGACCCGTTCGCCGCTGGCGTCAATCAGCCCGGCCACCGTCAGGCTGCCGCTGTCCACCGAGACGTTGACATCGCCGGCCTTGAGCCCGTCACCGATGACCAGGTCACCCTGCTTGAACTGGAAGCTGCGGCTGCCGCTCACCCCGCCTGCGTTCAGGCGCTGGTTAAGGCTGGCGAAGGCCTGGCTCAAGTTGCCCTCCAGACGCTGGGCGCGAATGTCCACGCCCCCGGCCTTGTACGGCACCCACGTGCCGCCCGCATCGTAGTAGCCGCTGCTGGTGCCGACGATCTGCCCTTGCAGGTCAACCTGTCCGGCGTCGCTGTCCAGCGCTACAACGCTCAGTTGGCCTGCCTGATTATTGACCGCAGACAGATCGATCCGCGAACCGGCCGACTGACGAATATTGCCGTGGCTGCTCTGCAACGACACATCGCCGCCCCAGCTGTATTTCTTCACATCGTTGAACGGCAGAACGCGACCGGTCATGTCCACTTGCGCACCGCTGCCAAGCGTCAGATCGTTCTCGGCATTGACCAGCAGTTTGCCGCTGGCCAGCACGATACGACTGTCGAGCGCAACGTTGCGCGCCGACAGACTCAGTTGCGCGCCGAGGGCATCCGCCACCGCCGTGGTGGCGGTGCCGCTCAGGGTCAGGTTGTTGCCGGCCTTGAGTTCACTGACCGAGGCAGCTTCCCCGGTGAGCAGTGGCGTGCGCAGATTGAGATTGCCGCCGCTGTAGCTGAAACCCGTGACCGCGTTGTAAGCGCCTTGGGACTCGTACACCGCCAGGCTGCCCTTGTGGTTGGCGGTGATGCGCTCGCTGGCATTGAGGTTGACGTTGGCAAAACCGAGGGTCAGTCGGTTGTTGAGATCCAGCCCGTTGGGTTGCGGATTCGGGCCATAACCCAGTTCGATCCGTTGCGCTTGAATATCCAGCGTGCCGTGCCCGTTACCGGCGCCGTCCTTGACCACGGTGCCCGGCGTTTGAGTGGCGCCGTTCCAGATCAGATTCCGGGTGCGGATCGTTGCCACATCGCTGACGTCGCCCGAACCGTAGATGGCCGGGGTGCCCAGCACCAGATTCTGCAATCGGCTCTGACCGGTCTGTGGGTCAAGCGTGTCGAGGGTGACATCGCCGAAGAAGTTGAACGCATCGCGGGCCACCAGGCTCAGGGTTTCCAGGGCTGGCGCGCCGTATTGCGTGTCGCCCTGCAACAGGCGATCCAGCACGTTCTGGTTCAGTGTCAGGCCCGCGGGCAGACGACCGCTGGCCGCTGCCAGTGCCTGCGCACTGCCGGCATTCACCACGCCTACCGAAAGTCCCAACTGGCGGGTGCCGAAGCGAACGCTCTCGCCCAGTTCGAAGTCTTTGTCGGTGGCGGCGATGATGCTGCCATTGGAATACAGCAACGCCGGGGCCGTGCACTCGGCGGTCGGACAGGTGCCGATACGAATGCTCCCGCCCCCGCCCTCTGCAGGCGCAAGAACCGGCGTCCAGCCATTGGAGACCACCAGCAGGCTGGATCGCTCCGGTACATAGACGAAACCGGCCGCGGCATCATACGGGACGGCACCTCGCCCCAACGTACTGATGCCCGCTCCCGCATCGATGGTGATGCCGCCACTCTCGCTGTTGGTGCTCAGAACAACCTCCGGCGCCGACAGGATTGCCCCCTCCCGCAGACGAATGGCAGAGGTATTGCCGAGCACCTTGATCGAGCTGCCCTCCGAACCGTAATACACGGTCGGGGTGCCACCGATGGTCAGACGTCCGGCATTCAACCCGTTGAGGGTGTCGGCGTACAGCGATACACCGGCGAACCCGGCCGTTCGCGTATGCCCCGTGCCAAGAATCTCGAACTCACCGCCGGTATAACCGCCCTGGACGACAGCGGTGCCGACCACCCCGCCGTCGGCAGGCTTGAACAGCACTTGCCCGGCGAAGTCGAGGGCCGTGTCATGGACGCCGCCGCTGACCATGCGCAGGTGCAGCGTGTTGCCGTCCAGCGGGGTGCGGGCGCGCGGCAGACCGCGTCGCGCAGCATCGTTGAGGACAAACTGGGTGAACCCGGTTTCGTTGTACTGCGAATAGCGCCGCAGGACATCGGCAGACGACACAATCACCTGGCTGGGCAGACTGTCGCGAATACCGGTGTTGGCAATCGACATCTGCCCGGCCGTGGTCCACGAACCATTGCGCAACTTCAATGCACTGCCCATGGAGCCGGCCATCGCCTGACCATTGATTTCAACCCGCAAGGCCCCCGGCAACAAGGCGAAGGTCGACGGCAACAAGGTGTAAGTGCCCGGCGCCAGTCCGGGAATACCAGCCTGAAGCGTGATTTGCTGGCCGATACGCGGATCGACCGCGCCGGCCTCGGCCAGCATCGGCGCGTAGCGGCTCTGGTCACCCGCGACGATGGCATACACGGGGTTGCTGGCCAGCCCCGGCAGACTGAAGGTGCCATCGGTGGCATTGCGTACCAGCGGATTGAAACGCGCGTCGGTAGAGCCGCCTCGCCCGGACACAAAACCGGCCCCGCGCAAATCGCCGCCCCCCGAAAGATCGATCAGCGCTCCGGCCTGCACATCGGTGTATTGCGCATCGAGTATGACCCCGGAAGCCGCACCGGCAATGCCATTCAGAATCACCGACTTGCCGTTGTATTGATAGTCGATGCCGTCGGTGGTGCCACCATAAGGCATGACCAGTCCGGCGGCGCTGACAGACGTCACGCTCCCCGGCAGAAGATGAAGTTCACGGGTTTTGACAATCGCGTCTTCACCCAGGGAAATAAGTCCTAACGGCGCACGAATGACGCCGCCCTGCTCGATCTGCCCAGCGCTGAGTGTCAGGCTGCCGAACACCGAGTAAGGCAGTGTCGTCGGCGCCGGCCCGTGGCTGCTGATACGCAACGTATGCTCCGGCACCGATCCGGCCTGGCTCTGATAACCCACGCGCACTTCAGCCAGGACACCGCTGGCCGGATAGATTTGCGCTGCACGCAAGTGCATATCGCCTGGCGTCCACAGACGGCTTCGCTGCTGCTCATCGGTCGGCGCGAGAAATCTCATGTCGCCTTCGCTGTCGAGCGTAACCTCACCGAAGCCACGCCGACTGACCTTGAGCGCGGGTGCGCCCGCTTGCACAACAGTTCCTTCGGTGCCGA
This sequence comes from Pseudomonas sp. FP2196, assembly GCF_030687715.1. Lineage (GTDB taxonomy): Bacteria > Pseudomonadota > Gammaproteobacteria > Pseudomonadales > Pseudomonadaceae > Aquipseudomonas. The sequence continues at coordinate 3,501,728 of NZ_CP117445.1, forward strand.
AAGACAGCGACCCGCCCACATCCAGCAGGTTCGCGCTGGCGTTGAACCGTGCCGTGGACAACTGCTCGGTCGGGTTGCTCAGGACCCGTGGACGAATCTTGGCGTCCGAACTCAGGTAAGTGCCTATCCCGGACAGGCGCAGATACGGCGCACTGAGGTTGACCTGGGTGCTGTCCTTCGCCGAATCGGCCAGCGACAGGGAACCGGCGAACAGGCTCAAGCTCTGCCCCATGTGCAGGTCGACATCGCCCTCAAACGACATCAAGCCGTTGCTCAGCAGACTGACGTTATCGAAACCGCCACTCATCAACTGATCAGCACTCAGGCGCGTACGCCCATAGCGTAAAAGTGGTGAGGCTTCGCCCGCTTGCAGCGCCTGCGGCAGTGCCTCCGTGGGCCCCTGGCCGATGATCAGTTCCCGCGGCACCCGCACCGCATTGCTCACAAGCGTTGCGCCGTAGGCCGGCGTGTCCAGGGCGATTTCCAGACGGCCGCCCGCCGCGCCCGCACCACCGGCGTTGGCTTGCAGACTGCCTTCGAGGAACAGGCCATTGTAGGAACTCAAGGCAATGCGTCCGCCATCGGTGGCCACACGAACCGACCCCTGCCCGGTATTGTCCAGCACCGCTTGCGTACCGGAAGCCTCCAGACGCGCACCTTGACGGACGATGACGTACGCATCGGCGGCGGTCGCGGTGACCTTCTTCGCATCAATCTCGCCACCGAGGATGATCGAACCGCCCTTGCTAACCTGACCATAAACCCTGCCCAACGCATCCACCGCCGTCGCGGCCCGACCGGCGACGTCGAGCACCGCATGCTCACCGATCCAGATCGAACGGTTGTGCGCCGTCGGGTCCGCCTCCTGCAACGACGTTGCCACATCAATCGAGCCGAATTGCTGCTGGCGGATATCAATGCTGCCGCCCCAGGCGTTGAGTTCACCATCCACCGTGATCTGGCCGGCTCCGCGCAAACCGATGCGCTGGCCGGGATCGACACTGATACGTGCGCCCTGGCCAATGGACAGCGGGCTGTTGGCAGGGTCGATCAAGCCGGGAAGCGTGGCGCCTGCCTGCAATGCGACGGAGGCGCCAGCCCTTTGCGTCAATACGCCCTTGAGCGGATTTTCCTGGAATAGCGTCGGCGTCCATCGCTCAAGCGCATTGCCGGGTGCCGAACCGGACGGCACGTTCGCGGCGGATTCGGCGAATCGATAGACCGGCATCAGCACATCGATGGCGGTGTCATCGGCCACTTCAAGGCCCTTCAAACCGACGATGTTGTAAGCGCTGAAGCCCGAGCGGAACAGTCCCGGCGCCAGACGCAAAGTCTGTTCATCGGCGCCAGCGCCGGCCGAGCCGATCCGTACCTTATTGGCCTGAAGAGTCAGCGTACCGCCACCGCTCACGCCGTAACCCTGAATGTCACCATCAAGCACCATGTGTGACTGGTCGGGCGCGCTGTTGGCGCTGGATTCAAGGGTCACGTCGCCCCCCTTGCCGCCACGGGTCTTGCCGTTGGCCAGTATCGCGCCGCCCGACGAGACATCGACCAGGCTGCCGCTGGCCAACTGGATGTCGCCGCTGCTGCGGATCGACACCGTCCCGCCGTTGATGTAGGCGAGGCTGCCAGCATCATCCGGGCTGCTCGGCAGGTTGCTCCAGAGACCGTGAGTCTGCAATTGCACACCCTGTGCAACGGTGACCTGCGCCTGTTTACCGGTCGGCACCGACAGGCTGACATCATCGCGTCGATTCGTGGCGAGCTGGTTCAACACGTTGCCCAGATGCAGGCTGCCACCTTGCGCAATCAGGTCGGCGTTGACCTGTACCTCAGGGCTGAACAGCGTGATGTCACCGCCGTTGTCCACCGCCACGCCGTCATTGACCTCAATGCTGTTTTTGGCCGAAATCTTCAGCGCCCCCAGCTTGAACCCATTGAGCAGCCCAGCATCGAGAAACAGTTTGCCCTGGCGTTCTTCGGGGACCGCACCCGCCAGCCCCGAGGTCGAACCGGTGTCACGCGCGCCCCCCACTTGCACGTGATCCAGCAACGGGCCGAGCTGATAAAGCAAACCCGCACTGGCGGCGACATACGCCGCATCGTAGCCACCGACGATCAATTGGCCGCGTCGCGCGCGGGCGGTCTGCGCCTGCGCATACCCATCGAGTCCGACTCGTGGCGCCTGGGTTTGCCGTTCGCCCTGAAACACCTCGCCCAACAGTTGACCGTCCAGCACGGCGTTGCCCGTGGCAATCACCAATTGCCCGGCGTCACGGCCCACGGTGTACCCGGCTTCCTGACGCCGCGTCGGCGCGATCAGCGGGCTATAGAAATACTCGGTCTGGCCCCAGCGCTCGCTATGACTTTCGTAACCCTTGTAAAGACCGCTGTAGAGAATGTCGCCCGGCGCACGGGACACTTCGTATAAGCGCCCGTCGGCACCGCGCAGCCAGCTCTGGCGAATCTCGCCGCTTTGCACATCGAGCGTGCCGCCGGACAAATTGATCAGCGAGCCTTTTTCGCTGACCACATCATTACCGGAAAATCTCACTTCGCCGCCCTGAGCCATCCACTCACCGATGCCGTGGCCCTGGGTGCCAAGGTAGCCGCCAACTTCCAGCAGCCCGCCGGCGGTGTACCAGCGATCGGTGGCGTAACCGTTGGTGCCCGCCGGCACGAAGACCAATTCGCGGACATCAACCCAGACATCGTTACTGTTGAGCGCACCGTTCTCGCGATTGACCGATGCATCACGCTGCTCGTTGCCCTGCACGTTGATCTTGATGTTGTTGGCGTCCATGGCCACTTTCACGCCCAAAGCACCGGACACATCGATCACCGCCCCCTCGCGTACCAGACTGCGCTGCCCGGCAGCCACAGCGACCTGGCCACCCGTGGCGAGGGTGATCGAGCCACGTTGAAATTCGACGGTGCCACCGCTGCCGATATCGATGCGTGACTGGTCACTGCGAATCCGGTTATCGGCATTCACGCCGATCAGTGCTGCGTCGCGCTGACTGTCAAGGGCGGTCAGGTCGCTGCTGTCGAGCAAGATTGCACTGACACTGCCCTCGCCCAACGTCACACGGCCCTGAGTGTCGGTGGCCGGATTGAGCAAATGCACGGTGCCACGTGTCGCGACCGAGGTGCTCGCCAGCAGCACGCCGTTTTGCACGATGTCGCGGCCGGTCAGGGTGATGTCGCCCGTCGCTGCCTGAATCAGGCCGGTGTTGCTGACCTTGCCGGTGCTGTCAGCCTTGAAACCGGGAGTCACCTCACTGCCAAAGGTCGTGGAGTAACCATTACCCTCGGTGCCCGAGCCTTTACGAATGTAGAAGCGGTCACCCGCGCCGAGGACCGTCTGGCCTTTGGCGGTGCTGATAGTGCCGTCGTTCTGCACCTCCTTGCCGAGCAACAGGGTGTAGCCGCCGGAATCGGTAGAGAGCGCAGGTTTGCGCGTTTCTATCGCAGCACCGCGCTCCACCAGGACCTTGCCGGCGGCGTCGGTGAAGGTCGGCTGGCTTCCCTTGCTGTCGAAATACAGACCCCGATCGCGGAACTGCACATCGCTGATATCCGCTGCCGCCGCCACCAGGTTACGCACATTGACCTGACTGCTGCCGCTGAACACGATGCCGTTACGGTTGATCAGCATGACGGTGCCGTCCGCCTTGATCTGTCCCTGGATCTGGCTGGGACGCGCGCTCGGATCATTGACCCGGTTGAGCACCGCCCAATTGGACTGCTGGGCAAACTCCACCGTGGTATTGCGCCCGACGTTGAAGGTTTCCCAATTGAGAATCGCCTTGTCGGCCGTCTGCTCAATCTTCACCGAGGTCTTGCCGTCGGCCTGGGTCTGCTGCGGGCCTTTGGCGTTTATCCAGCCCTGGGCCAAGCTGTTATCGACCTTGAGGCCGCCCTCGCCCAATCCATCCGGGACGACTTGCACGCTGCCCAACGCAGCGGCGCGCCCGGCCGCTTGTGCGGCTTGCTGGGCAGCGATCGCCGCCACCGTGTTGTTGAGTGTCTGCAACGAACGCTGTAGCTGCTGGCTGGCCCGCTGCTGCTGGGCCAGCGGTGGTGTCATTCCCGGCAAACCGCCAACGCCGGGTCTCGTCGCCGCTGCTTGCTGTGCCGCACCTTTGGCGGCAAACCAGCTTGAGCTGAACGCGGTCGCGGCCTCGGCACTACCCGCCACCAGACACAACGCCATCGCTTGGGCCAGTGGCTTGAGCAACCACAGGGCCGGATCGCCAACGCCACGGTTTGCGGGCTGGACACGGGTACTGCGACGGGAGGTGCGAGCGAGCATCACTACAGATCCTTTTTGATTGCAGGTCGGTTCAGCCCTGCTGTTACGACATAGGCAGTTGGCGAGCATCACGACCGAACGGATGTCACACAAATTTCATGTTCGAGGTGTAAATCGGCAAAAAAAATGGCAGCAGCCCGAAGGCTGCTGCCATTTCATTGCGCGTGAAACGAGGCTTACAGAGGACGACCAATGCCGTTGCAGGTGTTGGCGTTGTTGATGTCCAGGTTGTTGCCCGAGCTGTTGGTGATGAAGTTGGCGGTCACAGCGGTTTTCCAGTTGTTTGGAACCGGCGTGAAGCTGTGAGCGACGGTGGCAACGTTGTTGCCCGGATTGCTGTAGTGAGTGGTCAGGAAGGCTTTGACATCAGCGGCCACGGCTGCGTCCTTGTAGCACTGGCCGAAGATGAAGTTGGTGTAAGCCACGATTGGATAACCGCTGGCCGGGTTAGGCACGACCGGCGCCCACTGAGCCGGGTTGCCCGGTGCGGTTGGCAAGGCAGCAGTGCTGAGGGCCAGGGTCACGTTGGCGTTTGTTGGCTGTACGCCATTGATGCGGGCCACCAAGGCGTTGCTGGTGGCGTTCACGCCGTCCGGACCGACATAACCGATGGAACCGTCCACAGCATTCACGGCAGTTGCCACTTCAGCGGTGTTGGCGACACCGACCCAGGTCGATGGCAGAGTAGAACCGGCTGGCAAGCGAGCATTGGTGAAGGTGGAGTTGACGGCGAATTTGCCTGGGCAAACGGCATTCAAGTGACGGCTGAGGATTTCAGTGGTGCCACTGGAAACGTTGCGGTAAACCACACGGATCGGTGTGGTGTCGGAGGTGCCCAACAGGGTGCCCCAATCGGTCACGCTACCCGACAGCGCGTTGCACAGCTGAGTGCTGGTCAGGTTAAGCGCAGTCTGACCGGCTTTCTTGTAAGGAATGGCAACCGAAGTGGCCACCGATGGCAACTGGATCAGCGGGCCGTAGGAAGTACCGAAGTTAGTGGTGTAGGTGCTGAGCTCGGAAGCGCTGAGAATCGAATCGCTACCGGCGAAGTGCACAGTGCCGGTGGTGCTGAACTGTGCAGCGTTGTTGGTCAGGAAAGCGCTTTTGCCAACGCCGCTACCGGTCACGGCGTAGCTGAAGTTGGCAGGCAGGATGCTGTTGGCAGAACCTTTGTACAGAGCGGCAGGCAGTGAAGCGCCACCACCGGTTACGGCCATGGCCTGGGCAGAGGCCAATGCGGCGACAGTCAGTGAGGCTGCGATCAGAGTGCGCTTGAACATGAAGAATCTCCTTTTCAACGTTGGTTGTGAACACAGGTTTTCAGGGAACTTGCATGACACTGGGAGGACTCACCGCCGACCTTCGCAAGCGGGGTCCGTGGTTAAGTCGCACTGAGAAATTCGCAGTTTCCGGTGACAGATAAAGGAAAAAACCTCGGGAGCTGCGGGGTGATTTTCGTGGGGGTTTCTCGGGTGTTTGCGAAGGTCGAGGGTGCGTCTGGATCAAGTGTTTCGCGCAATCGGGCTGGAGCCTTTGAAGGGCCGTTGCAGATGACAGAAAGGAGAACCCGAGGATGGCGGGGTTGGGGCTCGGGTGGTAGGCAGACCGGTGAAAGTTATTTGAGCAATTTGTTGGCGGGACCGTCCCCATCGCCGGCAAGCCAGCTCCCACAGGGTGCAGGGTTGTTAATGCAATCCGGGGTACAACACAAAAGCCGGCAAGCCAGCGATGGGGCCGGAGCAGACAACATCCAAGCGCCCTACTGCACCAGTTGGTTGATCTCGATGATCGGCAGCAATACCGCCATCACAATCACCAACACCACCCCGCCCATCACCACAATCATCAATGGCTCAAGCAGCGCCGTCATACCCATCGCCCGTCGCTCGATATCGCGAGACAGGGTTTGCGCCGCCCGCTCGAGCATCGGCGGCAGCGAACCGGTTTTCTCGCCGCTGGCGATCAAATGGATCAGCACCGGCGGGAACACATTCTCCACCCGCAGCGCCGCGGCAAGGTTGACGCCCTCGCGCACCTTGGCCGTGGCATCGCTGACACTCAGGCTCAAGCGGTCGTTGGACAAGGTCTGGCGCGCTGCTTCCAGCGCCCGTAACAACGGCACCCCGGCGCCACCAAGAATCGCCAGCGTCGAAGCAAATCGCGCGGTGTTCAGCCCCAGTATGAAACGCCCGATCAACGGCAACTTCAGCACCCGATGATGCCAACTCAGGCGCGCCGCCGGATTACGCAAATACAAACGCCAACTCCAGAACGCCCCGGCCATGACCGCCGCACACAACCAGCCCCACGCGCGGATGAAATCACTGGCGGTGAGCATCGCCAGCGTCAGCCCCGGCAGATCCTGACGGGCCTGGGAAAACGCACTGACCACCTGCGGCACCACATAACTGAGCAGGAAAATCACAATACCGATCGACACCAGCCCGACCACGCCGGGATAGATAAACGCGGTGAGAATCTTGCCGCGCAAATTGTTGCGCTCCTCAATGTAATCGGCCAGCCGCTCCATCACCTGCGCCAGATCGCCGGACTCTTCCCCTGCCGCGATCAACGCCCGGTAGATCTCGGGAAAGTCCCGTGGTCGCGCGGCTAAGGATTCGGCCAGACGCATACCGCTGCGCACGTCGGCCCGCACGGCGCTGAGGGTGTGGGCGATGTGCTTATTTTCGGCCTGCTCGACCGTGGCACTCAACGCCGCTTCCAGTGGCAGACTGGCGCCGAGCAGGCTCGCCAGTTGCCGCGTGGCCCATGCCAGATCATTGTCCGAGAGTTTCGCGCTGAACAATCCGCCACCGCCATGCTGGGCGACGTTGCTCTCTTTGTGTACCGACAATGCAGTCAAACCGCGCCCGCGCAAGGCACTGAAAGCGGCCGTTTGACTGTCGGCCTCCAGATGGCCGGATTCGATTTTGCCGCTGGCGTCGGCGGCTTCAAAACGATAGCGATTCATCAGGCGTCCCGTGTCACACGCAGGATTTCTTCGGGGGCAGTGGCGCCGCTGCGAATCCAGCGCTCACCGTCCTCGCGCAGGCTGAACATGCCGGCCTTGGCGGCAGCGGCGCGCAAGGCCTGCTCCCCTGCCCCTTGGTGAATCAGCGTGCGGATGTCGTCGTCGATGCAGAACAACTCGTGGATGCCGGTGCGGCCGCTGTAACCGGTCTGATTGCACGCTGCGCAACCGACCGGGCGCCAGGTGCCGGGCGCGGTGGGGTCTTCTTCCTTGCATTGATTGCACAGCCGCCTCACCAGTCGCTGCGCCAAAACCCCGAGCATTGACGACGCCAACAGAAACGGCTCGACGCCCATGTCGATCAAGCGATTGACCGCCGACACCGCGTCGTTGGTGTGCAGCGTCGCCAGCACCAGGTGACCGGTGAGCGAGGCCTGCACGGCGATTTGTGCGGTTTCCAGATCGCGGATCTCGCCGATCATGATGATGTCCGGGTCCTGGCGCAGAATCGCTCGCAGTGCCAAGGCAAAGGTCATGTCGATCTTGGCGTTGACCTGAATCTGGCTGATGCCCGGCAGATCGTATTCCACCGGATCTTCGACGGTGAGGATGTTACTGGTGCTCGCATCCAGCCGCGCCAGCGCCGCGTAAAGGCTGGTGGTCTTGCCGCTGCCGGTCGGCCCGGTGACCAGCACGATGCCGTGGGGCTGGCGGATCAGGTGATCGAGTTTGGCCAGCACCTGCGCGTCCATGCCGAGGGTTTCCAGATGCAGACGCCCGGCCTGTTTGTCGAGCAGTCGCATCACCACGCGTTCGCCGTGGCCGGTGGGCACCGTCGAGACCCGAATATCAATCGGCCGCCCCGCCACGCGCAAGGCGATACGGCCGTCCTGCGGCAGGCGTTTTTCGGCGATGTCGAGCTGGGCCATGATCTTGATCCGCGACACCAGCGCACCGTGCAGCGCCTTGCGCGGCGAAACCACGTCGCGCAGCGTGCCGTCGACCCGATAGCGCACCACCGAATGGGTTTCGAACGGCTCGATGTGAATATCACTGGCCTCATCCCGCGCGGCCTGGGTCAGCAAGGCGTTGATCATGCGGATCACCGGCGCGCCGTCCTGGGTGTCGAGCAGGTCGGTGATCTCCGGCATGTCCTGCATGAGGCGGTCGAGATCGACTTCGTTTTCCGCGGCACCGACCACGGCGGCGGCGCTGCCGGTGTCGGCGTAAGCGCTGGTGAGCAACCCATCGAGTTCATCGTCGCGCACGCGTTCGACCTTCGCCGCACCGAATTGCCGACGCACTTCACTGATCGACCAACCCGGCGTCGACGGGCACACCGTCAGCACCCCGTCGCGCAGCAGAATGCGTTGGGCCTTGGCCCAGGCGTAAGGCAACAAACTCATCTCATGCTCTCCCCAACGCGAATGATCTCCCCCGTTGCAATACGCCCCCCTGTAGGAGCTGCCGCAGGCTGCGATCTTTTGCTTTGGTTTTTTTCAATGCCGCTGAAGATCAAGATCAAAAGATCGCAGCCTGCGGCAGCTCCTACAGATCCAGCGTTGTTCCGGATCCCTGTGGTGATTCGATCTCCTGTGGCGAGGGGATTTATCCCCGATCGGCTGCGCAGCAGTCGTAAACCCGCAAAACAGGGTATGCCTGGAGAAATCGGGTTGCAGGATTTGGGGCTGCTGCGCAGCCGATCGGGGATAAATCCCCTCACCACAAAGGCATCACACATATTCAGAGCCGGTTTCATAAAGAGGGCCCGGGTTGGATTGGCACCGCTTTGATGGTTGCTCTGGGGCCTGTGGCCGGCACACCTTGCGCCGCCGGCGGCAACTGCGGTGCCTGCATGTCCGGCATTGCCCAACTGCGTTCCGGTTGCAAGCCACCCTGCGCCCGGCGCATGAAGTCGTAGCGATTGAGCGTAATGCTGCGCCCCGCTTCGCTGTCGCGAATGATGTACGGGCGCAGGAACACCATCAGGTTGGTCTTGGTGATCGCCCGGCGTTCGTTGCGAAACAGCGCGCCGATGCCCGGAATGGTCGACAGCCACGGCACCGCGTCATTGCTCTGGCTGTAGCCATCCTGCAGCAAGCCTCCGAGCACCATGATCTGGCCGTCGTCGAGCAAAATGCTGGTGTCGATCGCACGTTTATTGGTGACGATGCCCGCCGCTCTCGCGCTGGTGGACGCACGTTCGTCAATGCTGCTGACCTCCTGATAAATATCGAGCTTGACCGTACCGCCCTCGGAAATCTGCGGGCGCACGTTGAGCTTCAAGCCAACCTCTTCGCGGGTCACGGTCTGGAACGGGTTGTTGCTGGTGCCACCACCGCCAGTGACGTAGCTGCCGCTGACAAACGGGATGGTCTGACCGACGAAAATACTCGCCGCTTCGTTGTCCAGCGTCAGCAGGTTCGGCGTCGACAGCACGTTGGTGCCGCCCTTGCTCTTCAACGCGCGGGCCAGCACCTTGAGGTCGAGAATCTTGCCGATGCCAGGAATATCGACCGTGCCGTTGACGTAGCCAAGGTTCAAGCCCTGCGGCAGCACGTCGATACTGGTCTTGCCGCTGAGATCAATACCGGAACCACCCAGATTCGCCCCGCCAATCACGCCGTTGCCCCCCAGGTTACCGGTCTGCCATTGCACACCGAACTCACTGGCATCGTCCTCACCAACTTCGACGATCAGGCTTTCGATCACCACTTGTGCGCGACGCTGGTCGAGCAAGTCGATGACCTCACGCAGGTTGCGATACAGCGGCTCAGGCGCCGAAATCAGCAAGGTGTTGGTGGTCGCATCGGCCTGAATCGTCACGCCGCCAGCGCTGAAGGCGACGTTCTGTTCGCTGGCCTGAGTGCCGCTGCTACTGGTCGGGCTGCTGCCCTGCGCATAACTGCCGCCAGTGCTGCCATTGCTGGAAGTGGTCGAGGTCGTGCCGCTGGTTGGCGTGCCGCTCTGAGCGCTCGAACCGCCATTACTGCCATTGCTGCCCATCGCACTGAGCACCGCACGCGCACTGTCGCTGGTACCGCTGTCGCTCTCGCCAGTGAGCAAACCGCGTAACGCCTGCGCCAGTTTTGCCGCTTGCGCGTTACGCAGATACACCACATGCAGGTTGCTCGGGTTGCTCTGGGCGTTGTCGAGTTTGTAGATCAGGTTGCGCGCCAGCTCGGTACGTTCAGGGCTGCCGGCGCGGATGATGATGGTGTTGGAACGCGGGTCGCCGATCACCGCAATTTTCTGCGTCGGGTCGTTGCCCGGCGCATCCAGCAAGTCGGCCACCATCGGCGCGATGTCGGCGGCGATACCGTTCTGGATCTGCACCACGTCGGTATCGATGGCGCTCTGGGTGTCGATGCCGGCGATCAGCTGCGCGACGCGATTCAGGTTCTCGGCGTAATCGGTAACGACAATCGTGTTGTTGCCGGGATAGGCGTTGATCGGATTGTTCGGCGAGACGATCGGGCGCAACACCGGAATCAGATTCACCGCGTTCTCGTATTGCAGGCGGAACGTGCGGGTCAGCATGCCGTTGCCAGCGGGCTTGTCAGCGTTGTAGATCGGCCCGCCAAGCAGCTTCGCGTCGGCCTCCGGCACCACCTGCGCAACACCGCCGACATCGACCACCGCAAAGCCTTGCATGCGCAACGCCGACAACAGCATGTCGTAAGCCTGACGCGCCGGCACCTGCCCTTCCGAGACCAGCGTCAGAGTGCCCTTGACCCGTGGATCGACGAGAAACTGCTGGCCGGTCGAACGCGACAACGCGCGCACCACCGCTTGAATATCCGCCTCGACAAAATTCAGGGTCACCGGTTGCTCACCCAACGGATTGCTCGGCAGCGTGGCCCCGCGTGCAGCGCCGCCGCCACGGCTGCGCTCGGTGATGTTGTGCAACTGCTTTGGCGCCGGTCTGGCCTGTGCCTGCGCCCGCTCGCGGTCGAGTACCGCATCACCGCTGCGCTGAGTGTTGGCCAATGGCCGACCGAGTTCGCTATCGACCAGCAACGACGGCTGATCCTGCGGTGTGCTGGTGTTGCTGCACGCGCTCAACGCCATCAGCAACATCGGCAACGCCAGACGTGCCGGTTTGGATCCTGACCCCTTCATGAAGCTTCCTTAGCGCCCAGCGCCTGATCCATGCGAACGGTGCCTGACAAAGTGCCGGCAGTGACTTCGGTCGAAGCGTTGTCGGCGCGTTGCAAACGGGCCTCGACCACTTGCAGAGAAAGTTGCGACGGGGTGCTCAGCAGCCAGTCGAGCACCGCGTCGGCCGGCGCGGCGTCGAAGGTCAACTGCCATGAACCGGCATCCGCCGCCTGTAATTGATAGTGCCCGGCCAGACCACTGGCCAGCAGCGTTTGCTCCAGAGCCTGGCCGACGCTTTGCCCGTTCGGGCGCACGCTGACGTCGCGCAACAGCACCTCAAGCGCTTCGGTCTGGGCGCGTAACTTCGGGGTTTCAGTTTGCCAATAAGCGATTTTCTTCAAGGGTGGCTGGATCAGCGCAACCCAAGTCAGCAAACCGAGCAGCGCGATCGCCATACCGCCGACCATGCGTTTCTCGCGCAACGCCAGCGGCTGCCAACGGGCCTGCAACTGACTGTTGAAGCGCTGCCAACGGGCGCGATACATCGCAAGCGCGGCCTTATTCATCGTCTGCCTCGCTACTGTTGTCTTCGGTGTCACTGGAGCTGGCTTCAGCCGCTGGGCGCAAGGTCCAGCCCTCGTCATCGGCCGTCACGCTGATACCGGCCTGGGTCAGGGTGCTTTGCCAATCCTTGTCACTGCCGCTGCGACGGGCGTCGGTCAGCAGGCTCAGTTGCAACGTGCCGTCGACATAGGCCAGACGCTCAACGCTGCCGGCCATGAACGGCATGCCGGTGCCCGCCTGCAACACCAGGCGACTGAAGTTCTGCGCCGGATCATCGACCGCGCCTTTTTGCCGTACCGCCAATTGCTGGCGAGCCTGCTGCAGCGGATTGAGGATCACCGGCAATTCGGGGAACGCCTGCTTCACCCGCAGATTCATTTGCGCCTTGAGCTGCTGTCCCTGACTGGCCTCGCGCGCGGCATACAGATTCAAACCGATCACCCACACCGCCACGGCCAGCGCCGACAACCCAAGCGCCCGCCCCCAACCCCGATGTTCAGTGACTTGCTGTTGCAGCGCACCGTGCAAGCCCCAACCCGGTACCGGCCCGGTCCAGCGCTGGGCTTCGCTCATGGGCAGTTCGGCGCCCGGTGGCGGCGCGGCGCCGATCCAGTGCAGCGTTACGCCCGGCTCCCACAGCGAGTTGTCGACGCCTTCATCAAACAACGGTTGCACCCGCGCCGATTGCAGGCTTTCGCGCAGCAGCAAATGACCGTCCTGCACACACGCGACAAGGCCCGGCAGCACCGGCAAGCTGTACGCCGCCGGGTACAGACCGCGCAGGTTCAGGCCGGATTGCTTGAGTAACTGCGCGAGGTGCAACAGGCGTTGACGCGACGCCCACGCAATCTGCACCCGCCCGGCTTCATCACGCGGACTGTGGGCAATGTGCATCTCGCTGCTGTCGCCGAGCATCAGCGCTTGCGCCGCACACTGCACCGCTGCCGCCGTTTTGTTGGCCGGCAGCGGCGGTAAATCGATGCTCGCCACGAGGCTGTCCGCCGGGTGCAGAAAACACAGCAGCGGCGGCAGTTTCGGCAGCTGAATCAACTGCGCCAACGTCAGCCAGTCTTCACGGCTGACCTGGCCCTGGCGATCCAGCCAGGCGCAATTCACCGTGCTGCCCTGCTCCAGCTCCGCCAATGGCGGCAGCGCAACCCTTAACTGAGTCATACGCCCACCCGCGACCAGATCACCTGCGGCAAACGATCCTGGCTGCGATGCAACAACGCCTCGAGGCTGACCCGCCGCTGCTCACGGCGCGCTTCACCGCGCAGGCGAAACCAGTCACTGGTGATGCCGACCTTGACGCTGCTGACTTCCAGATTTGGCATGCGCAAGCGGTTGACGAAGTCGCCACGGTTGATAAACCAGCGCCCGGCGTCGCGCTCATTGATCAACGCCTGCGCGCGCTCCAGGGACAGCCCCGGCACATACGCCGCCAGCACAGGTGCGGTGGCCGTGTTGCCGTTAACCCAAGTGGTCGCGGGGATCACCGTCAGGTACGGCGCCAGTTTGCCGATCACCGCGTCATTGACGCCGTCGACGCTGCGCAAATCATCGAGACTGCGCAGCATCGGCAGCGTCGGATTTTGTGGCTTGCGCGAGGCGTTGGGCGATGTCGCCCGACCGCTGTCGAAGCCGTTGTTGTTCTCGGCCATCTGCGGATTCAACAGTCGCGGGTACGACTCGATCACCCGCTGACGGATGCGCTGATTCAAACCGGCGCTGACCCCGATCAACTCGCACAAACGCTGAAACGCCTGCACCTGCGCTTCATCGACACGCTCGTTGGCCACCAGATTGCGCAGGTTGAACTTGCCCTGCTCGTCCTCCAGTCGCCCCTCGAAACCCTGCGCCACCAAGCGCTGTGCCCACGGCTGATCGAGCCGGGTCAGCGGATCGCGCTGGCGTGCGTCCCACAGCAACTGACGGCTGATCTCCAACCCGCCCTGCACCACCCAACGCCCCTGCACCCGCTGCTGATCGGCCTCCAGCGCACGGGTCGACACGCTCTGACGCGTCAACATACCCGCCGCAATCACCGCCACCACGGCCGCAATCAGCAACGCGCTGATGATCGCCATGCCTTGCTGCTTCGCCCCATCAGGCGAATGTCTGTTCATGGCCGGCCTTACAGCTGCCAGGAACCGATATCGGCATTGACGCCGTCGCCGTCCGGCTGGCCATCAGCACCGAGCGAGAAGATATCGATCTCGCCGTTGGCGCCCGGGTTGAGGTACTGATAAGGACGGCCCCACGGATCATTCGGCAGACGCTCCAGGTACGAACGCCAGTTGCTGTTCTTCGCATCCGCCGGCCGCTCCACCAGCACTTTCAAACCCTGATTCATGCTCGGGTAAGTGCCATGATCGAGGCGATACAACTTCAACGCCTGCATCAAACCGCCAATGTCCTGCTTCGCCGCCGTCGCCCGCGCCTGATCCGGACGGTCGAGCACCTTGGGCACCACCATCGCCGCCAGAATCCCCAAAATCACCACCACCACCATGATCTCGATCAGGGTAAAACCCTGCTGCCCACGGGGCTTGCGCGGCGACGGCTCAGGCGGTGTGCACGGTGCGATATCCATCTCGACATTCCTTTGGCTTGATTCGATTCGACGCGCAGTGTTGCAAGAAGATATGTCAGGGATGTTGAAAATCCTCGGGAGTTTTCGTCGTCAAGCCGTCAAGGACGGGGGTTAGCGTCGAGGGCTGGTTTTTGCTTCGAGCCCCTTATGCCTGCTCGCTCCCGAGAAAGCGGATTCACCCTGATAGAAGTGCTGGTGGCGCTGGCGATTATTGCCGTGGCGATGTCGGCGGCCGTGCGCGTGGCGGGGTTGATGACGCAGAGCAATGGGGTGTTGCGGGATCGGTCGATTGCGATGATTGCGGCACAGAGCCGGATGGCTGAGCTGCAATTGGAAGGTCGATTACCGATAGGACTAAAGGCGCAGGACTGTGACCAAGGACGTCTGCTACTCCGCTGCGAACAAGCCATAGCAACAGCCGAAAACGGCCGATTGCTCAAAGTCGGCATCCAGGTTTTCGACCGCAACCAGGACGCCCCGCCGTTGGCCCGACTAGAAACCCTACTAAGCCGCCCCCTGTAGGAGCTGCCGAAGGCTGCGATCTTTTGACTTTGACTTTTAAACGTTGGCGTTTATCGCGCCCACAAAGGTGTCCCCTCTGTCCTGCAGCATTTAATCGCGGGGGTCTGGGCGATTATTTAGAAAGTGGAGTTATGCCGTCAGCGCGGCGGCGAAGGTATTTGGAGGGAATTTGTTCAAAGCGGAGTGATGCAAATAACCACGCAGGCATGGCATCATAAGGCCACTATTCATACGCTGAGACTGAAGATGGAACTGATAAGTCAAGAAAAGATAATGCAGGTACTCGATTGGGCCTACGAGAGATCTGTGAATGGGTTCTCCGGTCTTGATTCCGCCGAGGAGCTCGCAGCCAGCTACGCCAAGGAAGAAAGCCCTGCTTACGATCAAGCTAACTCCCTGATTCGCTGGCAGAACACCAAATCGGCCACCTCAGGCTTCATTACCGGCCTGGGTGGATTAATTACACTGCCCGTAGCGTTGCCCGCCAACATCACAAGTGTGCTTTTCGTACAAATTCGCATGATCGCCGCCATCGCCCACCTAGGTGGCTACGATGTGAAGGATGACAAGGTAAAGACCCTCGTTTTCGCCTGTCTCACAGCCAACTCCGCCAAAGAAGTGCTGAAA
This sequence comes from Pseudomonas sp. FP2196, assembly GCF_030687715.1. Lineage (GTDB taxonomy): Bacteria > Pseudomonadota > Gammaproteobacteria > Pseudomonadales > Pseudomonadaceae > Aquipseudomonas. Next base: position 3,517,424 of record NZ_CP117445.1, read on the forward strand.
GACATCGGTATTGCCGTGGGCAACAAACTCGCGATGAACGCCGTGAAGTCGATTTCCGGTAAGACTTTGATAGAGATAAACAAAAAGGTCGGCTTCAAGCTGTTCACCAAGTTTGGTGAAAAAGGCGTGATCAATCTTGGCAAAGCCGTGCCGCTGCTGGGAGGCTTGATTGGCGGAAGTTTCGATGCCTACACGACCAACACCATCGGTAATGTAGCGCGCGATACATTTACACCAAAAGACGTGGCGACTGCATAACGGGCCACCTTAGCGGTAGCGGCATTTCCCCGTGTTCAAGGAAATGCAGAGCCAAAAGCAGCAAACGCGACAGAGGGGACGGATTCATTTTGCGAAAATGAATCCGTCCCCTCTGTCCTTGGCTCCCACCGGTTTCAGCGTCTTACACAAAATCTGTGATCAACATAAATCCCTGTGGGAGCGAGGGCGATAGATCTGACGCAAGATCAATCACCAGCTGATCCTGATACGCGCATCACCCCGGCAATTGCAGATTATCCAACGCCCGATTCACCGCCAACTCCCCCAGCATGATCAACTGCGCAATCCCCAACAACGCCCGACGCTGCGATGCCGGCAACAGACTGGCGACGTTCTGCGCGATGGTTTGGGCCGAAGCGAGTGTTTCACTGGCATCGATCAGCAGTTCTTCGTTTTTGTTGTCCGCTGTTACGGCGTACATCCCACGGCTTTTAGGTGGCAGCGGCGTGGAACCGGGTGGACAGAGGTAATGGTCGAGCGCGCGGTCGGCGGCTTCGTGGAGCTTTCTGGAATCGAGGGATTCGTAGGGGGAAACCGAGTCGGTTTCGGGCGGGTTGGGTGTTGGTTTGATCATGGTGAAGCTCCTTGATTGTTGGAGCCGCCACATTTCGCTGCGAAACGAAGGGAGGTGGCAGCTGTACGCAGGTTCGCAGACCGGGAATCAAGGCACCCGGCATACCCGAAGGTATCCCGCGCACAGCCGCCATAAAGCACCATTGCCGAAAATGGCAACGAGATTGGGAGCGCTGTGCGCCTTGATTGATCCGGGCTGCGAAACCCGATCGCTGATTCATCAGCGACCGAACCACAATAGAACCCGCCCCCAAGGCGCACAAGCCGGCGGATTCTGGCGTAGCTGTAGGCAATGGCGCAAGGATGTGTAGCCTGGGAGAGTGTCTGGAGATGTCTTTTTAAACGTTGGTGTTTATCGAAACCCTGCCGCGCTACCTCCCCCCTTAAATAGATCCGTCCCTAATGTTTCAAGGTTGGTGTGCAGATGTTTGACCGTAGCCAGGATGCGCCGCCGTTGGCAAAACTCGAAACCCTACTCACCCGCCCCTGTAGGAGCTGCCGCAGGCTCGGGCCGCGATCGGACGATCTTTTGACTTTGCCTATTAACTTTTAGAAGCAAGATCAAAAGATCGCAGCCTGCGGCAGCTCCTACACAGATATCTCAGGCAGCAAAAACAGCGCATATGCCATTAAGCAGGAACAAACCCGGCGCCCTGCGCCGGATCTGGTTCTTCTCGAAGCAACAGACGGGTCTGCAAGCCGTGCTTTCGGGCGATCGCATCGTTTAGCGCGATGATCCGGCGGAGCTGGCTTGGGCGGCTTCAATGATGAGCGCTGTCACTTTCTGCGGGTTGGACGTCATCACCACATGGGATGCACCCTGGACGGTAACCGTCTTTTTCGAACCCGCGCGATCGGCCATAAACTTCAGCGCAGCCTCAGGAATGTTTTTATCCGCCGAGCCGTATATGAACCAGGACGGCAGTTTTTTCCAGGCCGGTTCGCCAGACGCTTCCTTCAATGCAGCCTCGCTGATAGGTCGTTGTGTGGCGGCCATCAACGCAGACTCTGCCGCTGGAACATCGGCGGCAAATTGCTGGCCGAATTTGTCCTGCTGAATATAGAGATCCTTATTGCCGTCCTTCAGCTGCACCGGAGCGGCCAAGGTTGGACCAAGGGTTCCTCCCGGATAGCGACCGGACAGTTCGATGGCAGTTTCGCCTTTGTCCGGTGCAAAGGCCGCGACATACACAAGCGCCTTGACCTTCGGATTGTCGTGAACGGCATTGGTGATCACGGCGCCACCGTAGGAATGGCCAACGAGGACGACCGGACCGGCGGTATGCTCGACAATATCGGCGACATAATCAGAGTCCTGCTTGACGCCACGCAGCGGGTTAGCCGCAGCAATGACTGGATATCCCTGTTTCAGCAACTGAGCGGCAACACCATTCCAGCTGGACGATTCGGCGAATGCGCCATGCACCAGAACGACGGTGGGCTTGGCTGCGCCGGGTTCGACGGCAGCTGTGCTATGCACAGAGGTCAGTGCCAATGCCGCGGTGATGGTGACAGCCAAGAGCGATTTGATATTGAGCATGATCATTCCTTTTTCATTGATCGGAGACTACTGGAGAGCAACATTCAGATGTACCCGTCGTCATGTGCCGTCCTCGACGGGACATGACGACCGGGATTGGCTTATTTGCCCAGGAACGCCAACAGATCCTGGTTGAGACGATCCTTGTGAGTGTCCGTCAGACCGTGCGGTGCTCCCGGATACACGATCAATTCGGCGTTCTGCACAAGCTCGGCAGCCGCATGGGCTGAGGCGTCAATCGGGACGATCTGGTCATCGTCGCCATGCACGATCAGTGTCGGTACATCGAACGCGACCAAGTCGGTGCGAAAGTCCGTTGCCGAGAACGCCGCAATGCAGTCATAGGTGTTTTTGTGGCCTGCTTGCATGCCCTGCACCCAGAACGAATCGATCAGCCCCTGAGAAACGTTTGCCCCGTCACGGTTGAATCCGAAGAACGGACCGGCCGCGATGTCGCGGTACAGCTGCGAGCGGTTGGCTAGCGAGGCAGTGCGCAGGCCGTCGAAAACCTCGATCGGCAGGCCGCCCGGGTAGTCTTCGGTCTTCAGCATCATTGGCGGTACAGCGCTGATAAGTGCGGCTTTCTTCACTCGATCGGTACCGTGACGGCCGATGTAGCGTGCAACCTCTCCACCGCCCGTTGAAAAACCAACCAAGGTGACATCTTTAAGGTCCAGGGTGGTGATCACAGTGGCCAAGTCATCGGCATAGTGATCCATGTCGTTACCCTCCCACGGCTGGCTGGAACGGCCATGGCCGCGGCGGTCGTGGGCGATCACCCGATAGCCTTTGTCAGCCAGGAACAGCATCTGGGATTCCCAGCTATCCGAATTCAACGGCCAGCCATGGCTGAAGGTGACGACTTGTCCGTCTTTCGGGCCCCAGTCCTTGTAGTAGAGCTGTACCCCGTCCTGTGTGGTGATATAGCTGCCGGCCTGTACTTGATTGGCTGCCTGAGCGGCGTGGTTGCTATTGCTCATTGTCGCTTCCTTGTTTTCAGGCAATCGGAATGACTGCCGCTGAGAAATGTATTGAAGAAATATGTCGGACTGGAGAAGGCTGCTTCGTTTACTGCGGACTCTTCCTGTTGGGTAAATCAGGAGGCGCCCGCCTCTCGGTGCATCGACGCTTGCCTGGTTTGGCTGCGCTTGTTGGCTATGGCCAGCTTGCCCATCAGTCGAATCGCGACGGCGGCGCAGGTCATGCCGAAAGGCAGCACATACCAGTCGCTCATCGGGATGCGTTTGAAATTGGAGAAGGCGAATACGGCGGCGATGACCCACATGCCGGTAACGTGCAATGTCTTCCATGCCTTGGGTCCCAGCAGTCGGGCGGGCCCTTTGAATGACGTCAGTGCCATCAGCAGGATGAAGGCGTAGCCGGTTCCGCCCGGGATGTTGTTGGCAAAGGTGCGGGCTGGCCAGAACTCGGTATTGAGTTGCCCATAGGCATAGATCAGCACGGCATGGATCAAGTGGGAGAAAGCAAAGGCGAGGCCGATGAAGCGCCTCTCGCGCACCAGTGCCTTAGAGGCAGGCGAAGGCACCAGTACGGCAAAGGCCGACGCGGTGAACGCGATCAGAAACAATACGAAGGAGGAACGGGCGGTGGCGCGGATGGCGCTGCGCAGTCCCTCAACAAGGTCGGGTTGTACCGCGACAGCCGTGATGCTCATCGCTACCACCAGGGCGGCAATCAGGCCGAACAGCTGCCAGCCCTGAGGGCGGTAGGATTGGGTATTCATGGCAAGAACTCCTGTAGTAAGGGCTCGCCATTCGGGGATCCGGTGGCGAGTCGATGGGGAGAATTCTTGCAAGGGCATGTATACCGGCTATGTTCGACAACCGGCGGTTATGCGTTGTTTTGAGTATGTAAATGCGCTGGATACAGTGGCTTACAAATGGGTGCCACGGTATCCAGCCGATAGAGGCTGCAGTCGACGTGCAGCCCGCGCTCTAGTGTTGAGCGCCGATGTCGAGGGTCACGCACAGACCGCCACCGTCGCGGTTGCGCAAAGTCAGTGAACCCCCAATCGCGATGGCCAACTGCTGAGCGATGGCCAGGCCAAGACCAGTGCCGCCAGTGCTGCGGCTGCGTGAGTTTTCCACCCGATAGAACGGCTTGACCACTTCTGCCAGAACCTCCTCAGGAATGCCTTGGCCCCGGTCAAGCACACGGATCGAAACGCCGGTGCCTGCGTTTGCGCAGACCTCCACTTCGGCGGAGCCCGCGTACTTCAGCGCATTGTCCACCAGGTTCACCAGAATACGGCGCAGGGCATGAGGTCTTGTTTCGATGATCGCGCCGTTCTTGCCGCGCAGGCTGACCTCTCGACCGGTGTCCTGATAGTCGCAGACCAGACTGTCGAGAAAGGCGTCCAGACTGATGCGGCAACTGGCCTCGGTCGCGCCGTGGACACTGCGAGCATAGGCGACACCCTCGCGCACCAGATGCTCGATTTCGTCGAGGTCGTTGCCCAGCTTGTCTTTTTCTGCCGAGTCCTCCATGAACTCGGCGCGCAGCTTCATACGCGTGATGGGCGTCTGCAGGTCATGGGAAATGGCCGCCAGCAGTTGCATACGCTCTTTGAGGTAAACGGCGATACGTGCCTGCATGCTGTTGAAGGCACGGGCGGCATAGGCCACTTCACGCGGGCCGCTTTCATCCAATTGCATGGGATGTGCGTTCGGATCGAGGTTCTCCACCGCCTCGGCCAGGCGGCTGAGCGGGCGTATCGCGATTCGCACGGCAAGCCAGGTGCAGCCGATCATCAACACCAACTGAGCAAACAGGGCGAAGGGCAACCAGGGCGACAACGGCCTGACAGAAGGACGTACGTCGATGGTGACCGGACTACCGTCAGCCAGTCGCACCTGTGCCTGAAAATGCGGGCGTGGGCCCGGGATTTCGACAAAGGTCAGAGCATAGTTTCGGCCCAGGGAGACTTGAAGTGATTGCGCCGCAGTCCCGGCCAGATCATTCGAGGTGAGTGGACTGCCGGCATCATGCTCGCGCAGCAAATAGTCATAGTTGCGACGCTGCAGGCGCTTGGTCCACTCCGGACGCTCAGCGGCAGGCAAACGGTCGAGGATGGCGATGGAGGTCGCGGTGTCGTGCTCGAAATTGCCCAACATGGCCGTCTTGGTGCTTTCGTAGCGTTCGTAGTACTGGGCTGCGAACGTCAGAGACTGGGCGAGTATCAGGCCGACAAGGAACACCAGCCACAGGCGCGAGGCCAGCGTGTGAGGCCATTGCAACGCGAGCTTCATGCTTGCTCCTCGAGCACTTCGACCGCAAAGGTAAAGACGTACCCTTCATTGCGCACGGTCTTTAAGTACAGAGGTTCGCGTGCGTCATCGAGCAAACGCTGACGCACGCGGCTAACCAGCAAATCAATGGACCGGTCGAAGATGTCCGCGTCACGGCCCTGGGTCAGGTTGAGCAGTTGGTCGCGACTGAGTACCCGCTGAGGATGATCGAGAAATACCCGCAGCAGCCTGTACTCGGCGCCACTCAGCGAGACGAGGGTGTCGTCCTCATCAAGCAGATGGCGAGCGGTGGTGTCGAGGCGCCAGCGCCCGAATTTGAGCTGTCGACCGCTTTCACTGACAACAAAGTTGGGCGGTAGCATGCGCGTGCGTCGAAGCACGGCATTGATACGTGCGAGCAGTTCACGGGCCGCGAAAGGCTTGGCCAGGTAATCGTCAGCGCCCATTTCCAGACCAATGATGCGGTCGGTCTCGTCGCTGCGCGCCGTCAACATCAGCACCGGTATTGCCTTGTGCTTGCCGGCGCGCAGTTGACGGCACAGCAGCAGTCCATCGTCCCCCGGCATCATGATGTCGAGCACGATCAGGTCAGCCTGGTTGGTTTCCAGAAAAGCCCGCATCTGACGGCCATCCGCAACCACAGTGGTGCGCAGACCATTCTTGTTGAGGTAGTTGCCAACCAGTTCCCTGATCTCGCGATCATCATCCACGATCAATACATGATCGACATGTTCCATTCCCTGCTCTCCAAAATGAGCGCAACTATTGCGCGGCCTGGCGATGCCCTATTGCCCGTCGGAAGGGGCCCGTACGCGAACGACTCAAGTCCGGCGAGGCGCCAACGGCAACAATGGAGGTCGCTGTTTCACAGCGCGCGTATTACGCCTTCAAACGCCGATGGCAGTCCAGCTTTTTGGGGCACATTGCCGCTTTCTTGTTTGGCTCTTTGGACTCGGGCGAAGTCGAACGCTCCCTCCCGGGTTTGGCTTGCTGTCGAAGAGTGGACAGGCCCAAGTGGGCGCCCACCCCGCAACGCCAGAAGTTTGAATGGAAGGATCGAGTTTGCTGCAGCTTTTTTGGTGGTTGGCGACACGTAAAGTCGCTGCGAGTGAGGGCTGTTTTTTTACTCACAATGATCAACTGCGCAATCCCCAACAACGCCCGGCGCTGCGAGGCCGGCAACAGGCTGGCGACGTTCTGCGCGATGGTTTGGGCCGAAGCGAGTGTTTCACTGGCATCGATCAGCAGTTCTTCGTTTTTGTTGTCCGCTGTTACGGCGTACATCCCACGGCTTTTACGTGGCAGCGGCGTGGAACCGGGTGGACAGAGGTAATGGTCGAGCGCGCGGTCGGCGGCTTCGTGGAGTTTTCTGGAGTCGAGGGATTCGTAGGGGGAAACCGAGTCGGTTTCGGGCGGGTTGGGTGTTGGTTTGATCATGGTGAAGCTCCTATAGGAATGGAGCCGCCCAGAACTGTCGCTAAACAGAAAGGAGGCGGCTGTACGCAGGTTAGCGAACCGGTTATAGGCACCCGGCAGACCCAAGGGTCTCCCGCATACAGCCACCATAGCGGAGTCGCAGACATTGAATCTGCGACAAAGCATGGAACGCTGATGCACCTATTTATAAGTCGAGTCGCTAAACCCGATCGCTGTTTCATCAGCGACCGAACCACAATAGAACCCGCCCCCAAGGCGCACAAGCCGGCGGATTCTGGCGTAGCTGTAGGCAAAGGCGCAAGGATATGTAGCCTGAGAGAGTGTCTGGAGATGTCTTTTTAAACGTTGGTGTTTATCGGAATCCTCATTGCGTCTCGGACCCCACGACAGATCCGCCCCCTTACCCCAACAGACGTAAGCGTCCGGCGAACACATCCCCCTGAAGCTGACTATGGAACCATCGCCTCCATTGAACCGAGACCGCAGTGGTTATGCGGATTCTGTTCTCTATAATCACTGACCGGCCATGTTTAGGGTGCTTGTTATGCCAGCCTCCGCTGATCAAAACTCCGCTGTCGTTTTATGCGCTGCTTCCAGTAACGACCTGGAAGATCTGGTAGCCATCAGGATTGAGGCCATGCGCGAGAGCCTTGAACAGCTTGGACGATTTGACCCGGATCGTGCGCGCGAACGATTTCTTGTTGGGTTCGACGCTAACAGCACACGCCGCATAGAAGTATCAGGTGATCTGGTCGGTTTTGTCGTCATCAAAGACCAGCAGAGCGAGCTGCTGCTTGACCACTTGTATGTGATACCCAGAGCTCAAGGAGCAGGAATCGGCTCTGAAGTGCTTACTCGGATTTTCAAAGAGGCTGATGAGATCGGGCGTCCCATCAAGGTGGGTGCTCTCAAGGAAAGCGCTTCAAATCGTTTTTACACTCGCCATGGCTTCGTGTTCGTCGAAAGCGGTGAATTCGATAATTACTATGTCCGGACTAACGGTAATGCCGTTGATTTGGGCGACTAGGCAGATCTTGTTGCTGTGCCCCGTCAGAGGTTGCACCGCTAAATGGGCATCCACCTGTGCGGCAGTAGGTCGGTAATCTCATTCGCCCGCTGCGTCGGCAGGCGCGTGAGCATTCAGCCGCGCAGACTGGACAAGCTCATGATCGCCGCCGCTCGTTGGCGTCATCCAAATCAACCAGCCCCACCACCGGAACCTGCCACGAAGGCTTTTTCCCACTCTTGCTATCAAACGCACGACGCGCCTCGCGAAAATCATCGACGTGCTCCACAACCCACGTCCAAATCGGCGACATACGGACCAACAACTCCATACCCAACGGCGTCAGCTCGTACTCGACATGGGGCGGCACTTGATCCAACTCTCGCCGTATCAGCAGACCATCGCGTTCCAGCGCACGCAGCGTCTTGGTCAACATGCGCTGAGTCACGCCCGTCATCTGCCGTTTGATCTCGGCATGACGCATCGTGCCGTACACACCCAGGGCATGCAGAATCCCCAGTGACCAGCGGCTACCAGCGTGCGCCAGGACTTCGCGCCGCACGCCATCATCGTCTCGTCTTAGCGTCTGGCAGATCGCTTCTGCCTGGCTAAGGGTTTCCTCATCGGTCATGTGTCCCCCTGGTATCACGCGTGTGCCTTCTTCTGAGCGCTGCGCAATCGTGCCAGCATCCACAAATCATACAGACGACGGATCTCAGGAGACATCATGACCGCTGCGACCCACCCTTCCCCACAATCCATTCTCGTACTTGGCGCCGGCGAACTCGGCCTGCCGGTGCTGCGCAATCTTGCGCGGGTAGCCAAGCGCTCGCCCGGCAACACCATCAGCGTCCTGCTCAGGGATTCGACCATCAACACGCAAGTCCCTGAGAAAAAACTGGAAGTCGACGAACTGCGCAGTCTGGGCATCCAGATGGTCGCTGCAGACCTGGTCAACGACTCCATCGATCAACTGGCCGAAGTGTTCGCAGCATTCGACACCGTCATAGGCTGCGCAGGCATGGTCGCAGGTCGGGAAACGCCGATGAAACTGGCGACAGCTGCGCTCAGGTCCGGCGTGAAGCGCTATTTCCCTTGGCAGTTTGGCGTCGATTTCGAAGTGATTGGCCGGGGCAGCCCGCAGGATTTGTTCGATGCGCAACTCGACGTGCGCGAGTTGCTCCGCGCCCAGGATAAAACCGAATGGGTGATCATCTCGACCGGCATGTTCACCAGTTTTCTGTTCGAGCCGGTCTTTGAGGTCGTCGATTTTGAGAGCGACACCGTCAACGCCTTGGGCAGCCTGGAAACCAGCGTGACGCTCACGACACCCGAGGACATCGGCAAGCTGACAGCGGCCATCGTTTTCTACGAACCGCGCTTTCGCAATGAGATCGTGTACCTGTCTGGCGACACGGTGACGTATGGGCAGGTGGCGAGCCTGCTTGAACGTGTGCTGGGGCGGCCGTTCAAGCGTAACGTCTGGACGGTTCCGTACCTGATGCAGGAACTGGAAAAAGACCCCACCCACCACATCAAAAAATACCGCGCCGTATTTGCTCAAGGCAGAGGTGTGTCGTGGCCTAAAGCGGGGACTTTCAACGAGCAGCAGTCGATTCAGGTCACCACAGCTGAACAGTGGGCTCGGGACAACCTGGCAGTCGATTGACGCAAAGAAAGCAGCCCGCCATTCCGGGGTGCAGATACGCGTACATCGTCTAGAAACTTATCGCGGCTGAAGAGCCAGCGCACTCCCACCTTGCAACGCGCTCAAAGGTGGGAGCGAGCCTGCTCGCGAAGGCGCCAGAATGAACACCCGATCAATCACCGGGTGATCCCGACACCCGCATCACCCCGGCAACTGCAAATTATCCAACGCCCGATTCACCGCCAGCTCCCCGAGCATGATCAACTGCGCAATCCCCAACAACGCCCGACGCTGCGACGCCGGCAACAAACTCGCGACGTTCTGGGCAATGGTTTGCGCCGAAGCGAGTGTTTCACTGGCATCGGTTAGCAGTTCTTCGTTTTTGTTGTCGGCAGTGACGGCATACATCCCACGGTTTTTACGTGGGGGCGGCGTGGAACCGGGCGGACAGAGGTAATGGTCGAGCGCGCGGTCGGCGGCTTCGTGGAGTTTTCTGGAGTCGAGGGATTCGTAGGGGGAAACCGAGTCGGTTTCGGTCGGGTTGGGTGTTGGTTTGATCATGGTGAAGCTCCTTGATGACTGGAGCCGCCACCGTTCGCGGTCAAACAAACAGGGTGGCAGCTGTACGCGGGTTGACCGACCGGACATCAAGGAATCCGGCACACCCGAAGGTGTCCCACGCACAGCCACCGCGACATGATTTCAGACAATGCCTGAACACGTGCAGAACGCTGGCGCGCCTTGATATTGGGCGGACGGTCAAATCCGATCGCTGATTCGTCAGCGACCGCACCACAATAGAACCCACCCCTAAGGCGCACAAGCCGGCGGATTCTGACGTAGCTGTAGGCAATGGAGCAAGGATGCGTAGCCTGAGAGAGTGTCTGGAGATGTCTTTTTAAACGTTGGTGTTTATCGAGACCTTACTGCGGCACCTCCCCACTTAAACAAATCTGCCGCATTACCGGCAATTTTCCCCGCGCACAAAGCGTAAACCCAGTCGGGGCGTAAAGGCATTGCGAGCGGCTCGACAGAAGCCACTAACCAACAGTCAATCAAAGAATTGTAAGAAATGTTGAGCGCAACTTTTGCCTCAGGCATTCTGTGCGACGCAAATGTATATGGACGGTAGATTTTTGGCGGTACTGTGAAATGAAACTAAAAATATTAGCCATCAGCCTTTTATGTTGCGTGAGTTTATTTTCAAGCGCAGCAGACGTTCCTATCAAAGAAGGAATGCCATTTTCGAAAGCCCGAAAAGCTTTGATCAAAAATGGCTGGAAGCCGAATCCGTCCTACTCAGGTGAGTTCGGGGTTGAAAACGTCATCCAAAGAAAAGGCTTCAATGAAATCGAGTCTTGCACGGAGGGCGTCCGTTTCTGCAGCTTCAACTACATCAAGAACGGAGATTGTTTAGGTGCAGGAACTGTCGGCGAAGAAGTCAAAGACATGAAAGTTTATTCCTGGAACTTCAAATGCCCTGAAAAGGATTGAAACCAGAAATCGACAACAAAGTGGGCGGCGCTTCCCGAAGGTCCAGGCAAACGGCAGATGGGACGGATCTATTTTTCAAAAATAAATTCGTCCCCTTTTCCTCCAGAGCTTTCAACTCACGGCGTTATCGTTTCACAAACAAGGTCCTGAGGCGCGCCATCCTTAAATGGAACAGTACATTTTTTTAAAAACTCAGGAGCTGGCTCAAGTGGCATTATCTCAAACAAAAAAGTCAGCTTCTCTTCTTGAAACTCTCCTTTTTTCAATTCGACTTGGGTGTATCCGTCGAGAAAGCTTTTGCCGTCAATGGAGCATAGTTCTTTTTCCTTAACTATTTTCCCATTACCCCCGGGCAAGAGCGATTGCACCCGTATGCACGGGGAATCGAATGTCCTCAAATACCTGACGATATATTTACCTATTTTCCCTGCATCTGCTTGGTAGACCCGTTTGTAGTCAAACTCAGCCGCTGTCGCAGATGAAAGACAGGCCAGTCCAAAAACCGTGTACGCTGCCAGACGTAAAATACGCATTAATTACTCTCCAAGTAACTTTTTCTTTCGGCGAACCTATTTGGTGGCACACCTACCCAATTACTATGCTTCGACATTTCTACTTTTATTTTCGCCAGATCATTATCAGTAAAAGGCCTTTGAATGAATTTTCTGGATTCCACGTGATAGTCTCCTCGATATCGAAGATCTACAATGACGTCTTGAATTTTTTTATTAACACCTTCCCATTGCAAGGCACCATATTTCTCTACGTTGCTGGTTGTGCCCGAAATTCTAAAAATGTCTTTTTTCATGAATTCATAAACAGATATGAATAACATATATTGCTGCTTTCTTGTTATTACATGTTTTCTGATTTCTTGGCTCGCATTATCTAAATATGTTTTTGCGGCTTGACCATGCAAGCCTTTCGCCCCAACCAACCACGACAAGAGAGGCTCTTTTACTCCGGCATTAATTAAGTCCGCCCTTGGATCAGCCTGTTGACCCAAGTCGTATCCTCGACCAATCGTCACGCCTGACACACCTTCTGGCCAGTGCACGACTCGGCTAAAATAGCGATGAGCAGGATGTCCAGCATCTTCAAAGTCGTTCCCCTCGACATTGAATGTTAGTTGTCCGTAAGGCACCTTCAGCCATTTCAAATCATTATCATCGGTCGGATATGTAAAGTTCCCAAGCAATCCCATTAGATGAAAGTGCCATGCTTTCCCATCAGTCGATAAGCCAGCGTCTTTCCACCACGACAACTTTTCGATTCTTTTTTTCTCATTCACCCAGTTTTGATTCGGCTGTGATGGCGAATGGTTGAGCAGAGGGTCCAGCTCGTCCCATTTTTCAGCGTTCCAAAACCACTCACTTTCATAACGTGTCATGAGTTGTGATATTGATTGAGCATGCCAGAGTTTAGCTAATGCAGAGTGAATCTCTTCGACACTAAATTTATTATCCTTGTTAGTATCTACGATATCGTAAAGCCTTTTCTTGACTGGGCCGCTATCTGCCTGGCTAATTTTGGCACGATAGTTTTCTCGCTCTTCGTTACTGAGTAAGCCTCGTGTATCCAGAAGATGGGCAAGATGCTCAACCGGCTTCCCGCTCTCCTCGATGAACTCAAAACCCTCCCACTCCCAAGGACTATGACGAGTAGTAATTAAGTCCTGCTCACCAAGCCAGCCATTGATCGGATGACCTTCTGCGTCTTCGAGTAAGTTGTCCAAGCGCCACCAGCGAATAGTTTGGGCCGGCGTGCTCGCGGGAAAGGTTTTATTATCTGACAACTGATAGGTTGCAGGCAGATCCTCAAGAACCCGCTGAGGAATTATAAGATCGGCTCCAACAACTGCCCCTTCCTGACATATATCGGGTGGGTTTTGGGCATTAATACCGTCCTTATGCTTAATCAGCCGACTCGCACCCTTGTGGATTTTTAGCAGTGTTTTTTGTGTCTCAGCCAAAGTTTTTGCATGATTTCGACTTTTAGCGATAAACGTTGGTACGTCATCACAGCTAAAAATCTCTAAATGCAGGAGCGACTTTGATTCACTGTCAGTGACGTTTTGATAAGGTCCTAAATGTCCGACTACTTCTCCCGCCTTGACTTTGTAAGGTTCTGGCAAAAGATGAAAAGAATCAGTAACCGGCTTGCTTGGCTGTGCTTGCAAGGCTCTAATGGCTACGTAACCATGAATATTTTTGGCACTGTCAGCTGTAATCGGGAAGGTATCTACGCCCTCGGTGAGACTGCTGATTTTCCGAAGATCTCCGCTGCCGTCTTCCAGAGAGAGCTTCACTCCTAATGGCAAGACGCCTGTTATCGAGTTTTTTTGTTTCCCCTTTGAGGTTTTATAGACATTCAACCCTTTCCCTGGAAGCAACCCCGAATTCAAGTCATTAGACTGGACGGACACTAAATAGGTGTCGGGACCAGCAGCCTCAAGCTCTCCGGTGTAAACCCATGCCTCACTAATCGTTTGGGGAATGGAGTTCCCTTCAAGCACGGCGCTCAGCTTCTTCCATTTTTCATTGGGGGCGGCCGCTGACTCCGCGGTTCTGATTTTTACACCTTTGGGCAAAATGGCATTTTTGACGCTGTGGGCAGCAGTTCCGGGGGCTCCAGCCCTAGTGTTCAACCCGAGGAAATTATCGGTAGATTTCTCTGCTTTTGGGCTATAGGTCAACGGCCCAAAAAAAGCTGGAGGCAGAGGCGCATCGTGTTTCTGGTAGCCAGCCCAGTCAAGCAAGTGCATGTAGAGGCTGTAAAAAATCAGCTCTCCAACTGGTGCAGCGTTCTCATCTTGATCACTATTTTGGCTCGGTATCTCGAGTCGGTGCCGGATAAGTACGAGTCCTGTGGAATACGGGGCTTGTACAACACGCATATGCTCACCGAAATACTCTGTGACGGGGGCAGTCTCGTCGACTCGATATGCGATTACCTCTCCGTCTGCGATACAGCGCACTGAGGATTGATCGAGGACATCTCCCGTTCCTCCATCAAAATGAATTCCACCATGCCATGAACCATTAGTACCCATCGGGTAGAACCCGCCGTGGGCCTTCGCCAATGCTTCATAGTATTGCTTGGGATCCTGTGCCTCGACGTGCTGGTTACCTGCTCGCTTTAGCTTGAACGGATATGCCCAGTGTTCGACCTTGCTTTGCTGTTCCATAACTTACTCTTGCTTTCCATTTCCTTTGGCCCGCTCGGTTTTGTATCAAGCTGTTTTGACCGTGACATTTGTGAGGGGCGCCGATATTAAAGGCATTGGGAAACCCTGAATACCCCTCGTCAAACCATGCTCCACCGACTTAATCGTATAGGATTCTCTTTCGCTGGCGATGCCTAGGGATTATGAGAAGCCAGGCAGAAGAATCACCATCCCCCTGCAACCTAACACCGAGTATCGGGGTTTTGTCGAGCTAAAAAGCGGCTATAGGAACGATCAAATGAAGGCTTCGACCCTCGCATTTTTCGCACTTTATTGCGCGGGTATCAGCGCAACGTTTGCCGATGCCTCACAGGCGCCAAACGACCAGCGAGGGCCAGCAGACATCGTCGTCGGTGAGCGTTTGGCTGCGGCCAAGTCCAAGCTACTCAAACAAGGATGGAAGCCGACGCGGATGCATACCAACGACGGCTATGAGTACAGCGGCGTGGAGAAGGAGCTGGCTACACGCAAGTTCTTCGAACTGGACACCTGCTCGTTTGATAGCTCGCGTTGCATCTTGTACTACGCGAAGAAAGGAACTTGCCTACGCGTCGATACCATCGGTGAGCAATTCAATGACATGACCGTGACGCGATGGACCCGCGAATGTCCCGATGCGCCTCGATAACCACACGAAGACTACGCGGTAATAATCGACTGCTCCCACAGGTTTCAGCGTCGCACACAACACCTGCAATCAGCATAAAACCCTGTGGGAGCGAGCCTGCTCGCGAAAGCGTCAGAATGAACACCCGATCAATCACCGGGTGATCCCAACACCCGCATCACTCCGGCAATTGCAAATTATCCAACGCCCGATTCACCGCCAACTCCCCGAGCATGATCAACTGCGCAATCCCCAACAACGCCCGACGCTGCGACGCCGGCAACAGACTGGCGACGTTCTGCGCGATGGTTTGCGCCGAAGCGAGCGTTTCACTGGCATCAATCAGCAGTTCTTCGTTTTTGTAGTCCGCCGTCACGGCATACATCCCGCGTTTTTTACGTGGGGGCGACGTGGAACCGGGTGGACAGAGGTAATGGTCGAGCGCGCGGTCGGCGGCTTCGTGGAGTTTTTTGGAATCGATGGATTCGTAGGGGGAAACCGAGACAGTTTCGGGCGGGTTGGGTGTTGGTTTGATCATGAGTGAATCTCCAAATCATAGAAAAGGAGCCATCATCTTTCGCTACCAAACGAAGGGGTGGTGGCCATACGAAGGTTGGTAGACCGGTGACTTGGAGAACCGGCGCGCCCGAAGACGCCCTGCGCATGGCCACCATAAATACACAGCCCCAAAAAAGGCCTGTATCGGGTGACGTTATGCGCCAAGTCTAAGCCGGGCTACCAAACCCGATCGCTGATTCGTCAGCGACCGGAACACAATAGAATCCGACCCAAAAGCGCACAAGCCGGCGGATTCTGGCGTAGCTGTAGGCAAAGGCGCAAGGATGTGTAGCCTGGGAGATTGTTTGGAAATGTCTTTTTAAACGTTGGCGTTTATTGAGGCTTCATTACGACACGATTCCCTAAATAGCCCGCCCCCCTTATCCCCAGCTCCGAGCCAGGCTCTGGCCTTCAAATTCAGACAGTCGGTCGACCTTTCAAATAGGTGCTATAACTTCACTATTAACACCAGTCCGTAGCTGCTCACTTGGATTACCTCTGCGCCCCAAAAAGATAAAACTGGAGTGTGTATGCCTTTAAGTTATGAACAATATCAGGAAGAAGTAATTTCCGATATTTTAAATGTTCTCGGCCAAGCTGCTTGCCAACCGATATTATTCGTAGGCTCAGGATTTTCCAAACGATACTCAAACGGCCCGAGCTGGGAGGAGCTTCTGAAGGGGCTGGCTTCAATGTGCCCCAACATTAGTCTTGACTTAGCGTATTACAAGCAAAAAAATAAAAGCCTAGTCGAAATTGGAAGTATATTTTCTGACTGCTTTCGAGAATGGGCATGGACCGATGGCAGAGATCAATTTCCGGCTGAATATTTTTCCGAAAACTACCCATCCGATATATTTATAAAACATTGTATTGCCACCATTTTGAATGGGATGGGGCCAGATAAAAAAGGTTCCTACGGATCAGAAAATTTAGACGCAGAAATTGCAGCCCTGAAAGCAATGAGCCCACATGCGCTCATTACAACAAATTACGATCAACTATTGGAGTTGATTTTTCCTGATTTCGAGCGAGTCGTAGGCCAACAAGTTCTAAGCAAACCTTACTTATCGATCGGTGAAATATTTAAAATACATGGATGTATTTCCGACCCTTTATCTCTGGTACTAACCGAAGAAGATTACAAAACATTTGAAGCTGATAAAAAGTATTTGAGTGCAAAACTTCTTACATACTTTGCAGAGCACCCTTTGCTTTTTGTTGGATACAGAGCCGAAGACCAAAACATAAAGAGCATACTTTATGACGTCACTAGGATGTTCAAGGCCACACAAGCTTTAACTCCAAATATTTACATATTGGAATGGGATAAGGATATCGGTGATAATTCATACCCACCACGCGAGCGTATCATCAACGTCGGAGGCGATGTTACGATCCGCATAAAAAGCATAGTCTCATCTTCATTTGATTGGGTATTTAAGGCCTTTGGAAACAATGGCACACTCGAACAAATTAACGTCAAATTATTACGCGCACTAATGGCTCGAGCATTTAATTTAGTTAGGAGAGACACACTATCAAAACATGTAGAAGTAAATTTTTCAATGCTCGAGCATGCTGTCGAAAATGACGAGAATTTTGCGAAAATATTGGGTATTACATCGCTAGACGGACCTGCTAGCGTAAACGCTAACTATCCATATACCCTTCAAATGGTAGCGGAGAAGCTGGGGTTTACTAGTTGGAATGGTGCTCACAAACTCATTGAACTGCTAGAGCAAATGACCGGCTTTGATATGAAGAATTCTGATAACCCTTACCACTTTAAATTAAAGACTGGTAAGTCGGAGAGTAGTTTCACGAGAAAATACTCTGAAGCAGCGGTTGCGTTATTAGGAAAAGTACAATCTGGCGAAAGCTTTAAATTGGCTGCAGGCTGCTCGGGGTAATGTTACTAGCCAATTACAATGAGCACACCAATCTTTTCCAGGACACTAAAAGAAAAAGATGCCTAGCTATTTCCCAGACAATAAATCCGTCAATTTTTTCGTAAGCGCCCTTAACAGATCAGTCTCACCTCGTCCCGTTTCTCAATAGACGAAAAAAGTTGGCGATACTGTCAGCTGACTGACAATATCGGCCTACAAATCATGAATCATCATGTCCATCATGACTGAAGTCGTTGCACACCAAACTAACGACTTAATAATTATACATATTTGACTTCGGATTCATTACACCTTCAACACCCATATCAGACAATCCCTTTCTTAACGCCTGGTATATGAAGAAAAAACTTGGGATTTGCAATTTTTTCTTCCCGCCATCTTTCTGCCTACGCAACGTTGATGCGATGTCTTTTTTTCGTATATTGAATGGAGATGAGTGAGCTCTGTTATAACCGTGCCTTGCCAGTAATTTTTTTCGAAGCTTAATAGATTTAAAAATCGCCAAAACCAACCAAGTATCTAATTGACGGAGTTGCATTTCGTCATTGAGAAGAGGGTAGAAACTCATAGTACCTTTGAAAAATATTCGATTACTAGCTCCATTTATATAATTAGATATCATCTCATCAGTTAAATCCCCATATAAAAATCTTCGTATCTCAGACACTGCCCGCAGAAGATCAACATCTTTATTGTTCGCTGGAATACTCAAAGACCTGAGTACCGATGACTTTAGCGGCTGAATCAAATGCTTATACAAAATATAGCTAATTTCTTTTTTTATTTTTAGTACAGACTTTTCTTTTATTGATATTTTTTCTTTCGAAAGTGTGTACCCTAAGAAATCCACAGAATCCTTGCACTGCGCAAACTCACTCTTATGATCCTTAGGACAAAGCAAACTTATGCCTTCGGACTTTTCTAAATTAATAGCAACGCCGGTTTCCGCCGAAAACCTGTAGATAATATCGTAGGCGATGTTGATTTTTTGATAATCGTTTGCCCAAATAATTGTATCATCCGCATAACGAGCGAATCTCAACCCTGCAAGCTCAAGTTTCTTGTCGAGATTCCAGCAAACTAAATTCGCTAAAAACAATGAAATTGACGTACCTTGAGGTATGCCTTTACCGGAAGGCCCAAGAAATGCTTGAATTACTTTACGCTCACTTTCGCTGATTGAGAATCCGTTTTCGTCAAACTGCGCAAAAAGATAATCATGTCGAATATTGTCGAAAAATTTAGAGAAATCGAATTCTGCAACAAATATCCTTGGGGCCTGCCCAAGTTCTAGAGAGATATCCTGAATTGCAAAGTGAGCATTACGATCATCTCTATATGCGTACGCAAAGGAGCTTAATCTATGCTTGTTTTTTCTAAGCAGTTGATGATAAAACAAAGATGACACCGCAGCATCTGGAATTTGATAAATTGATACGGTGCGATACCCCCCTGATGGTTTACGAACCTTCATGGAGGCAGGAGAGTTTGGACTATATGTACCTAAAAGTATTTTTTTTGCTATGGAGTGAGCAATTTTTTTACGATTTTTATTTACGTGAAAAGGGTTAAATTTTTTATCTTCGGACCAGTGAGGTGGTAACGTAACGACCTTTTTTCCTGGATCCAACAATCTCTTAGATTTACGCTCAAACTCCAAATTCACCGAATTGTGGTACGCATGGTGGCGATCACTTAGTTTCTCTGCCTCAGCTTGGATAAATTTGAGCAGTTGTTTTTCTAATATCATAGATCCCTCTCATTCAATCAAAAAAAAAGCCCAACACGAATGCTGAGCTTTTTTCCCACGGATGCAACCACGCAAAAATAAATCGCTAAATCCAGCAGTTTCGAGGCTTTCTCTACTTCTGCCGCACATCTCTCTGATAGCTAAATCCAGAGCTTTAGGGCACCCGTTCACCCCCTAGGGGCATGGCGGGATCTTGGCATTAGTTCGGGCAAGGAGTCAATACGCCATCATGCAAGAAATCTCCGTATGAGATGTTCCTGACACTCCGCTTCTGGTCGAAATTCCTGCTAATCAGGGCCGAGTTAACTTCGGCAACACCACCCCCTCCCCCAACCTCTCCACCCCCAACCGCACCCTCTCCCCACCCTGCTCAATCACCACCCCATCCCCCTCCACCGCCACCAACTTCACCCCAGGCCCCACCTTCTCCCCCTGCAAAAAACTCCTCGGCGGCCCATCGTTCAGGCTCAGTATCGCCACCGCCCCCCGACTCCCCGCCATCACCCCGCTCACCTTGATGTCCATCGGCGCCGTTTGATTGGAAAACCACTGCAACGCCGGGCTATCACTGCGCGCCGCCAGCAATTGCGGGGCCGCTGCCGGGGTGTGGGATTCTGCGGAGGTCAGCAGCAGCGACGACCATGTCGCCACGCCGACCAGTGCGGCGAGCAGCGCGAGGGCCTGGACCATTTGGGGTGGGGAAACGCGTGCGGTGAAGGTCATGGGTTGAATCTCCTTTTTATCCCTGCTGTCAGCCTACGCGGCAATTCTCTCCGTTTTATTTCACACGCCTTACATGTTGGCCGTGCACGATGGCGCAGGACGCAAAGGAGCGCGCGCGATGAACAGGCAACGGGGCTTTACCCTGATCGAGTTGATGGTGGTGCTGGTGATCATCGGTATCGCCAGTGCGGCGATCAGCCTGAGTATCAAGCCCGATCCGTTGCAATTGCTGCGCAAGGATGCCGAGCGTGTGGCGCAGTTGCTGCAGGTGGCGCAGGCGGAGGCCCGGGCGGATGGTCGGCCGATTGTGTGGGTCAGTGATGCCAAGGGGTTTCGCTTCAGTCGGCGCAGTGACAGCGGCAAGGGTTTCGAGCATTTCAGCCAGGACCCGCAATTGCGCCCACGGCCGTGGCAGAGTCCGAAGATGGAGGTTCGCGTGGAGCCGAAACAGAAAGTCGTGCTCAACGCCGAATGGATCAACCCGCCGCTGCAATTGACCTTGTCTGATGGTTTCAATCGGCTGAGCGTGTTGCGCGATGGCGCCGGCCGGATCAGCGTGCAATGAAGGACCAACAAGGTTTTACCCTGATTGAGGTGATGGTCGCGATTTTGCTGATGGCGGTGGTGAGTTTGATTGCCTGGCGGGGGCTCGACAGCGTGACGCGGGCGGACAGCCATTTGCAGGCCAGCAGTGAGCAGAGTGACAGCCTGCTGCGGGCGTTGAATCAGTTGCAGCGGGATGTGGACATGCGCGCGGGAATTGAGTTGACCGAGCCGAAGAAGGTTGGCGTGGATGATGAGCCGCCGAGCGCCCCGCCTGCGCTGACTGTGCGCAGTAGCGACAGTAAGGGGTTTCGCCTGGACATCATTCGCACGGCGGCGGATCAGCCGGGGGCTTTGCAGCGGGTGCGGTGGTGGGTCAAGGGTGACACGCTGTATCGGGCGGTGGCGGCGGCGCGGAGTCGGTATCCGTTGCCGGCGCCTGGGAATGGAGTCGCTGTTTTGCAGGATGTCAGTGATGTGCAGGTGCGGGTTTGGGAGGTGGATAAGGGCTGGCGGCAGTTGAGTGGGAATCGGCGGGAGGATCCGGCGGGGTTGGAGATTCGGTTGAGCCGGGGGACGGCGCAGGGGGTGGAAAAGTATCGGCAGGTGATTGGGCCGTTGGAGTGATGCCGATCCCTGAATATCGGATATCCCTGTAGGAGCTGCCGAAGGCTGCGATCTTTTGACTTTGATTTTGCAGATCAAAAGATCGCAGGCTTCGGCAGCTCCTACATTGGGATTGGGGGGCGTCAGTTGGGGATTGGTTGGCTGTTAGGCCGTCATCGCGGGCAGGCTCACTCCTACAGTTGGATCGGGTACATCAGCAAGAGATTGGTTGGCTGGAAGGCCGCCTTCGCGAGCAGGCTCGCTCCCACAGTTTTTAATGTGCGTACAGCCCCAGCGGCAAAGCCGCCCCACTCAACAGGATGAGCGTTAGCTCGGCTGCAGCTTTTGATCTTGATTCACGGGCGACGTCGGAAGGCCTCGTTCCGGGATTCATCCGGGGGTGGGAGCGCAGCGACCGTTTGGCGCAGCCAAATGCATCGAGAGGAGGTGCAGCGAAGCAAACCGTAGGCGATGCGCCCGGATGGATCCCGCAGCGAAGGAACCCCGAGCCCCAGCGAGCGGGCCGCACGTAGGAGCAAGCCTTTTTGGTTACTTTTGACTGGGCCGGCATTCCGGGCGTCTGGAAAAAGTGACCCGCCGTAAGGGCGGAACCCTAAGCAGCCATAACCGCAGCAACGGATATGTACCCAATCAAACCCACTAGCTCAAAACAACGACGCCACCCGGCAGCTCAGTGCATTTGACGCCATAAGCATCGCGAATCAACAACGCGACGCCCGCGAGTTGATCCAGGCTGAAGCGCGCCTGCACCCGCCGTTGCCCAAGCTCACTGTTAAGCAGCAGCAACATGCCCGGCCGATAGCGATTAATCTCATCAATCATCTGACTCAACGTCGCCCCGTTAAACACCAACACCTGTTGCCGCCAATTCATCACCGCCGCCGTGTCGACACTTTGTACGCTGCCAACCTGCCGCGCGTCATAAGTCACCTGCTGCCCCGGCTCCAGACGCAAACGGCGCCCTTCAACGTCCACCTCCACGGCACCATCAAGACAAGTCACACACACCTGCTGATCGGTATTACGCAAATTGAACCGCGCCTGACTCGCCCGCAACCACCCGCCCCCGGCCTGCATCGCCAGCGGCAACCGCGCGGTCTGTACTTCGACTTCACCACTGACCAGCTCAAACCCCTGCACCCCGCCATCCACGGCGCGCTGATTGATCCGGGTCTGCGTGTTCAGCTCAAGACTCACACCTTCCACCGGTTCAAAACGCCGCTGCTGCCCGACTTCGGTGATGAAATCGGCACCCAACCCGCCAAAGCCACCCGGGATCGTCCCGCGCACCAACAGGAACGCCGCCGACGCGGCAATCGCGCCACCCAGAAACGCCCGCCGTCCAAACCCACGCGGCGCCTGCAAACCTTCTGCCGCCGGTTGCAGTAAATGCCACAGCGCTTTGGTCTCTTCGAATGCGCGCGCATGGTCGGCGCTTTGTGCGCACCACTGGCGCAGCGCCCGGGCGTCGGCGACGGTGGCGCGGCCCGAGGTCAACAGGATCAGCCAGTCGCGGGCTTCGCTTTGCAGGCGCTCGGCGGCCGAGGGCTCGGCAGGTGTCAGTCGAAAGATGTTCAAGACGCGCAGATTCTCAACGGATTAATCGGGCACTACTCTGAAGACGGTTTTCCGGCCCCGCGACCGAACCGCTGAAACACTTTTCTTTCAAGTTTTGCGGCGCAATGGCCCAAGGCAGCCTTGATTTCCTTCTCGACCATGCGCGTGGAAATGCCGAAGCGTTGGGAAATCTCCAGGTGCGGCGCCTCCTCCAGACGCGCCGCGATGAAGATCCGCCGTCGCCGTGCCGGCAGTTCGTAAAGCGCACTGAGCAGCGACTGGATTTCCTTTTGCCCCCCCACCACCCGCGCCGGATCAAGGGCCTCGTCGCCGATTTGCAGCAGTTCTTCGACCTCGGAGCCGGTGAGTAGCCGCGCGTCGGCCTGACGCCGGTCGGCAGCGATGTTCAGGGCCATGCGATAGAGGTAGGCGTTGGGCCGCAAAAGGTTGGGCGGCGTCTCCATGCGGTCGACCCGCAACCAGGTCTCGTGCAGCACGTCGTTGGCCAGATCCTCCGAGCCCAAACGCCGACGCAGGCGCACCCTGAAGTCCTCGTAAGACGTCAGGAACAGTTGAGCCATCGAACCTTGTCCGGTGTCTTTCATCCCCCGGAAACTCCTTCCCATGTGGTGCATTCCATGCGTTTTCCTGACGACTCCGGTAACAACAGCAACGTGACCGGCTGACGCAACGCGCTGGGCGTCGGCCGGTCGATCCTGAGATTGCGAAAGCTTTCCACCAGCGCGGTATCGCGCCGTACATCACCGGTCGAAGTGACCAACCGGTTGTGCTGCACCAGGCCATCGCGCCCGACCCAGACCTGCAACACCGCGCGATAACTGCCCGGACGGGTCAGCGGCGAACGGCACAGGTTGCGCTCGATCGCCGCTTGCACCGCCGTGGCGTAACTGCGGTTGACGGCCACGCTTTCCGGCGACTGTTTTTGCGGCGGCGCTGGTACGTCGTCGACCTGAGCCACTTGCAAGGTGAACGCATCGTCTCGGGCATAGCGCGCCATCAAGCCACTGCCGCCGAGCAGGTGGCGCAGGGCGTCGGCGGCGGTGTATTCGCCATCCACCGCCAGCGAACGCCTGCCGCGACTCAACTGGCTGTCGACCAGCACCGCCACGCCGGTGGCGTGGCTGTACTGATCCAGCGCGTGCGCCAGATCCTGCGCCGGAATGTGCAGCGTCATGCGCAAGTTTGCCGGCACCGGGTCGGCCATTGCGTGGCTAGCCGCACAGGCAAGCAGCACCCCCAGACCCAGCCGGCGCACAAGCCTCGTTGAACGCTGAAGACCGTCCCTGGAACTGCCTCGCTGCACGGCTGACGTATCCCTGAAAATCGTCATCCTGAGGGCTGTTTATGAATCTGGTGTGACGGGCACTGCAAAAAAACCATCACGGGAATTGCGCAAGGCTTGCACTAGACTCAAGCCATAGCGCGGCCCCCTCGGGCCGGCCAGGAGGCGAGCATGAACACACTGTGGCGATTCACCCTTGGCGGGCTGTTGCTGACGGCGCTGTCGAGCGCTTATGCCGAGGAACCCTTGGGCTGTGTCGAGGTGACGGTCGGCGGTTACAAGGCGCCGAATTACGACTGTTTGAGCCAGCAGATGGGCAACAACCCCGAAGGCGCAGCGGCGGCGAAAAAGAATCAAGAGGCGCTGAATGTGCCGGTGAATAAGCGGCCGCCGAATCAGGTTGGCCTCGCGACGCCGGCCGCAACCAGCACGCGAATGGGCAATACCTTTGGCACCTCGGTGAAACCGCAACGCCCGGCGAATTAAGGCAACGTCAAAATCAAAAGATCGCTGGGGGTTTGGCGAAAGCTCACCGCGAGGCGGTTCCAGCTATTGATGGTGGTGACGGCCATGGTCAGGTCGACCAGTTCGCCTTCGCTGAATTGCTCGCGCGCCTGCTGGTACACCTCATCAGGCACCCGGCTCTCCGCCAGCAGCGTCACCGCCTCCGCCCAGGCCAGCGCCGCACGTTCGCGCGGGTTGAAGAAGTTGCTGTCGCGCCACACCGCAATCGCATACAAACGCCGATCACTTTCCCCGGCCCGCCGCGCGTCCACCGAGTGCATGTCGGTGCAGAATGCGCAGCCGTTGAGCTGCGAGGCACGAACCCTGATCAGTTGCAGCAGCGGCTGCTCGATACTGAGGTTGGCGGTCAGCGCCTCCATGGCAATCATCGCTTTCATCGCTTTGGGCGAAGCGTTGTAGTAATCCAGGCGCGGGGACATGGGCAGGTCTCGGTAGACGGAGTAATGAGTTCACCGTAAACCCCGACAACGGTGCATTACAGCCCCAATTCCACGAAAAGCCGCTACACCACTGCCCCCCTGCCAAACATAAATCCCCCTGTAGGAGCTGCCGAAGGCTGCGATCTTTTGATCTGGCTTTTGTTTATAAAAACCAAAGTCAAAAGATCGCAGCCTTCGGCAGCTCCTACAGGGATTGGGGCCAATTTTGGGTTTTTCGGGTAGGCAACTATTGCCGTTCAAACAACAGCGGTAATCTGGCGGGCACGCCAAACAGCCTCGGGAGCCTCGTCGGTATGGAACTTCACGTCGTGATCAACGGCCGCAAGGATCTCGCCGGTCAGTTGTATCAGCAATTGCGCGGCGCCATTGAATCCGGGCGCCTCGCCGCCGGCACACAGTTGCCACCCAGCCGTCTGCTCGCCGAGCAACTGGGGATCTCGCGCAAGACCATTTCCGACACTTACGCGCAACTGACTTACGAAAACTTCCTCACCGGGGTGATCGGCAAAGGCACCTACGTCAACGCACGCCCGGCGCAGGTCCAGCGCAAGCAAAGCCACAGCGAACTGGCCGGTGCCGAGGTGATCGAGAGTTGGCGCAATCTGCCGGTGTTTCTGCGCCACCCGACGCTGGAAGGTTCGCTGCGTTATGACTTTATCGGCGGCGCCACCAGCAAGGGTCAGTTCCTGCAGGATGACTGGCGCCGCTGCGTGTCCCACGCGATGCGGCAGATGACGCAGTCCAAGGGTTTCTACAGCCTGCCCGAAGGCCTGCCGGCGCTGCGCAATGCGATTGCCCGGCACATCGCTTTTTCCCGCGGGATCAACTGTCAGGACGAAGACATCGTGGTGTGCAACGGCGCGCAACAGGCGCTGGATTTGATCACCCGCGTACTGATCAGCCCCGGCAGCCTGGTGGCGATGGAAGATCCCGGTTATCCGCCGGCACGTTTGCTGTTCGCCACCCATGGCGCCAAGGTGGTGGGAATTCCGGTGGATGCCGAGGGCATCCAGGTTGAACACATTCCTGATGGCACCCGCCTCATCTATGTCACGCCGTCGCACCAGTTCCCGCTGGGCATGCCGATGAGCCACGCACGCCGCGAAGCCTTGCTGGCCCGCGCCTATGAGTTGGGCGCGATCATCATCGAGGACGACTATGACAGTGAATTCCGCTACGAAGGCCGGCCCACTGATTCGCTGTTCAATCTCGATCAACGCGGCATCGTTGCCTACGTCGGCACCTTCTCGAAAACCTTGCTGCCGGAGCTGCGCCTGGGTTATGCGATTTTGCCACCGGCGATTCTCGAAGCGGTGATCCGCGCCAAGCAGCTCACCGACCTGCACGCCTCGACCTTGCCGCAATGGGCGCTGGCCAAGTTCATCGCCGAGGGTTGCCTGCTCAAGCATATCCGCCGCTGCCACACCATCTACGCGCAGCGCCGCGAACGTATTCTGGCGCGCATGGCCGACGATCTTTCGCCGTGGCTGCAAGCGGTGCCGCCAAGTGCCGGGTTCCACATGACGGTGTTCTGCAAGGTGCCGATTGACCTGCCGCTGGTGATCGAACTGGCGAAAAAGGTCGAAGTCGGCCTGTATGCGATCAACGGCTTCTATTACCAGCAAACGCCGAAAAACGGCCTGTACTTTGGCTTCGGCGCCATCGAAACCCTCGACATCGATACCGCGCTGGATCGCTTGCGCGACATTCTGCAACAAGTTGCCTGAATGATTGGTCTGGGCGATTAACCGCCGATTGGTTATTGGTGATCGACAGGTGCAGGCCTATTCTGCACAGGCGTTATCCCTCAATGAGCAGGATTCGTCCGGCCTGATTCAGGAGTGTGAGCAATGTCCAACGAAGTGATCAATACGGTCCAGGTGCAGGCTGCGGCCGGCCGCTCGGATGAACTGGGCAAGCAACTGCAGAAGATCGTCGAAACCCTGCGCGAAACGCCGGGCTGCGATTCCTACCTGGTCGACCGCTGCCCCGAGGACAGCCACCGCTGGACAGTAAGTGCCCGCTGGCAGTCGGAAGCGGCGATGCAGGCGCATTTCAACCGGCCCGAGGCGCAGGGGTTTATTGACTTGATCGATAGCCGGTTGGCCAATAGCGTCGATTTCAACAGTTTCCCCATCGTCTGATCTGACGCTATCGCTGGCAAGCCAGCTCCCACAGGGTTCAGCGTCGTTCGATAATTTAATGAACGACACAAAACCTGTGGGAGCTGGCTTGCCAGCGATGGCGTACTCAAACACGCTGAATAACCGCCGATTGGTCACCTGATCTTCCCGAATATTGGCCGTTTGAATGCCTCGCCCTGCGGACTACTGTGATCAGCAACACCCCGATCATCACAGGTAACCCGCCATGAAAGCCCTGCCCCGCTTCGCCGCCGCCCTCGCCCTGAGCCTCTGCACCCCGGCCGCCTTCGCCCACGACCCGTCCGAAAAAGTCACCGTCCTGCAAGAGCAGATGCTGAAAAACGCCCCCGGCAAAAAAGCCATGATGATCGAAGTCGACTACAAACCCGGTCAGTCCTCCATCGCCCACAAACACGAGGGCACGGCCATGGCTTACGTGCTGGAAGGTGAAGTGATTTCCCAGGTCAAGGGTGAACAAGCGGTCACCTACAAGAAAGGCCAGTTCTGGTACGAACCGGCCGGTTCCGAACATCTGGTGTCGAAAAATGCCAGCAAAAGCAAACCAGCCAAACTGCTGGTGTTCATGGTGCTGGCCCCGGACGAACAGGTGTTGATCCCCCTGAAAGACTGATGGTTGTTTAGCCAGCCATAAATAAAAAGGCGCAAATCGTTGATTTGCGCCTTTTTATTTCCCGGGGTAATTAACCGCGCCGTGTTACAGCGAATGAACCTAATTAACGGCTGTTAGCTCAGCAAATTGTCAGGTTGGCGGGTTTAGTCTGAATTAACGGTCGTGTTTAACGACTTTGAAACTTTCCGACTGATGTTGTTTCACGGGAGAAACACCATGAAACTTGCGTTCACCAGTGTATTGGCGATATCGGTTTTAGCATTGTCCGCCTGTTCGGTACCCACCGCCCCCAAAGCCGTTTCATCCCTGGACACTTTGCTCCCCCATCCCACCGGTCGCAGCAGCGCCACTCAAGTAAAAAGCGGTCCCGGCGTGTCGCTGGGCGTGGTCTACAGCCCAAGCACCCAGACCAATCGCGAATACCTGCGCGACTATCAGGCCAACGCCGGCACCGGTTTCGGCCAGAGCCTGCTGGTGCAACCGATCCATGATGCCTATGTCGCCAGTTCAAAACCGGACATGGCGGTGGAATGGGTCAACGCCTCCTTGCAGCGCCAGTTCGGCTCGGTGACGGTGTATCCGGACATGCAGAGCCTGCGTAAGGCCAAACCGGACGTGGTGGCGATTATCGACACCCACAGCCAACTGATCACTTCGCGCAGTTCCGATATCAAGGCCGATGTGAGTGCCGATTTTTATGATGCTCAACTGAACTACATCGGCACGGCCAAAGGTTCGGAGGCGAAAGAACTGACACCGGTGTGGGCGGACTTCAAAGGGTCTGAAGAAATTGTCGCGGATATTAACCAGCAACAGGATGTGCAAGTTAGGGCATTGCAGAAGTTTGACCAGTCGCTCAGTAATTTAGTGGCCAGCTCGACAGATAGAGTGTCGATGGTGGATAACAAACAAGTACATAAGTTGTATTGATCCATAGGGCCTCATCGCTGGCAAGCCAGCTCCCACAGGGATCTGCGGTGAACACAAACTCTGTGAACACCCGAGAAACCTGTGGGAGCTGGCTTGCCAGCGATGAGGCCTGAAAAATCAACAAAAAATCCATCAGACATAAAAAAGCCCCGGCATCTCACGACACCGGGGCTTTCTCATTCAGCCACTACTTATGCCAATTCAAGCTCGGCATTCGCAGCAACCGCAGCCACCACCGCTTGCCCGCTCAACGCCAGATCCAGCAGCTCACGATTGGCCACCGCATACATGGCGTAGTCCGTGCCGCTCGCCGCACGGATTTCCACCAGCATGGCGCGCCAGCGCGAGATCATGGCTTCGTGCTGTTCCATCCACAGCGCCAGGCGTGCTTCCACGTCCTGAGTGCCGTCGCCCTGTTGCAGGACGGAGATGGTGATCGCACGTTGCTGCCAGTCGACGTCATCACGGAACGCTTCACGGGCCAGGGCCTGCCAGTTGTTTTCAACCGGCAGAGCGCTGATCTGTTGCAGGTACCAGGTGACATCCAGCGCACTGCCCACGGCAAAGTAGGCCTTGGCCACTTCGGCAGGGTTCTGCCCGGTCACGTCGGAGGCTTCGATGATCGGCAGCAGGGTGTACAGGTGCGAGGTGCCCGCAACCATACGCGCCAGCAACTCCGGCACACCGGCTTCGACGTAAGCCTGATAACGCGCCTGCCAGTTTTCGCGGATTTCGCCGCTGA
This sequence comes from Pseudomonas sp. FP2196, assembly GCF_030687715.1. Taxonomy (GTDB): domain Bacteria; phylum Pseudomonadota; class Gammaproteobacteria; order Pseudomonadales; family Pseudomonadaceae; genus Aquipseudomonas. The sequence goes on from NZ_CP117445.1 coordinate 3,546,889, forward strand.
GCAGTTCGTCGAGCTTCAGACCCAGCTCTTTCAGGTGCGGACCGAAGTGCGCAACGTCACGGGCAGCGTTCTGTTCGTTGCGACGGGCACGCAGGAACCAGCGCGTAGCGCGGCGACCCAGACGCATCAGCTCGTCCATCAATTCCAGTTGCACGTCAGCGGAGACCTGATAGTCCAGGGCTTCGATCTGACGGAACCAGTGCGGGAGATGGAAAATGTCGCGCACGATCACGTAAGCACCGGCCACGTTCGCCGGGCTCATGCCGGTCGACTCTTTGAGTCGTTGAACGAAGGTGATGCCCATGTGGTTGACCAGATCGTTGGCGATCTGGGTGCTGACGATTTCGCGCTTCAGGCGGTGACGACGCATGGCTTCGGAGAACTTGCTGACCAGGGTCGGCGGGAACGCCGTTTCCATGTCGCGGGTCAGGTAGTCATCGTCCGGCACCAAGGAACCCAACAGCTGTTCCTTGAGGTCGATCTTGCTGTACGAGATCAGCACCGACAGCTCAGGACGGGTCAGGCCATGGCCTGCCGCTACGCGCTCGTTGATCTGCTCTTCGGTCGGCAGGAACTCGATGGCGCGGTCCAGCTTGCCACGGCCTTCCAGATCGCCCATCAGACGTTTGTACTCGGCGATGCGCTCGTAGGCACGACGCGCCGCCAGGGACAGGGCCTGAGTCTGCTTGTAGTTGTTGCCCAGCACCAGACCACCGACTTCGTCGGTCATGCTCGCCAGCAACTGGTTACGTTGCTTGTCGGTCATGTCGCCGGCCTGAACCACTTCGTTCAGCAGGATCTTGATGTTCACTTCGTGGTCGGAGCAGTCCACGCCACCGGCGTTGTCGATGAAGTCGGTGTTGGAACCGCCGCCATTGAGACCGAATTCCACACGACCCAGTTGGGTCATGCCGAGGTTACCGCCCTCGCCCACGACTTTGCAGCGCAGTTCGTTGCCGTTCACACGCAGCGCATCGTTGGCCTTGTCGCCAACATCGGCGTGGCTTTCGGTGCTGGCCTTGACGTAAGTACCGATACCGCCGTTCCACAGCAGATCCACCGGTGCCTTGAGCAAGGCGTTCAGCAGTTCGGTCGGGGTCAGCTTGTCGGCCTTGATGTCGAAGCGTTCTTTCATCTGCGGCGAGATCGCGATGCTCTTCGCGCTGCGCGAGAAGATACCGCCACCTTCGGACATGATGCTGGTGTCGTAGTCGGTCCAGGCCGAACGCGGCAGGTCGAACATGCGCTGACGCTCGACGAAACTGGTCGCCGGGTTCGGGTTCGGATCGATGAAGATGTGCAGGTGGTTGAAGGCTGCGACCAGTTGCAGCTTGTCGGACATCAACAGGCCGTTACCGAACACGTCACCGGCCATGTCGCCGACGCCAACGACCGTGATGCTGTCTTCCTGAACATTGATGCCGCGCTCGCGGAAGTGACGCTGTACGCCAACCCACGCGCCTTTGGCGGTGATGCCCATTTTCTTGTGGTCGTAACCGGCCGAACCACCGGACGCAAACGCGTCACCCAGCCAGAAGCCGTAGTCGATGGCGATGCCGTTGGCGATGTCGGAGAAGGTTGCAGTGCCCTTGTCCGCTGCCACAACCAGGTACGGGTCATCGTCGTCATGACGCACGACGTTGGCCGGCGGTACCAGCGCGCCGTCTTTCAGGTTGTCGGTGATGTCCAACAGACCGGAAATGAAGATGCGGTAGCAGGCGATGCCCTCGGCCGCGATCTCGTCACGGCTGCCGCCCAGAGGCAGACGACGCGGCAGGAAGCCGCCCTTCGCACCCACTGGCACGATGACCGAGTTCTTCACTTGCTGAGCTTTTACCAGACCGAGGACTTCAGTACGGAAGTCTTCTTCGCGGTCGGACCAGCGCAGACCACCACGCGCCACGTTACCGAAGCGCAGGTGCACGCCTTCGACGCGTGGCGAGTAAACGAAGATTTCGAACTTCGGAACTGGCTTCGGCAGCTCAGGAATGGCGTGCGGGTTGAACTTGAAGCTGAAGTACGACTTGTTCTGGCCGTTGGCATCCGTCTGGTAGAAGTTGGTGCGCAGGGTGGCTTTGATCAGGTCGAGGTAGCGACGCAGGATGCGGTCTTCGTTGAGCACCTGGACGTCGTCCAGTGCGGTCAGAATCGCTTGTTCCAGACGCTGTTGCTTGTCTTCCAGATCATCGCTGCCGAGCTTGCGCGCCAGATAGAAGCGGGTCTTGAACAACCGGGTCAATTCGCGAGCGATGTCGGTGTGGTTGTTCAGGGTGCTGGCGATGTAGCCCAGATCGAAGCCCAGACGAATCTGCTTCAGGTAACGGGCGTAAGCGCGCAGCAGCGCCACGTCGCGCCATGGCAGGCCGGCGGTCAGTACCAGACGGTTGAACGCATCGTTTTCGGCTTCGCCACGGACGATGTGGACGAACGCGTCCTGCAGGGTGTCGTTGAGTTGCTGGATGTCGAGGTCCAGGCCTTCAGCGGCAGTGAACGCGAAGTCGTGAATCCAGAACTCGCGGCCATTGGTGTGACGCAGACGGTACGGGAACTCGCCCAGCACGCGCAGGCCGAGGTTTTCCAGAATCGGCAGAACGTCGGACAGCGCCAGCGGAGTGTCAGCGTGATACAGCTTGCAATGCAGCTCGCGCTGGCCGGAAACCTGGCCCAACGGCTGATAGAAGCTCATCACCAGCGGATTTTTTTCGTTGAGGCTCAGCAGGTGCTGCATGTCGACCACGGCCGAATGCGCGGCGAAACGCTCGCGGTAACCGGCCGGGAAGCCTTTCGGGAAGTCAGCCAGCACGTTGGTGCCGTGGGCTTCGCCGAAGCTTTCGACGGTCAGTGCGGCGTAGTCGTCCTGCCAGCTGCGGCACGCTTGTACGACTTCTTTTTCCAGCAGCACGGTGTCGATGTCGAGACGGTTTTTCGGGTCGACACGCAGGATCAACTGCACGCGCGCCAGCACGGACTCGGAGAAGAACGTCCAGAACTCGCAGTCGGACGCCTTCAGGCGCTCCATCAGCACTTGCTGGATCTTCTGGCGAACTTCGGTGGAATAGATGTCGCGCGGCACGTAAGCCAGGCAGTAGCAGAAACGACCGTACGGGTCTTTGCGCAGGAACACGCGGATCTTGTTGCGTTCCTGGATCTGCACGATCGACATCACGGTGGTGAACAGTTCGTCGACCGGGGTCTGGAACAGGTCGTCACGCGGCAGTACTTCGAGGACCTGCGCCAGTTCCTTGCCCAGGTGAGCCTTGGACTGGAAGCCGGAGCGGTGTTCGATTTCTTCGACCTTGCGGCGGATGAACGGGATGACCCGCACGCTCTCGCCGTACACCGAGGAGGTGTAGAGGCCCATGAAACGGTGTTCCTTGATGACTTTGCCGTCGGCGTCGACTTCGCGGATCGACACGTAGTCCGGGTAGGCAGGACGGTGTACACGGCTCGGGTGCGCAGCTTTGGCGAACGACAGCAGGGTCGGTTCGCGCAGGTAGCTCACGGCATAATCTTCGATGCGCAGGTCATCGTAGGTCAGGCCGGTGCGCAGCAGTTTGGTCAGGCCGAGGAAGGAGCTCTGGTCGTACTCGATGTGGCCGCCATCAGCCTGATCGGTCACCACGAACTCTTCGTAGCCAAGGAAGGTGAAGTGGTTGCCCACCAGCCATTCCAGGAAACTTTTGACTTCGTTCTTCTCGTCGGCATCGACGGCGAAAGCGCTGTTGTCGAGCTTAGCGAGGATTTCCTGCACCTTGGCTTTCATCGGCTCGAAATCGGCGACCGCGACGCGGACTTCACCGAGAACCTGTTCCAGCTCTTTGCTCAGCACATTCAATTCGGCCGCGTTGGCGCAGCGGTCGATTTCCAGGTACATCAGCGACTCATGGAGGACGCCTTCGCCGGTGCTGCCTTTTGGCAGGATTTCCAGCAACTCGCCCTTGCTGCCACGACGCACGCTGAGCACGGTGGTTTGCAGGGTGTGGATGCTGTAGCCACGGCGGTTCAGCTCGGTACGAACCGAGTCGACCAGAAATGGCAGGTCGTGGTGCAGCACTTCGACCGCGGTGTGGGTCGACTGCCAGCCATGACGCTCGTAATCGGGGTTGTAGACGCGCACTTGCGGTTGCGCGTGATCGAAGCGCTCAAGCAGGCGCCACGCAGAAAGAGTACAGCCAGCGAGGTCGGAGAGGCGACGTTGAGTCAGCTCGTCCAGGGAAATGATGCCGAAGAATTGTTCAGCGAACAGCGCCACTTGTGGCAGTGCCTGTTCACTGATGTGCTGCGCCAGTGCCGCTTGCAGTTGGTGCTGGAAGTCGGCTTTGCTGGCTGCGGTGAAGAACGCCATCTGTGGTACTCCGCTTAAGCTTGTTATTGATGGAAAGCGTCGCGTGCAACACCCCTTCCGGGGCTTGAGTCACCCTGTTCCTGATTCTCGGGCAGAGGAAACAGGGGGACAGGTGGGTGAAGCTGGACGAGACACTCAGGTCACATTCACCTTCCATTGAATGGGCATCTGCAAAAACGACTGTCCGGGCTGCCGACAATGCCTTTACGGGTGCTCATCCGTTGCGCAGCTTAATGGGTGCGACAATGTGTCTGCTTGCGGTGCTGCGACATATTCGGTCATTGGCACGTAAACAAAGGCTTTCGCATCGTTCAACACTAGCATTTGTGGCATAAAACGCCGGTCTGAATGCCCGTATTTACGGTACATCCGTGCCAGAAATGACCATTGACCTGTGTCGCGTCAACGACACATCCTCTGACACTCTCACATGCAGAAATTCCCGAGGGCTGGCAGAATCGCGGCCAATTGCGACCAACACGCCCGTCGAGGCAGGAATTCCCCCATGCAAATGACCACCGCCCTACTGATCGTCAACCCGTGCGACGACGAAGAAGACAACATGGCCATGCTCTGCTGCCACAGCGACAAGGGCGACATGTTCCTGATGAGCCGCTACCCGGACGAGGATGAGCTGGAGATCACCCTGGATGGCGAACCTTCGACGCTGGACGGGGTGAAAGTCATCCTGAGTGCAAATCTGTTGAAGATCGAGATTGCGGCGGCGGATGCTGATGCCTTGAATGGGGATGATGTGCTGGAGATCAGCTTTAACCCGGATATGGTTGATCTGGATGAGGTTGTTGAGACCTTGACGAATATCCTCGACGGGACTGGCACGTTCATTAACGAAGTTTGATGGTGTCCGGACTGGCCCCATCGCTGGCAAGCCAGCTCCCACAGGTATCAGCGGTGTGAACGCGATCCATGCAACACATCGGTCCCTGTGGGAGCTGGCTTGCCAGCGATGAAGCCTTCACAGACAGCCAAAAGATCGCAGCCTGCGGCAGCTCCTACATTGGAATGCAATCACCTGTAGGAGCTGCCGCAGACTGCGATCTTTTGCCTTTTTCTACAAAATGCCGTTAGTCGCCACCCCCCGCGATGGATTAAAGTAACGCCCCCAGCCCCGGCGTTATCCGAACGCCCGTGGCCACCCTTTCCAGGAACAGTCACCGATGGAACATCGTGAAGCGCTGCTGGCGCTGCGAACCTTTCTTTCAACGCAGATTCTCGGCCAGGAAAAACTCATCGAGCGTTTGCTCATCGCCCTGCTCGCCGACGGCCACATGCTGGTCGAGGGCGCTCCGGGTCTGGCCAAGACCAAAGCGATCAAAGAGCTCGCCGAGGGCATCGAAGCCCAGTTCCATCGCATTCAGTTCACCCCTGATCTGTTGCCTGCCGATATCACCGGCACCGAGATCTATCGCCCGGAAACCGGCAGTTTCGTGTTCCAGCAAGGGCCGATCTTCCACAATCTGGTGCTGGCCGACGAAATCAACCGGGCCCCGGCCAAGGTGCAATCGGCGTTGCTCGAGGCCATGGCCGAGCGCCAGGTCAGTGTCGGGCGCAGCACGTATGAGCTGTCGCCGCTGTTTCTGGTGATGGCCACGCAGAACCCGATCGAGCAGGAAGGCACGTATCCGTTGCCGGAAGCGCAACTCGACCGGTTCCTGATGCACGTCAAAATCGGTTTCCCTGACGCCGCTGTCGAACGGCGCATCCTCCAGCAGGCCCGTGGCGAAGCGCTGAACGGCGAGACCAAGCCCGAGCGCCGGGTCAGCCAGCAGGCGATTTTTGCCGCGCGCAAGGAAATCCTTGGTCTGTACATGGCCGATGCCGTGGAGGAATACCTGGTGCAACTGGTCATGGCCACGCGCACGCCGGCCAAGTTCGACCCGGAGATGGCCGAGTGGATCGCCTATGGCGCCAGCCCGCGCGGCTCCATCGCCCTCGACCGTTGTGCCCGCGCCCACGCCTGGTTGGCCGGGCGTGATTTCGTCAGCCCGGAAGACATTCAAGCCGTGCTGTTCGACGTGTTGCGTCATCGCATCATTCTGTCGTTTGAAGCCGAAGCCGCCGGCATCGATCAGGATCGAGTGGTGCAGCGGATTCTCGACGTCGTAGCCGTCGCTTGACCCCCATGAACGCCCCCCTGCCGTCCGAACCGGGCATCCGCATCAGCCTCGCCGAGCTGATCGAGATGCGCCACCGCGTGCGCGAAGTGCAGCTGTTTTCCACGCCGAGCCAGCGCAGCCCGCTGATCGGCCTGCATCACTCGAAATTCCGCGGCCGTGGCGTCGACTTCGATCAGGTGCGGGTCTATCAGGCCGGCGACGACGTGCGCACCATCGACTGGCGCGTGACGGCGCGCACCCAGGAGCCGCACACCAAGCTGTTCCATGAAGAACGCGAACGGCCGATCTTCATCATGGTTGAACAAAGCACGCGACTGTTTTTCGGCTCCGGGCTGATGTTCAAGTCGGTGCTGGCGGCGCAAGTGGCGGCGCTGATTGGCTGGGCCGCGCTCGGCCATAACGACCGGGTGGGCGGACTGGTGTTCGGCGATAACGAGCATTACGAAATAAAACCACGGCGCAGCAAGCAGAGCCTGTTGCAACTGCTTAACCGGCTGGTGAAGGCCAATCAGTCGCTGCACAGCGAGCGTGTGCCGGATCGCGATTCCTTTGGCGTCGCCCTGCGCCGGGCCCGTGAGGTGCTGCGCCCGGGCAGTCTGGTGATCGTGATTTGCGATGAGCGCGCGTTGTCCGACAGTGCCGAACAGCAACTGAGCCTGTTGTCGCGCCATTGCGATCTGTTAATGCTGCCGCTGTCCGATCCGCTCGATCACGCCCTGCCCGCCGCCGGGCTTTTAAGATTCGCCGAACGCGGCGCGCAACTCGAAATCGACACGCTCAACTTCGACCTGCGCCAGACCTATCGCGCTCAGGCCGAAGCACGCATCGCCCGCTGGGAATTGCTCGCGCAAAAGCTGCGGGTGCTGCTGATGCCATTGAGCACGCAAAGTGAAATGGTCGAGCAAATGCGCGAGTTCCTCAATCCGCAACGTCCGGGTAAAGGTCGATGAACGGCCTCGAACAACTGCAACCATTGATGTCCCCGCCGCCGATAGCCTTCTGGCCACCGGCACCGGGCTGGTGGTTGCTGCTTCTGTTGCTACCGCTGCTCGGTTTCGCCGTATGGCGTCTGCGCCGTTTCATCCCGATCAAGAAACGCCCGACCGTTCGTGCCGAACAACCCCTCGATCCGGTGCGCATCGCCGCCCTCGCCGAACTGGCGCAGATGCCCAAACCTTACGACGGCGCCCCGGCCGGGGCCTGGCTGCAACAACTCAACGGCCTGCTTAAACGCCTGTGCCGCAACCACTACCCCTACAGCCAGAGCCACACGCTCAATGGCCGCAAGTGGCTGGCGTTTCTCGACAATCGCTGCCCGGCGGCGGGCCTGACGCGCTGGATGGTGTTGGTCGAAGGCGCCTACAAACCGGAATGCAAACTCGACGACAAAGCCATCGCCGGCCTGACCCAGGCTGTCGACACGTGGATTCGCAAGCATGTTTGAGTTCGCCTGGCCGTGGATCTTTGTCCTGTTCCCGCTCCCCTGGGTGATGCGCCTCGTGCTGCCCGTGGCCGACAGCGGCGAGCCGGCGCTTAAAGTCAGTTTCCTGTCTGATCTGGAAGGTCTCGCCCGCCGCCGCGCACGCGCCAACCTGCCGGCGTGGCGCCAGCAAGCACCGTTCATGCTGCTATGGCTGTTGCTGTTGACCGCCGCAGCACGTCCGCAATGGCTCGGCGAACCTTTACCGATTGCGGCCAGCGGCCGAGATCTGTTGGTGGCGGTGGACGTGTCCGGCTCGATGGATTTCCCCGACATGCAATGGCAGGACGAAGACGTGAGTCGCTTGTCGCTGGTCCAGCACCTGCTCGGCGACTTTCTCGAAAGCCGTGATGGCGACCGCGTGGGCTTGATCCTGTTTGGCAGTCAGGCCTACCTGCAAGCGCCGCTGACCTTCGACCGCCACACCGTGCGCGTCTGGCTCGATGAAGCGCGGATCGGCATTGCCGGCAAAAACACCGCCATCGGCGATGCCATCGGTCTGGCACTGAAACGCCTGCGCATGCGCCCGGCACAGAGCCGCGTGCTGATCCTGGTCACCGACGGCGCCAACAATGGCGGTGAAATCGATCCGCTGACCGCTGCCAGACTGGCCGCCAGCGAAGGCGTGAAGATCTACCCGATCGGCATCGGCGCCAACCCTGAAGACAGCGGCTCCACCGCTTTGCTCGGGGTCAATCCGAGCCTGGATCTCGACGAGCCGGCGCTCAAAGCCATCGCCGAAGTCACCGGCGGTCAGTATTTCCGCGCCCACGACGGCAAAGAACTGCAAGCAATCAAAGATACCTTGGACCAACTCGAACCCGTGACCCAACAACCGACCCAGGCCCGCCCGGCACAGGCTTTGTATCACTGGCCTTTGGCGCTGGCGCTGTGGTTGAGTCTGTTGCTGGTCGCCCGTGAATTGTGGCCGGACAACCCGTTGCAACGCCTGTTCACCAAGGAGCTGTATCTGCAAAGTCCTTTGCCTGACTGGCGTGAACGCCTCAAGCGCCTGCGTCTGCGGAGGCGTCGATGATCGCCCTCTGGCCGCACTGGTTCCGTCCGTGGTGGTTGTTGCTACTGCCAGTGCTTGCCTGGCTGATCTGGCAGCTCTGGCACCGCCAGAAACGCGCCGGACGCTGGCAGATGATTCTGCCGCCAGCGTTTCACGCCACCTTGCTCAGCGGCGGCAACGGGCGTGAGAGCAAACTGCCTTGGATCGCCCTCGGCGTGGCATGGTTACTGACCATTCTGGCGCTGCTCGGGCCGAGTTGGGAGCGCGTTGAACAGACCAGCCAGAAACCCGCCGATCCATTGGTGGTGGTGCTGGAACTGACCCCGGAAATGCTCGCCACCGATTCACCGCCGACGCGACTGGAACAGGCGCGGCGCAAGCTGTTCGACCTGTTGCAGGCGCGCAGCGATGCGCAAACGGCAATCGTCGTTTACGCCGGCAGCGCGCACACGCTGGTGCCGTTGTCGGATGACCTGGCGACCAGTCGCAACCTGCTCGATGCGCTCAAGCCTTCATTGATGCCGCAAAGCGGGCATCGCGCGGATCTTGCCGTGGACAAAGCGCTGGCCTTATTGAAACAAGGCGCGCTGGGTCAGGGCCGGATCCTGTTGATCGGCTCGTCGCTGAGCGAAGAAGAGCGCCAAGGCATTCACCGCGCACTTAGCGGGCAATCGGCGCAATTTTTGATGCTCGGCATCGGCACCGCCGAAGGTGCACCGATTGCTCAGGAGGACGGCAGTTTCCTCAAGGACGAACAAGGCGCAATTCGCGTGCCGCAACTCGACAGCCCGGGCCTTTCGGCGTTCCTCAACAGCGTCGGAGGTGAATACCAGCCGGCCCGCCTGGACGAAGGGGATCTGGGTGCCCTCGGCCTGCTCAATGGCCCGCGCAGTCTGCGCGACGATGGCCAGACCGTGCGCCTGGATACCTGGGCCGATCAGGGTTACTGGCTGCTGTTGCCACTCTTGTTGCTGGCTGCATGTGCGGGGCGACGCGGCTGGTTGTTCTGCCTGCCGTTGCTGTTCTGCTTGCCGCAGCCGAGCTACGCTTTTGACTTCGAAGACCTGTGGTTGCGCCCCGATCAACAAGGCCTGCACTTGCTCAAACAAAAGCGCCCGGCCGAAGCGGCGCAACATTTTGACGATCACCAGTGGCAAGGGGTGGCGTTGTACGAGGCCGGCGACTACAGTGGCGCCGCCCAGCGTTTCGCCGAAGGCAACGATGCTCGCGCCCACTACAATCGTGGCAATGCCCTGGCAAAAAGCGGTGAGCTGGACGCCGCCATCGACGCCTATGAACAGGCACTGGAACTGCAACCGGACTTGCGTCCGGCGCAGACCAACAAGGCGCTGGTGGAAAAACTGCTGAAGCAGAAGAACACGCCGCCGCCCAGCGAGCCGGAGACCCAACCGTCGGAGCAAAACCTGCCCGGCGATGAACCGCCGCCAGCGACCGCACCACCACCAGCGGTAAAAAGTGACACACAGAGCGAGGCTCAGCCCGCCGAGTCGGCCAGCGAACCACCGCCAACTGCCCCGCCGCAGCCAGGCCCCAATGAAGTGCCGGGCAGCGAGCCGGACGAAGAGCAGAACGAGGTGCCGGTGCTGCACCCCGGCGAGGACAACCTCGAAGGCGAACAACGCCAGGCACTGGAGCAGTGGCTGGGCAAGATTCCGGATGACCCGGGCGAACTGCTGCGACGCAAATTCTGGTACGAACAGCAACAACATCAGGATCAGGAAAACACTCGATGACCCGCTTCACCGCTCTCTTGCTGCCCCTGCTGCTCTGCACGGCCACCGCCCAGGCGGCCGAGCTGACCGCCAGTGTGGATCGCAGTCGCCTGAACTCCGGCGAGACGGTCGAGCTCACCCTCGAAACCAGCGACGTCACCCAGTTCGGCAAACCCGACCTGGCGCCGCTGGAGCCATTGTTCGAAGTGCGGGGCACGCGACAGGTCAACCAGTTGAACACCCTCAACGGCGACAACCGCGCGACCACGCGCTGGATCATCACCCTGTTGCCGAAAGAGAACGGCAGCGTGGTGATTCCGCCGCTTCAAGTCGGTGATGTGCAGAGCCAGCCAATCACCGTGCAAGTGGTCGAAAGCGATACCCGCGAAGACAAAAACAGCCTTGAGCCGGTGTTCATCGAGGCCAGTCTCGATCAGTCCAGCGTCTACGTGCAGGCGCAGGCGATCCTGACCCTGCGCATCTACCATTCGGTGTCGCTGTACGACGACAGCAGCCTGACGCCGCTACAACTCGCCGATGCCCGGGTCGAGCAACTCGGCGACACCCGCACCTACGAGAAAGACATCAACGGCGTGCGCCACGGCGTGATCGAGATGCGCTACGCGATCTATCCGCAGCACAGCGGTTTGCTGACCATCGCCCCACAGACGTTCAGCGCGACGCTGGTCGACACACAGCCCTCTCAGGACGCGACCGCGCAAGGGCCGAAACCGGGCAAGCTGCTGCGGGTCAGTTCCACGCAAATACCGCTGACGGTCAAACCCAAGCCACTGACCTACCCCGCCGATGCGCCATGGCTGCCAGCGCGCAGCCTGAGCCTGAGCGAAAGCTGGAACCCGGAACCGGAGCACACACAGGTCGGCGACTCCCTGACACGCAGCCTGACGCTGAAAGTCGAAGGCCTGGCCAGTTCACAACTGCCGGCGCTGCCCGCCACCGAAGTCAACGGCCTGCGCCGCTACCCGGATCAACCGGTGCTGAACAACCAGAGCAGCGACCGTGGCCTGATCGGCAGCCGCGAAGAACGCGAAGCGCTGGTGGCCAGTCGCAGCGGCTCGATTGAATTACCGACAGTCGATGTGGTGTGGTGGAACACCTTCGAAGATCACCTGGAACACACCAGCCTGCCGGCGCGCACCCTGCAAGTGGCCAACAACCCGAGCCTGCAAGTCGACACCCCGACCGGCAGCCTGCAACCGGGCACGGTCGATAACGATGTGTTGTGGTGGTGGAAACTCAGCACCCTGATCCTCGCCTGCACCACCCTCCTCGGCTTCGGCCTCTGGTGGCGTGCACGCTGGCAACCGGCGATCCATCGCGCCGCCCAAACCGGCCCGAGCCCACGTACGTTAATGGACGACATCAAGCGTGCGAGCCAGGCGAATGACCCGCAAGCAACGCGGCAGGCGCTGGATGCGTGGGCGCGTCAGCAGCCGGAAACGTTGGCGGACATGGCGGCGCGGTTTGTGCCGTTGTCAGATGCATTGGATGGGCTCAATGGTGCGCTGTACAGCGAGACGGGGCAGCACTGGCAGGGTGAGGATTTGTGGCGGGCGATCCGCACGATTCCGGCGGCGGAACGGGTGCAGGATCCGGTGGGTGATAGCGGGTTGCCGCCGCTTTATCCGAAGTGAAAAGCAAAAGATCGCAGTCTGCGAATGCATTCGCCATCTATTGATCCCTTGTGGCAAGGGGATCCTCTTACCACTTACATCTCCCTTCCAAACGGACTGACTTCGACCACAGTCTGTGTTTTGCCAGTAAACTCTCCCCTCTTTCGCCGCCTCATCATTTCCACGCGGCCACCACCTCTTTATCTGTAGCGGAGTCCACCTTGCGTCTGTTTCACACCTCCGACTGGCACCTTGGGCAAAACCTGCACGGCCAGGAGCGCGATTTCGAGCATGCGTGCTTTCTCGAATGGCTGCTGCGCCAACTGCAACTGGCGCAGCCGGATGTGCTGCTGATTGCCGGTGACATCTTTGACACGGTCAATCCGCCGGTCAAAGCTCAGGAACGCCTCTACGACTTCATCGTCAGCGCCCATGAACAGCAACCTTTGCTGACCATCGTGATGATTGCCGGCAACCACGATTCCGGCTCGCGGATCGAACTGCCCGCGCCATTGATGCGACGTTTGCGTACCCATGCGCTGGGTCGGGTGTTGTGGCTGGATGATGGGCAACTCGACGCTGATCGTCTGCTGTTGCCGTTGCCGGACGCATCGGGCGAAATCGCCGCGTGGTGTCTGGCGCTGCCGTTCCTGCGCCCGGCGGAGGTCACTGGGGCGCATCTGGGCGATAACTATTTGCGCGGGATCGGTCAGGTTCATGAATGGCTGATTGAAGCCGCAAATGCCAAGCGCCAGCCGGGTCAGGCGCTGGTCGCCATCAGTCACGCGCACATGGCCGGCGGTTCGGTGTCGGAAGACTCCGAGCGCAGCCTGATCATCGGCAATGCCGAAGCGCTGCCGGCCAGCCTGTTCGGGCCGAGTATCAGCTACGTCGCCCTCGGTCATTTGCACAAGCCGCAGAAGGTCAACGGTGAGGAACGCATCCGCTACAGCGGCTCGCCGATTCCGCTATCGTTTTCGGAAATCAGCTATCAGCACCAGATTCTCGACGTCACTCTCGATGGCGAAACCCTGGTCAGCGTCGAGCCGAAACTGATCCCGCGATCGGTCAACCTGCAACGTATCGGCCCGGCGCCGCTGGCGGAGATCCTGCTGCAACTCGCGGACTTGCCAAACATCGACCTGCTCGCTGAAACCCAGCGCCAGCCGTGGCTGGAAGTACGCGTGCGTCTCGATGAGCCGCAACCGGATCTGCGCCATCAAGTGGAAACCGCCCTGCAAGGCAAAGCCGTGCGGCTGGTGCGCATCGCTGCCGAGTACGCTGGCAACCGTGGTGCTGACGGCGCGGAAGAAGGCACGGCGTTGATCGAACTTGATCAACTCACACCGCAGGAACTGTTCAGCCGCGCCTGGCTCGACAACTACGGCAATGAAGTCGATGAACAGACGCTCAAGGACTTCGCCGAGCTGCTGCAAGACGTGCAAATGGAGGGCGAGCAGCCATGAAGATTCTCGCCATTCGCTTGAAAAACCTGGCCTCGCTGGCCGGCCCGTTCGAGATCGACTTCACCGCTGAACCGCTGGCCAGCGCCGGTCTGTTCGCCATTACCGGCCCCACCGGCGCCGGCAAAAGCACCCTGCTCGACGCCTTGTGCCTGGCGCTGTTTGGCGCCGTACCGCGCCTGAATAACACGGGGCGTGACGCCAAGGTGCCGGACGCCGACGGCGAAATCGCCACCGGCGACCCGCGCACCTTGCTGCGTCGCGGCACCGGCGAAGGTTATGCCGAGGTGGATTTTGTCGGTGTCGATGGCCGTCGCTACCGCGCGCGTTGGGAAGCCAACCGTGCGCGGGAAAAGGCTGGCGGCAAGTTGCAGGCCAGCCGGCAGAGCCTGCGCGATATCGATCAGGATCAACTGCTCGCCAGTCAGAAAGGCGAATACAAAACGCAACTGGAAGCCGCGCTGGGTTTGAACTTCGAACAATTCACCCGCGCCGTGCTGCTGGCTCAAAGCGAGTTCAGTGCGTTCCTCAAGGCTGACGACAACGACCGCAGCGAGTTGCTGGAAAAACTCACCGACACCGCGCTGTATACCCGCCTCGGCCGTCGCGCGTTCGACAAGACCAAAGAAGCCCGCGAAGCGCACAAGCTGTTGCAGGATCAGGCCACCGGTGTCACGCCGCTGGCTCCCGAAGCACGCGCCGAGCTGGATGAGCGCTACAACGCCGCGCAGCAACAGATGAAGTTGCAACAGGCGCAACTCAAGCAGCTTGAGCAGCAGCACAGCTGGCTAAAGGATTTACGTCAGTTGCAGGACGCGCAGCAAGCCGCTGCCGAGCAATTGCACAGTGCCCAACAGCAATGGGAAAGTCTGGCCGGTGAACGGGTAAAACTGTCGCGGCTGGAACAACTCGGCCCACAGCGGCACCAGTTCGCCCGCAAAACCGAACTCGACGCGCTGTTGACGCCACTGGCGGCGCAGATTGCCGCGCACACGCAGCAACACGTCGAGCTGACTGAGCGCCAGACGCAACTGGAGCAAAACCTCGACGCCGCGAAAGTCGCCCTGAGCGAAGCACAGCAACGGCAAACTGAAAGCGCACCGCTGTTGCGTCAGGCTTTCGAGGAGCAAAGCACCCTCGCCCGTCTGGCCAAGGACGTTGCCCTCAGTGCCGAAGCGAAACAGAACGCGCAGCAGGCTTGTACTCAAGGCCAGAGCGCCATTACGGCGCTGCTGGAAAAGCAGACTCAAGTCGCCGAACGCTTGCAAAAAATTGCCGCCGAACTGGAACAGAGCGCCCATCTCGCACCGTTGAGCGACGCATGGAATGCCTACCGCGATCGCCTGCAACAGCTGATGTTGATCGGCAATCGCTTGAATAAGGGCCAGACCGAGCTGGCCTCGCTCGAAGAGAACGCCACTCACCGCGCCGAAGCCTTCGCCACGCAAAAACAACAACTGGAAGTGCTGTTCAAAGAGGCTGGCGCCGAGCCGGATGCCGTCGCCGAGCAGATCGGCATCCTCGGCAATCTGTTGCAGGACAACCGCAAACAATTGCGCGCCATCGAAGACCTGTCACGCCTGTGGGCCACCCGACAGGATCTGGACAAGCGCGGCGCCGAGTTGCAGCAACGGCAGCTCAGCGCTCAGCAAGAACGCGAGCGCCTGACTCAGGACGGGGTGAACACCAAGGCCGAACTGACCGTCGCCGAGCAAACCTTTAACGTCACCCGCGAGCTGCTTGAGCGTCAGCGTCTGGCGCGCAGTGCCAGTGTCGAAGAGCTGCGCGCGCAGTTGCAGGACGATCAGCCGTGCCCGGTGTGCGGCAGCAATGAGCATCCGTATCATCAGCCCGAAGCGCTGCTGCAAAGCCTCGGCAAACACGATGAAAGCGAGCAGGCCAACGCGCAGCGTGCGGTCGATCAGCTCAAGGAAAAGCTCATCGAACTGCGCGCTGAAGTAGGCGGCGTCATCGCGCAGCAGAAGGAACTGCTGCAACAACAGGAGCAACTGGCCGCCCAGCAACAAGCCCTGGCGCCAAGCCTCGACGCTCACCCGCAAGCGGCGCAGTTGATGAACCAGGACGCCGACAAACGCGACGCCTGGCTGACCCGGCAAAACGAGCAGTTGAACCAGAGCATCAAGCAGGATGAAGAACGCCAAAACGCCCTGCTCACCCTGCAACAGGACGCCGCGCGTCTGACCCAGCAGTTGCGTCAGGCCGAGACCGCTCATCAGCAAGCGGCGCAGCATCTGAGCAATCAGCAGCGCGAGTTGAGCAGCGACCGCCAGCGCCTCGATGAAGAACTCAGCGCGTTCGGTAACCTGCTGCCGGCCGACACAGTTGAGGCTCTACGCCATGAGCCGGCGGCGACGTTCATGCAGCTCGACCGGCAGATCGCCGAGCGTCTGACGCAAGTCGATCAGCAGAAAGAAGAACTGGCCGAACAGCTGCAACGCCAGCAGACGCTGGAGAAAGAACAGGATCGCCAGCAGACCCGCGTACACCAGTCAGAAACCGCAGAACAGCAGTTCAATGCGCTGGCCGAACAGCAGCAAACCTGCCAGCAACAACTCATGCAGTTGCTCGGCGAGCACAGCAGCGCCGAACACTGGCAGCAGCAACTGGAAAAGGCCGTGGAGCAGGCACGCAGCGCCGAAACCACCACGGTTCAGGAACTGCAAAACGTGCGCACGCAACTCGTGCAAACCGCCGCCGAACTCAAGGCGCAACAGGAGCGCTTGCAGGCGCTGGAAAGTGAAGACAAGGATCTGGCCGGCAAGATTGCCGACTGGCGCGCCCGTCATCCGGAGCTGGATGACGGCGGCCTCGAAGATCTGCTGCGCGTCGACGACGGGCAAGTCGCGCAGTTGCGTCAACGCTTGCAGCTCAATGAAAAAGCCATCGAACAGGCCACGGTGCTGTTGCAGGAGCGCGACCAGCGCTTGCTCGATCACCAGGCCCAGCACAACGGCAACCTCGACGCCGAACAACTGGCCGGCGCCCTCACCGACCTGCAAAACCAGTTCAACGTCAGCGAGCAGCAATGCGCCGAGCTGCGCGCCGAACAAGCCGAAGACCAGCGCCGCCAGAATGCCAACCAGGCACTGGCGCAGCAGATCGCCGACGCCTATGCCGAGTACCAGCGCTGGGCACGCCTGAGTGCGTTGATCGGTTCGGCCACCGGCGACACCTTCCGCAAGATCGCCCAGGCCTACAACCTCGACTTGCTGGTACATCACGCCAACGTGCAACTGCGCCAACTGGTCAAACGCTATCGTTTAAAACGCGGCGGCAGCATGCTCGGCCTGTTGGTGATGGACAGGGAAATGGGCGATGAGCTGCGCTCGGTGCATTCGTTGTCCGGCGGCGAGACGTTCCTCGTATCGCTGGCGCTCGCGTTGGGGCTGGCGTCGATGGCGTCGAGCACGCTGAAAATCGAATCGCTGTTTATCGACGAAGGCTTTGGCAGCCTCGATCCGGAATCCCTGCAACTGGCAATGGACGCGCTCGATGGCTTGCAGGCCCAAGGCCGCAAGGTCGCGGTGATTTCCCACGTACAGGAAATGCATGAGCGGATTCCGGTGCAGATTCAGGTGCAGCGTCAGGGCAACGGTTTGAGCACCCTGGAGGTGAAATGAACACGCTGTACTCCTTCCGCCGCTGCCCCTACGCGATGAGGGCGCGGATGGCGCTGCGCTATTCGGGCGTGCCGGTGAACATCGTCGAGGTCAGCCTCAAGGCCAAACCGGCCGAAATGCTGGCGATCTCGCCCAAAGGCACGGTGCCGGTGCTGGATGCGGATGGACGGGTGATCGATGAGAGCCTGGAGATCATGCGTTGGGCGTTGGCGCAGAATGATCCGCAGGATTGGCTGCTGGAGGGAGATGCGAGGATTGCCGACTTGATCGAAGCCAATGATCAAGTGTTCAAGGTTCATCTCAATCGCTACAAGTACGCCGAGCGTTATCCGGAGCAGCCGATGGAGGTTTATCGCACGCACGGTTCGTTGTTTCTGCAGAGGCTGGATGAGTTGCTAACGGATCGCGATTACTTGCTGGCTGATCGCCCATGTCTGGCGGATATCGCACTGCTGCCGTTCGTTCGCCAGTTCGCCCACGTTGATCGCGATTGGTTTGCACAGGCACCTTACGTGCGCTTGCAAGCGTGGCTACAACACTTCCTCGAATCCGACCTCTTCACCGCGATCATGAAGAAGTAACTCCCCGGCCTTCTGCTTGCACATCAACTGTGGCAAGGGGATTTATCCCCTCACCACAATGAAATTCACTCCAGGCAAGTGTCGGGGCCGGATCAAGCCAAAACCTGGCACATGCCCAGGGCCGAGCAATCGACTTCGAACGGTCCGAGAAAACTGGCTGCCGCCTTGACCGGTGGATTGCCGGCCATCAGCCCCAGGGTATTGGCACGCTCAATGTTGTGCGCGATGTTGTGGTTGGCCTCTATGGCCCGGGCCAGGCCGCCCGCCGAGCCCTGCCCCATCCCCAGCAATGAAGTGCCATTGGTCATGAACGCCAGACCGGCAATGACCCAAAGTCTGTAGCCTTTCATGCTCCGCCGACTCCTGCGAGTTCAGCCCGATCGACCATCACGCTTTGCGAACGGTGCTCAAACTGGATGCCGGGGTTGGCGACTTGAATCGGTGCGTCGAAGCTATGTTCCATCTGCGATGAGACGCTGACGATCAGCACCAGAGCCAGGTAAAGACCGATGGCCAGGTAGGCGCCGCGTTTGGCAGAAGAGATGATTGCGCTGGCCATGGTGTTCTCCCGTGGGCATGTTTCAGAGCCCACAGAATCGATCAAAAAACCCTGCCTAACCACTCAGCGTTTCCCATAGTAACCATCAGCTTCGTTGATTATTTAGCGCCTCTATTTCGACTGTAAAAAAAACCTATCGAGTCGCCAGACACACACGTGCAGGAGCTGCCGAAGGCTGCGATCTTTTGACATTGAAGATCAAATGATCGCAGCCTTCGGCAGCTCCTGCAGGGAGTCGCGAGAGGCGGGAATTTCAGTGTTGGGCTTTGTGATCCAGGGCGGCGTAGAAGTTGGCGCTCTGTTGCAGGTATTTCTGGGTGTAGCTCTGGGTGTGGGATTTTTTGCTGTTGATTTCAACGTTGGCGCTGGCTGGCAGAACCACGGTGGCGGAGATGGCGGAAGCGGCAATCACGGAGAAGAGATTGAAGTTCATGGCGGTAACCCTCGTGTTCGGTTGGCTTGCTTGCCCGGTTGGGCTGTGGAGCAAACTTAACGCTCGGGGGTTGATCGCTTGAAATGCTTTGTAGCATTAGCAGTTATCAGCGCGATTAATACAAAGAGACAGGCCCCGCAAACCGGGGCCTGTGGCTTATTGTCGCACTAGAAACTTCAGGTCGCTCGGGGCGTCCATCGGCAGTTTTTGCACGGTTTTGCCGAGCAGACCGGTCTTGCCATCGCGTTCGACGACGACAATCTCGTTGCTTTTCTGGTTGGCGATCAGCAGGAATTTACCGCTTGGATCGAGGCTGAATTCCCGTGGGTGATCACCTTCCACTGAACGTCGCTGCAGCTCTTTGAGCTGGCCGGTCGCCGGATCGATCGCGAACACCAGCACCTGATTGGCAGTGCCACGGTTGCTGACATAGAGGAATTTGCCGTCGGCGGACGCATGCAGAGCAGCCGCAGCTTTGTCTGAAGTCGGCTGGCCGGCCGCAAGATCGATCATTTGCGTCTGGGTCAGCACGCCGTCGTTGTAATCGAACACCGCAACCTGGGCGCTCATTTCCATGGTCAGCCAGGCGTGTTTGCCGTCAGCGCTGAACAGCAGGTGACGCGGGCCGCTGCCTGCCGGCAAGGCCACTGCGGCGGTCATCGCCGGGGTCAGTGGCAGGTCCGGGTTGGCCTTAGGATCGAACAGATAGACGAAGACCTTGTCCGCGCCCAAATCGTTGGAGAACACGTAACGGCCGTCCGGCGAGGAAACCGTCGAATGCACATGGTTCGACGCCTGACGCTCCAGGTTGATCCGGCTCGCCGGGTGGGCGCTCATCTGCACCACCGGTTTCAGTTTGCCGTCGGCACCGACCGGCAACACCGCGAGGGTGCCGCCCGGATCTTCCATCACTGAATAGTTGCTGACGAACAGATGGCTGGCGTCACCACTCAGGCTCGAATGAGTCGGCTCGTTGCCCAGGCTTTGCACCTGATTGATCAGGCTCAGAGCGTGGGTTTTCGGATCGATCGCGTAACTGCTGACGCGACCGACCGGATCGGTCTGGCCCGGGCCGTTTTCGTTGACCACGAACAGACGTTTCTGGTCTTTGGACAGGGTCAGCCACGACGGGTTTTCGCTTTTGACCACTTGCAGCGGCTTGGCGGCAATCTGGCCGGTGGCACTGTCGAAGTTCATTCGATAGATGCCTTGGCTGGTGTCGGCGGTGTAGGAGCCGACCAGCAATTGATAGTTTTCGGCAGATGCCGTGGAAAGGCCCATCGCGCCGACACTCCCGGCCATCAGCAGAGGCCAGAAATTACGCATTTTCATCAGTTTCATCCTCGTCGTCGCTACTGCTGACTACATCGCCAAGGCACACCAGACGGTGTTCGCCGGTGGTCTTGGTATCGCTGGCATAGCCAATGACCAGCCAGCTCTGCAGATCTTCGTCAAACGTCGCCGCTTCAACTTGAGCCGGGGTGAATTCCCAATGCTTGGCCGCTCGGCCATCAATGCATTCGATGTGCAGATTGTCGTCTTCGTCGAGGGAGAATTCGAAGGCGTGCAGGCCATCGATTTCGACCATATCGCAGTGTTCGAGGACGTCGAGAAGGGTTTGGGCAGTCATGGCAAACAGTCTTTCTAGGGGGGAAAGCGCCAATGATAGCTCAATGTGATCCAGAGGCCTTATGGGAACCCTTGTGGGAGCGAGCCTGCTCGCGAATGCGGTGTGTCAGGCCATGAAAGGCTGACTGAAAGAATGCATTCGCGAGCAGGCTCGCTCCCACATGGATTATTGGCTGTCAGTTACAACGCGTCTCGCGATGGCTTGCCGTCCACGAGGCGCTGGATGCGCAGCGGGTTGGCGTTTTTCAGCGGCTCGGGCAGCAGACTGTCCGGGTAGTTCTGGAAACACACCGGGCGCAGGAACCGGTCGATGGCCAGCGTGCCAACGGAGGTGCCGCGCGCATCGGACGTCGCTGGATATGGCCCGCCATGCACCATCGAATCACACACTTCGACGCCGGTCGGATAACCGTTTAGCAGGATCCGCCCGACCTTCTGTTCCAGCAGCGGTGTCAGTTCCGCGAACTGCTCGAAGTCCGCCGGCTCGCCGATGATCGTCGCGGTGAGTTGCCCATGCAGGCCGTGCAACGCGGCGCTGAGTTGCGCCTGATCAGCGACCTCGACAATCACGGTGGTCGGGCCGAACACTTCTTCCTGCAGCACTTCATCGCCATTGATCAACAGGCTGACATCGGCCTTGAACAACTGCGGCTGCGCCTGATTGCCCTGCTGGGGATGACCGGCCAGATGCTCGATGCCGGAATGTGCCAGGAGTTTCTGCAAGCCTTTGCCGTAGCTGCCGAGGGTGCCGGCGTTGAGCATGGTTTGCGCCGGTTGATCGCCGATCAGCCCGGCGACTTGCTCCACGAAGGCAGTGAATTGTGGCGAGCGGATGCCGATGACCAACCCCGGATTGGTACAGAACTGACCGCAACCCTGCACCACCGACGCGGTGAGGTCGCGGGCCACGCTTTCCGAACGTGTTGCCAGCGCCTGGGGCAAGACGATCACCGGATTGATGCTCGACATCTCGGCAAACACTGGAATCGGTTGCGCACGCGCGGCGGCCATGTCGCACAGGGCGCGGCCGCCCTTGAGCGAGCCGGTGAAACCCACCGCCTGAATCGCCGGGTGCTTGACCAGCCACTCGCCGACGCCACCGCCGTAGACCATGTTGAAGACACCGGCCGGCATCGAGGTTTTTTCCGCCGCGCGAATCAGCGCATCGGCGACCAGCTCAGCTGTGGCCATGTGACCGCTGTGGGCCTTGAACACCACCGGGCAACCGGCGGCCAGCGCCGAAGCGGTGTCGCCGCCAGCGGTGGAGAACGCCAGTGGGAAGTTGCTCGCACCAAACACGGCAACCGGGCCGAGACCGATACGGTACTGACGCAGATCCGGACGCGGCAATGGCTGACGATCCGGCAGCGGCAGATCGATCCGCGCCCCATAGAAATCGCCACGGCGCAGCACTTTGGCGAACAGGCGCATCTGGCCGCTGGTGCGACCGCGCTCGCCCTGAATACGACCGGCCGGCAACGCAGTTTCGCGGCAGACCACGGCGACGAAATCATCACCGAGCGCGTCCAGCTCATCGGCAATTGCATCAAGGAACTGAGCGCGACGCTCGGCACTGAGGCTGCGATAGGCGGGATACGCGGCAGCGGCGGCTTTGGCGGCGGCGTCGACTTCCTGCTCGGTAGCCTGAATGAAATCGTGGGGCAGTTGCTCCCCCGTCGAGGCGTCAACACTTTGCAGTTTGACGTTGCCGGCAGCGCTGCGCTGACCGCCGATGTAGTTGTGACCGAGAATCTGAGTCATGGGATCTCCTTAAAGGGTGCCGATGCTGCCCGGTTCGAAAGCCGCTTCGACCGGGGCAATGCCGTTGACCAGTGGTGCGCCGAATTCAGCCTGACTGATTTCGAACACATCGCCCGGTTGAGTGCGGATGCCATCGGCGAACGACAGCGTCGCAGTGCCGAAGAAATGAATGTGCACATCGCCGGGGCGCAAAAACTGGCTGTACTTGAAGTGGTGGTATTCGAGGTTGGCCAGGCTGTGGCACATGTTGGCCTCGCCGCTGAGGAACTCGTTCTGCCACAACACTTCACCGTCGCGCAGGATGCGACTGGTGCCTGCAAGGTGTTGGGGTAGCTCACCGACGCGAAGTTCCGGACCATAACTGCAACTGCGCAATTTCGAGTGGGCCAGGTACAGGTAATTCTTGCGTTCCATGACGTGGTCGGAGAACTCGTTGCCGACCGCGAAGCCCAGGCGATAAGGCTTGCCGTCGTGACCGATGATGTACAGGCCGGCCATCTCAGGCTCTTCGCCAGCATCTTCAGCAAATGGCGGCAGCGGGAACGCTTGGCCGGGACGCACGACGATGCTGCCGTCGCCCTTGTAGAACCACTCGGGCTGAACACCGGCCTGCCCTGTTGCTGGTTTACCGCCCTCCACGCCCCATTTGAAGATGCGCATGGTGTCGGTCATCGCCGCTTCGTCGCCGGCCTGCTGGTGCATTTTGTCCCGCGCCGAGGCGCTGCCCAGATGGGTCAGGCCGGTGCCGCTGACCAACAGGTGCGCCGGGTCCGGATGATCCAGTGGCGGCAGGATGCGCAGGTCTTTGAGCAACTGCGCATAGTCGTGGCTGATGCCCAGACCGAGGGTTTGTACTTGCTGCTCCAAGGTGCAGCCGGCTTCGATGGCGGCCAGCGCCAGATCGCGCGTGGTGCGGGCTTCTTGCACCTCGCGCACCAGACCATTTTCGACCACGCCGACGCGGCGTTCGCCATTGCTTAATTCGAATTGCACCAGATGCATGTTTTTCTCCTATTACTTCAAAAACACCGCAGATCCCTGTGGGAGCTGGCTTGCCAGCGATAGCAATCTGTCAGACACATCCATGTCGGATGTGCCGCCGCCATCGCTGGCAAGCCAGCTCCCACAGGGGCGTGTCAGGTTCGGGTGGCGCCGCGGGCGCTGGCGGCGAACTGGTCGGTCGGCAGCACGTGTTTGCGTTCCAGTACGCGGTAGACGACACCGGTGAGGATCAGGCCGAAGACCATCACGCCCGACAGGAAATACAACCCCGACGCCAGGTTCCCGGTGTACTCCTTCAGCGCGCCAATCACGAACGGCCCGATGTAACCACCGAGGTTGCCCACCGAGTTGATCAAGGCGATTCCCGCCGCCGCACTCGCGCCGGCAAAGAACCGCCCGGGCAACGTCCAGAACACCGCCGTGCAAGAGAACAGCGCAAACGCCACCAGACACAACGCCGCCAGTTGCGCTACCGGCAACGACAGCCAGGCACTCAGGAACAAGCCAATCGCGCCCAACACATAAAGCACCGCCAGATGGCCGTAGCGATCATTCAAACGGTCGGAACTGCGCGGCACGATCAGCAAGCCGATGATCCCGAAGATGTACGGCACCGACGACACGAAACCGGTCACCAGATCACTGCCGCCAAACTGTTTGATCAGGGTCGGTAGCCACAAGCCCAAGCCATAAATGCTCAGAGTCACCGGCAGATAAAACAGCGCCAGCAACAACACGCGCTTGTCTTTAAGCGCATGCAGCGGATTGCCGTGACGGGTCTGGCCGTATTCCTGCAGATCCTTTTTCAGCTCGCCGGTCAGCCAGTCCTTTTCGGCCTGATCCATCCATTTCACTTGTTGCGGGCCATCCGGCAGCCAGCGCAATACCGGCCAGGTCAGCAGGATCGCCGGGGTGCCGATGACGATGAACAGCCACTGCCAGCCGTGCAGACCAAGAACGCCGTCCATGCCGAGCAAACCGCCGGACACCGGGCCGGTGATCATCATCGCGATGGGTTGGGAGAGGATGAACAGGCCAAGAATCTTGCCGCGATGGCGCACCGGGAACCATTGGGTGATGTAGTACAGAACACCGGGAAAGAACCCCGCCTCTGCCGCGCCGAGCAGAAAACGCATCACGTAGAAACTGTGCGGGCCTTGCACGAACGCCATGCCGATGGTGATCGCGCCCCAGGTGATCATGATTCGTGCAAACCAACGTCGGGCGCCGAAGCGTTCGAGCATCAGGTTGCTGGGGATTTCGAGAAGGAAATAGCCGATGAAGAACAGCCCGGCGCCCAAGCCATAAGCCGCATCACCGATACCGATGTCGGCACCCATGTGTAATTTGGCGAAGCCGACGGCGGAGCGATCCACATAGGCGATCAGGTACAGCAGGATCAGGAAGGGAATCAGTTTCAGTGTGATGCGACGAATAAGCCGCAATTCCTGGCTCATGGGATCGGTCTCCGATTGTTGTTTTTATAGAACCTCGGGGGACGCCTCTCGCGGAAAACCGCCAGGGCCATCCCTCCGTCGAAAACGACTATATAGTAATACTATTTACCCAACAACCACTTCCAAAGCGGCAAATTTGCGCTTATGTTAAGCCTCAGCTCGAACACTATAGTCATACAATAAGAGAATCGATCATGTCTGAGAAGAAACCCACCCTGCGCTCGGCCCAATGGTTTGGCACTGCCGACAAGAACGGCTTCATGTACCGCAGCTGGATGAAGAATCAGGGCATCGCCGACCACCAGTTTCATGGCAAGCCGATCATCGGCATCTGCAATACCTGGTCGGAACTGACCCCGTGCAACGCGCATTTCCGCCAGATTGCGGAGCACGTCAAACGCGGGGTGATCGAGGCCGGTGGCTTCCCGGTGGAATTCCCGGTGTTCTCCAACGGAGAATCGAACCTGCGCCCGACCGCCATGCTCACCCGTAACCTGGCGAGCATGGACGTTGAAGAGGCGATTCGCGGCAACCCGATTGACGGCGTGGTGCTGCTGACCGGTTGTGACAAAACCACCCCGGCGCTGTTGATGGGCGCGGCCAGTTGCGACGTGCCAGCGATCGTCGTCACCGGCGGGCCGATGCTCAACGGTAAGCACAAGGGCAAGGACATCGGTTCCGGCACCGTGGTCTGGCAGCTCAGCGAGCAGGTCAAGGCCGGCACCATCACCATCGATGATTTCTTGGCAGCCGAGGGCGGCATGTCGCGTTCGGCGGGCACCTGCAACACCATGGGCACCGCGTCGACCATGGCCTGCATGGCGGAAGCACTCGGTACTTCCCTGCCCCATAACGCAGCCATTCCGGCGGTGGATGCGCGGCGTTACGTGCTGGCGCACATGTCTGGCATGCGTGCGGTGGAGATGGTTCGTGAGGACTTGAAACTGTCGAAGATCCTGACGAAGGAAGCCTTCGAAAACGCCATTCGCGTCAACGCGGCCATCGGCGGTTCGACCAACGCGGTGATTCACTTGAAGGCCATTGCCGGTCGCATCGGCGTCGAGCTGGATCTGGATGACTGGACGCGCATCGGTCGCGGCATGCCGACCATTGTCGACCTGCAACCGTCCGGACGTTTCCTGATGGAAGAGTTCTACTACGCCGGTGGATTGCCAGCGGTGCTGCGCCGCCTCGGTGAGGCCAATCTGATTCCGAACCCGAATGCACTGACGGTCAACGGCAAGTCCATCGGCGAGAACACCAAGGACGCACCGATCTACGGTGAAGACGAGGTGATCCGCACCCTCGACAATCCGATTCGCGCCGACGGCGGCATCTGTGTGTTGCGCGGCAATCTGGCGCCGCTCGGTGCGGTGCTCAAACCGTCTGCTGCCACGCCCGAGCTGATGCAGCATCGCGGTCGTGCCGTGGTGTTCGAGAACTTCGACATGTACAAGGCGCGGATCAACGACCCGGAACTGGATGTCGATAAGGATTCGATTCTAGTGATGAAGAACTGCGGGCCGAAGGGTTATCCGGGCATGGCCGAGGTCGGCAACATGGGCTTGCCGGCCAAGCTGTTGGCCCAGGGCGTAACGGATATGGTGCGCATCTCTGACGCAAGGATGAGCGGCACCGCTTACGGCACCGTGGTGTTGCACGTCGCACCGGAAGCAGCGGCCGGGGGGCCTTTGGCGACCGTGAAGGAAGGCGACTGGATCGAACTCGATTGCGCCACTGGCCGGTTGCACCTGGATATTCCGGATGCTGAGCTGGCGGCGCGCATGGCTGACCTGCAACCGCCGCAGCAGTTGCTGGTGGGTGGGTATCGTCAGTTGTACATCGACCATGTGTTGCAGGCGGATCAGGGGTGTGACTTTGACTTCCTGGTTGGTTGCCGAGGCGCTGAAGTCCCGCGCCACTCCCATTAACAGCCCAATTCCCCTGTGGGAGCGAGCCTGCTCGCGAAGAGGGAGTGTCAGTCGACATCTATTTGACTGATAGACCGCCTTCGCGAGCAGGCTCGCTCCCACATTTGGTTTTGTGTCTGCCTCAAGATTGTCTGGTGCCTGCTATGATGCGCGGCATCTCCATCGCTCAGGATCGCGCCGCTCCCCATGGATTACCGCAAACCTTCCGACCGCAAAAGCATGCACTCGCGCATCGTCCAGGAACTGGGCATGCAGATCGTCTCCGGACGCTTCAAGCCCGACGACAAACTGCCCGCCGAAGCCTTGCTCTGCGAGGAGTACGCGGTCAGCCGGCCGGTATTGCGCGAAGCCACGCGGGTGCTGGTGGCCAAGGGTCTGGTTTACTCCAAGCCACGGGTCGGCACGGTGGTCAAGGCGCGTCGCGAATGGCACATGCTCGACCCGGACGTGCTGCACTGGCTGATGCAAAGCAGCCCGCAGAATGAATTCTTCAATGTGCTGACCAGCGTGCGCAGCATCATCGAACCGGCCGCCGCCGCCCTCGCCGCTCAGCATGCGACTGATGCCGACATTGCCGCCATCGGTGAGGCGTATCAGCGCATGGAAGCCGCCCCGACGCCGGAGGCCCTGCTGCAACCGGATCTGGATTTTCACAGCCGCATCGCCGATGCGACCCACAACGACTTGCTGGCGAATCTGTGCAACATGCTCTCGGTGGCGATTGCCGAGGCGTTGAAGCATTCGAACCAGCGGCCGAATCTGCATGAACTGGCGTTGCCTCGGCACAAGGCGATTCTTACCGCCATCGAAAACCGTGATGCCCTTGGCGCCCGCCATGCGACGCTGGTGCAGCTGGATGATGCGCGCAGTGCGCTCAGCGTTGTGCTTGGCACTGAACTCTCCTGACACCCCCAAATCCCCATGTAGGAGTGAACCTGCTCACTCCTACAAGGGGATTGTGTGAAATTCGCGGGGTAAAAAAAGCCGCAACCCTAAGGTTGCGGCTTTTTCGTTTCAGGCTCGCAGGTCAGTGAGCAAACAGCGAATTGCCCTTCTGCCCCGCCAGCTTCTCAGGTTTGATCAGGAACTTGGCCAGTGCCGGCAGCAGCCACAACGCACCGAACATGTTCCACAGCAGCATGAAGGTCAGCATCAGGCCCATGTCGGCCTGGAACTTGATCGCCGAGAAGATCCAGGTGCACACACCGATCGCCAGGCACAGACCGGTGAACAGCACCGCCTTACCGGTGGATTTCAGGGTCTGGTAATAGGCTTCCTGCAACGGCAGGCCGGCACGCAGGAAACTTTCCAGGCGGCTGTAGATGTAGATGCCGTAGTCCACGCCAATCCCCACGCCCAGCGCCACCACTGGCAGGGTCGCGACTTTGACGCCGATGCCCATGAATGCCATCAGCGCGTTGCCCAGTACCGAGGTCAGCACCAGCGGCAGGACGATGCACAAAGTCGCGGCCCAGGAACGGAAGGTGATCATGCACATCACCGCCACGCAGATGTACACCAGGGTCAGGATGGTCAGTTCGGCCTGTTTGATGACTTCGTTGGTGGCCGCTTCGATCCCGGCGTTACCGGCAGCAAGGATGAATTCCAGACCGTCCTTGTTGTTGTCCTTGGCGAATTCCTGCACCGCCTGCACCGCACGATCAAGGGTTTCCGCCTTGTGATCGTTGAGGAACACCAGCACCGGCGCCAATGAGCAGCTGTTGTTGTACAGACCGTCGGCGCGGGCAATCGAGTTGTTCAGCACGTCCGGGTTGCGCGACAGGGTTTCCCATTTCAGGTTGCCCTCGTTCATGCCCTTGATCATTTGTTTGGACACGGTCACCAGCGAGATCGCCGACTGCACGCCCTCGGTGTTCTGCATCTTCCACATCAGCTCATCGATCGGCGCCATGGCCTCAAAGCGCGAGCAGCCTTCAGCCTTGGTCTTGACCATCACCACCAGCACGTCGGAACTGGTCGAGTAGTTGCTGATGATGAAGTTGTTGTCCTTGTTGTAGCGCGAGTCCGGACGCAACTCCGGCGCGCCCTGGTCGAGGTCGCCGATTTTCAGGTTCTGGCTGTACCAGAGGCCGCCGCCGAAGGCGATCAGCGCCAGAGCCACAGAGATGGGGGCAACTTTCGGGCTGGCGAAGTTCGACAGCAGACGCCAGAACGGGTGTTCGCGGTTCGCATCTTTCTTGCTCTTGGCAATCGCACGCTTGCTGATGCCGACATAGGAAATCGCCACCGGCAGCAGGATCAGGTTGGTGAACACAATCACCGCCACGCCGATGGACGCGCCGATGGCCAGTTCACGGATCACACCGATGTCGATGATCAGCAGCGTAATGAACCCGACCGCATCCGCCAGAATCGCGATCATCCCCGGCAGGAACAACTGCCGGAACGTGCGCCGCGCGGCAGTCAGGGCGTTGTCCGCCTCACTGGATTGCAGGGCGATCCCGTTGATCTTCTGCACGCCGTGGGAAATGCCAATGGCGAAGATCAGGAACGGCACCAGCATCGAATACGGATCGAGGCCAAAACCGAAAAAGTGCATCAATCCCAGTTGCCAGACCACCGCCACCAGCGTCGTGCTCAACACCGCGATGGTGCTGCGCACGCAGTTGGTGAACCACAGCAGCAAAATCAGGGTGATGACAAAGGCAATGCCGAAGAACAACACCACCATCACCAGGCCGTCGATCAGGTCGCCGACTTTCTTGGCGAAACCGACGATGTGGATCTTGACGTTGGGGTTCTGCGCTTCGAACTTGTTGCGGATCTTGTCTTCGAGCTCATGGGAGAACTTGCGATAGTCCAGCGCCAGCAACTTGCCCTGATCCTGCGGGTCCGGGTAGGACTCCAGCAGCGGGATATCGACAATGCTCGACTTGAAGTCGTTGGCCACCAGACGCCCGACCTGACCGGACTTGAGCACATTGTTGCGCAGCAGATCGAGGCTGTCCTGCGAGCCGTTGTAGCTCTGCGGGATCACTTCGCCGCCGGCGAAACCCTCTTCGGTCACTTCGGTCCAGCGCACGCTCGGACTCCACAGTGACTTCAGACCGGAGCGGTCAACACCGGAGATGTAGAACACCTCGTCGTTGATCTGACGAAGGGTCTCCATGTACTCCTTGGAGAAGATGTCGCCGTCGGTGGCTTCCACCGAAATGCGCACGGTGTTGCCCAGGTTCGCCAGATCGTTGCGGTGCTCCATCATCTTCTCGATGAACGGATGCTGCAGCGGGATCATTTTTTCGAAACTGGTGGACGGCCGGATCAGCGTGGCCTGCCAGAACAGGAAAATGCTGACCACCAGACAGATGAGGATCACGGCCGGGCGGTTGTTGAAAATCAGACGTTCGAGGAGCGTCGCTTTTTCCTGCTGAGGAGTAATCAAGGAAGTCATAGCCCCGCCTTCTTATTGTTGATCTCGGCGCCGTTTGGCTGGGTGGTGTGAACGCCACCCTGCCCGGTCAGAATCAGGTTGCCGTCGCCGGCAGCAGTGACCGACGACAGGGAAATGCGATCCGGGCGGTTGAACACGCTGAAGGTTTCGCCATTGTCGCTGCTGCTGATCACCGAGCCGCCGTTGCCGACGATGACGATGGAGCCGTCCTTGAGCAGCGTGGCACCGGACAAGCCGAACTCCAGCGAACCGCGTGCAGCCTTCAATTCAATCTGCTCCCAGTTGCTGCCGAAGTCAGTGGAGCGGTAGAGGTTGCCGCGCAAGCCGTAGGCCAGCAGCGTCTGCGGTTGCGCAGTGCCGATCACGCCGAACAGCGAGCCCTCGTACGGGCCTTCCAGTTTTTCCCAGGTCTGGCCCCAGTCGGCGGAGCGGAACATGCTGCCGGACTCACCGACGATGAACAGCCCGGCGTCCTTCACGGCGGCGATGGCGTTGAGGTGGAACTGGTCTTCGTTGTCGAGGCGGTCGCTGACGTCTTCCCAGTTCTTGCCGCCATCGGTGGTTTCCAGCAAAGCGCCGTAAGCGCCCACGGCGAGGCCGCTGTTGACGTCCTTGAACCAGACGTCGAGCAGCGGCGATTCGCGTTTGAGGTCTTCGAATTGTTTGGTCCAGGTCAGACCGCCGTCCTCGCTGGCGAGAATCTGCGCGTCATGGCCGACCGCCCAGCCGTGTTTGTCGTCGACGAAATACACAGCCGTCAGCAGTTGCCGGCTTGGCACCTTGGCTTGAGTCCAGGTCTTGCCCTGGTCATCGGAATAGAGAATGTGCCCACGATCCCCGACCGCCACCAGCCGTGCTCCGGCGTGGACGACATCGAGAATCAGGCTTTTCGCGGCTTTGGCGGATGCGCTGGCATAGACCACGTCGGCTGGCGCCTCGGCGGCAAATACAGGTGCCGATAACGTGGCCAAGCCCAGCAGAGAGAGTGCTGTGGCCAGCAACGCGGTGTTGCGTAACGCCGGCGGGCGGCAACGACTCATAGACCTTCCCCTATTTATTATTGTTAGGCCATTGGGCCTTCAAGGGCGCCGCAAGTGTGCTGCGCTGATGGCTGGTCAGAAGCATAGTCCTGAAACCCGCAATCCAGAGCCACTTCGGAAGCTGGCTCATCCTATCGGGCTTTGGAAACGTCTGACAATCGGCGCCACGTTATCTTTTGTTAACCGAAAGCCGCTCTCTATAACAGATGAATTCCCTTGTGGGAGCGAGCCTGCTCGCGAATGCGATGTACCAGTCACCCTGTTTATTGGCTGACCCACCGCTTTCGCGAGCAGGCTCGCTCCCACAGGGGTTAGGGGTGGTCTTGGTATTTGTGGTTGTCAGTGAATGCAGCGCCATTCGCCGGATGGATGCGGCAAATCTTGCGCGGGGGACTTGCACGATCGGTATTATGGTATACCATCATACGCACAGACACTCTCAATCCCCCAACGGAGCAGCTCATGAGTTTCGAAATTCGCAAGATCGTCAGCTATGTCGAAGAAACCTTCATCGAAGGCGGCAAAGTCACTGACAAGCCAGTGACCATGGTCGGTCTCGCTGTCGTGATGAAAAACCCTTGGGTGGGTAACGGCTTTGTCGAAGACCTGAAACCGCAGATCCGCGCCAACTGCTCCGACCTCGGCGCGATGATGGTCGAGCGTCTGGTCGGCATCATCGGCGGCGC
Organism: Pseudomonas sp. FP2196; assembly: GCF_030687715.1. Lineage (GTDB taxonomy): Bacteria > Pseudomonadota > Gammaproteobacteria > Pseudomonadales > Pseudomonadaceae > Aquipseudomonas. The sequence continues at coordinate 3,578,829 of NZ_CP117445.1, forward strand.
GGAGAAGATCGAGGCTTACGGTAAAGCAGCCGTGGTCGGTGCTGACGGCGAAATCGAACACGCCTCCGCCGTGATCCACACCCTGCGCTTTGGCAACCACTACCGCGAAGCCGTCAAGGCCAAGAGCTACCTGAGCTTCACCAACAAGCGTGGCGGCCCGGGTACTTCGATTCAGATCCCGATGATGCACAAGGACGACGAAGGTTTGCGTTCGCACTACATCACCCTGGAAATGCAGATCGAAGATGCGCCGCGTGCCGACGAAATCGTCGTGGTGCTGGGCTGCGCCGACGGTGGCCGCCTGCACCCGCGCATCGGTAATCGCTACATCGATCTGGAAGAACTGGCCGCCGAAAAAGCCCAGTAATCACAATAAAAAGGCATTGCAGGAGCGCTCCATGATTCGGCTCACCGCTGAACTCACCCCGGCGGGCACCAGTTACCTGGCGACCGGCCAAGGCCAGCCCGTGGTTTTGATCCACGGCGTGGGCCTGAATAAAGAAATGTGGGGCGGCCAGATCGTTGGCCTGTCGACCCAATACAGAGTGATCGCCTACGACATGCTCGGCCACGGCGCCAGCCCGCGACCGGCCAGCGGCACCCACCTGCTCGGTTACGCCGATCAGTTGCTGGAGTTGCTCGATCACTTGAACCTGCCGCAGGCAGCGGTGATCGGCTTCTCCATGGGCGGGTTGGTGGCGCGCGCGTTTGCCCTGCATTACCCGCAGCGCCTGCAAAGCCTGGTGGTGCTCAACAGCGTGTTCAACCGCAGTGAAGAACAGCGAGCCGGGGTCATCGCGCGCACCGCTCAGGCTGCCGAACACGGACCGGATGCCAATGCCGAAGCGGCGCTGTCACGCTGGTTCAGCCGCGAATATCAGGCGGCCAACCCGGCGCAGATTGCCGCACTACGCCAGACCCTTGCGAACAACGACCCGCAGGGTTACCTGACCACTTATGAACTGTTCGCTACGCAAGACATGTACCGCGCCGACGACCTCGGCAATATTCAGGCGCCGACGCTGATTGCCACTGGTGAACTGGATCCGGGTTCAACCCCGGAAATGGCCGAGCAACTGGCCCGTCGCATCCCCGGTGCGAAGGTTGCCGTACTGCCCGAGCAACGGCATATGATGCCCGTAGAATCACCGCGTCTGGTCAACCAGACGTTGCTGGAATTTCTCGAATTCGCACACTCCCGACAAAACCATATAAAGGGGATCGTTGCATGACACTCGCACGCTTCCAGATGTGCATCGGCGGAGAATGGGTCGACGCCCTCTCCGGCAAGACTTTCGAAAGTCTTAATCCGGCCACTGCCCAGGCTTGGGCAGAACTACCCGACGCCGATGAGGCCGATGTCGAACGCGCCGTGCAGGTCGCCCAACAGGCCTTCGAAAGCCCGGCATGGCGCGGTTTGACCGCCACCGCACGCGGAAAACTGCTGCGTCGTCTCGGTGATTTGATTGCCGACAACAAAGAACAACTGGCGCAGTTGGAAAGCCGCGACAACGGCAAACTGATCCGCGAAACCCGTGGTCAGGTCAGCTATCTGCCGGAGTTCTTCCACTACACCGCCGGCCTTGCCGACAAGCTCGAAGGCGGCACCCTGCCGCTGGATAAGCCCGATCTGTTTGCCTACACCGTGCATGAAGCCATGGGTGTGGTCGCCGCGATCATTCCGTGGAACAGCCCGCTGTACCTGACCGCGATCAAACTGGCCCCGGCCCTCGCCGCCGGCAACACGATTGTGATCAAGCCGTCCGAGCACGCCTCGGCAACGATTCTGGAGCTGGCGCGCCTGGCCCTCGAAGCCGGGATTCCGCCGGGCGTGGTCAACGTCGTCACCGGGTATGGCCCGAGCACCGGCGCCGCCCTCACCCGCCATCCGCTGATCCGCAAGATCGCCTTCACCGGCGGCGCGGCCACGGCCCGCCATGTGGTGCGCAGCAGCGCCGAGAACTTCGCCAAGCTGTCGCTGGAACTGGGCGGCAAGTCGCCGAACATCATCTTCGCTGACGCCGACCTGGACAGCGCGATCAACGGTGCAATAGCCGGGATCTACGCCGCCTCAGGGCAAAGCTGTGTGTCCGGCTCACGGCTGTTAGTGCAGGACGAAATCTACGACGAATTCGTCAACCGACTGGTGGAACGCGCCAAACGCATCCGCATCGGCAACCCGCAGGAAGACAACAGCGAAATGGGCCCTATGGCGACCGCGCAGCAACTGGCGGTGGTTGAAGGACTGGTCGCCGATGCCATCGCCGAAGGTGCGCGTTTGCGCACGGGCGGCAAGCGTCCGGCGGATCTCGGCGACGGCTGGTTCTATGAGCCGACGCTGTTCGAGTGCGACCGCAATTCGATGAAGATCATGCAGGAAGAAGTCTTTGGCCCGGTGGCTTCGGTCATTCGCTTCAAAGATGAAGCCGAAGCACTGGCCATCGCCAACGACTCGCAGTTTGGCCTCGCCGCTGGCATCTGGACTCGCGACCTGGGCCGTGCCCATCGCCTCGCCCGCGATGTGCGTTCGGGGATTATCTGGGTCAACACTTACCGCGCGGTGTCGGCGATGGCACCGATTGGCGGCTTCAAGAACAGTGGCTATGGACGCGAAAGCGGCATCGACTCGGTGCTGGCCTACACCGAACTGAAAACGGTGTGGATCAACCTTTCTCAGGCGCCAATGCCTGATCCGTTTGTGATGCGCTAGGAGTCCAGCGAAATGATCGAACCCGGCATTTACAAAGACGTCATGAGCTCGTTCCCGTCCGGCGTCACGGTGGTCACCACCGTTGACCCCGATGGCGGCATCGTCGGCATCACCGCCAGCGCCTTCAGCGCGTTGTCGATTGATCCTGCCTTGGTGCTGTTCTGCCCTAACTACGCCTCCGACACCTACCCGGTGCTGCGCGACAGCAAGAAATTCGCGATCCACTTGCTGTCGGCTGACCAGACCGCCGAGGCCTATGCCTTCGCCGGAAAAGGCAAGGACAAGGCCAAGAACATCGAGTGGCATTTGAGCGAACTGGGTAACCCGATTCTGGCCAAGGCCACGGCAATTATCGAGTGCGAGTTGTGGCGGGAATACGATGGTGGTGATCACGCGATCATCGTCGGCGCGGTGAAAAACCTGATCCTGCCCGAGCAACCGGTGACGCCGATGATTTACCACAAAGGCAAGCTCGGCCCCCTGCCGACCCTGGCCTGACGGATTCACACAAATCCCTGTAGGAGCTGCCGAAGGCTGCGATCTTTTGACGTTGATTTTTAAGAGCAAGATCAAAAGATCGTAGCCTTCGGCAGCTCCTACACAAGGGATCTGTGGTGATTGGAGGATTTATGAACAACGAAAAGTACGAAAAAGGCCTGAAAATCCGCACTCAGGTGCTCGGCGAAGCCTACGTGCAGCGTTCAATAGACAACGCCGACGACTTCACCCGCCCGTTGCAGGAAATGGTCACCGAATACTGTTGGGGCCACGTCTGGGGTCGCGAAGGCTTGTCGCTCAAGGAGCGGAGCATGATCAACCTGGCGATGATCTCGGCGCTCAACCGCCCGCACGAACTCAAGCTGCATGTGCGGGGCGCCTTGCGTAACGGCCTGAGTCGTGAGCAAATACGCGAAATTCTGCTTCAGGTCGGCATTTATTGCGGCGTCCCGGCGGCCGTGGACAGTTTCCGGCTCGCCCGTGAAGCCTTCGCCGAAGCCGACGCCGAGGCCTCCAGTTAACCCCTCGGCTGTTTTGATGCCCGTCTGGCATGGACAGCCACAGTAAAGAGCGGACCCCATGAAACGCCAGCCACTCGACGACAGCTTCAAGGTCAATCGCAACCCCGTTACCCTGCGCGAAATCGTGCTGGATAAACTGCGTAGCGCGATCATGAATTTCCAGCTCATGCCAGGCGATCGTCTGGTCGAACGCGATCTCTGTGATCGCCTGGGCGTCAGCCGCACCTCGGTTCGCGAAGCCTTGCGTCACCTGGAATCCGAAGGTCTGGTCGAGTTCGCTGATGCCAAGGGTCCACGGGTGGCGATCATCACGCTCGCCGATGCTGTCGATATCTACGAATTGCGTTGCGTGCTCGAAGGCCTGATCGTTCAGCTGTTCACCCTGCGCGCCAAAGCCAAGGACATCAAAGCCCTGGAAAAAGCCCTCGATGAGAACCGCAAGGCGCTCAAGGACGGCGAGTTGCAACAGGTGATCGACTCGGTACAAGGCTTCTACGACGTCCTGCTCGAAGGTTCGGGCAACCATGTCGCGGCCACTCAGTTGCGTCAGTTGCAGGCACGCATCAGTTATCTGCGCGCGACCTCGGTATCCCAGCAAAACCGTCGCGGCGCGAGCAATCAGGAAATGGAAAAAATGGTCGCGGCGATCAAGAGCGGCGATGCGCTGGCGGCGCATCAGGCGTGCGTGGATCACGTGCGTGCTGCCGCGGCTGTCGCCCTCGACTACCTCAAGCGCAAACAGGAAGAAACAGGCGACGTGCCTGCGATCACCCTGCCCATCGCGCTGAAAGAACCCCGTATAGGTCACTGACATGTCCAGCCCGAGCTATTGCCCGAAATGCGGTGGCCCTGACCTCGGTCAGCAGGTGCCGCCGGGCGATACGCACGAGCGCCTGATGTGCCGCGGCTGCGGCTACATCCACTACGTCAATCCGAAGATCATTGCCGGCTGCATCATCGAGCAGGATGGCAAATACCTCCTGTGCCAACGGGCGATTCCACCGCGCCCGGGCACCTGGACGCTGCCAGCCGGCTTCATGGAAAGCGGCGAGACCACCGAGCAAGCGGCGCTGCGTGAAGTCTGGGAAGAAAGCGGCGTGCGTGCGGAAATCGTCTCGCCATATTCAATTTTCAGCGTGCCGAAGATCAGCGAGGTGTACATCATCTTCCGCGCCATCGCGCTGGAGATCACCGGGCAATATGGGCCTGAGACGCTGGACTACAAGTTTTTCGCGCCGGAAGACATCCCGTGGGAACAGATCTATTACCCGGCGATCCGGCAGATTCTCGAGCGTTATATCGAGGAGCGTCAGGCCGGGGTTTATGGGATCTACATGGGCAATGATGACAGTGGCAAGATCCACTTCATGCGCTGATTCCTTCCAATCCCCTAGAAACCCTGAAACGTCAAAACCCATGAAGGAGCTGCCGAAGGCTGCGATCCGGTGATCTTGATCTTAAAAACAGGATCAAAAGATCGCAGCCTTCGGCAGCTCCTACAGGGTTTCATGTGATCCATATGATCGTTATGGGGCAATGCCTTCAACGATGATGATTTCCGCCCTCGCCCATTCTTCGCGGTAACTTTTCGCTTCCTGATACGCCGCCGAGTGGTAGCACGCCACGGCTTTTTCGTAGCTCTCGAACTCGATCACCACGCTGCGCTGCGGCGTCTCGCGCCCTTCCATCGCTTCGCTGCGCCCGCCTCTTGCCAGGAACCTCGCGCCGAATTCAGCGAATGCCGCCGGCGCGCGCCGGGTGTATTGGCTGTAGTGATCGGCATCGGCTATATCCACATGAGCAATCCAGTACGCCTTCATAGTGACCTCTTTGTTTATTTTGTATTATGGTATACCAATATATTTCCAACGAACCCTGAGAGTCCAGCATGGCCTTCAACAGCATCGAAGAAATCATCGAAGATTATCGCCTCGGCAAAATGGTGCTGCTGGTCGATGACGAAGACCGGGAAAACGAAGGCGACCTGTTACTCGCCGCCGATTGTTGCACGCCCGAGGCGATCAGCTTCATGGCCCGTGAAGCGCGTGGTCTGATCTGCCTCACATTGACCGACGAACATTGTCAGCGTTTGGGTCTGGAGCAAATGGTGCCGAGCAATGGCAGCGTGTTCAGCACCGCGTTCACCGTGTCGATTGAAGCGGCGGTCGGCGTCACCACCGGTATTTCCGCCGCTGACCGCGCCTGTACGGTTGCCGCTGCCGTGGCCAAAGATGCCCGCGCCGAAGACCTGGTGCAACCCGGGCACATCTTCCCGCTGCGCGCCAAGGAAGGTGGCGTGTTGACCCGCGCCGGTCATACCGAGGCCGGTTGCGATCTGGCCAGGCTGGCCGGTTTCACCCCGGCGTCGGTCATCGTCGAAGTGATGAACGATGACGGCACCATGGCTCGTCGGCCCGATCTGGAAGTGTTTGCGCGCAAGCACGGGATCAAGATAGGCACCATCGCCGACCTGATCCACTATCGCCTGAGTACCGAACACACCATCGAACGGATTGGCGAACGGGAGCTGCCGACGGTGCATGGCACGTTCCGTTTGATCACTTTTGAAGACCGTATCGAAGGTGGGGTTCACATGGCGATGGTCATGGGCGATCTGCGTCGGGAAGAACCGACGCTGGTGCGCGTGCATGTCATCGATCCACTGCGCGATCTGGTCGGCGCCGAGTACAGCGGGCCGAGTAACTGGACGCTATGGGCGGCGTTGCAACGGGTCGCGGCTGAAGGGCATGGGGTTGTGGTGGTGCTGGCCAATCACGAGTCTTCGCAGGCGTTGCTGGAGCGAGTGCCGCAACTGACCCAGCCGCCGCGGCAGTTCAGTCGCTCGCAATCGCGGATTTATTCGGAGGTGGGGACTGGGGCGCAGATTCTGCAGAACCTTGGGGTGGGTAAGCTGCGGCATCTGGGGCCGCCACTGAAGTACGCGGGGCTGACTGGGTATGACCTGGAAGTGGTCGAGAGCATCCCGTTCAGCGAATAATCCGCGCCAACCACAAATCCAAATGCAGGAGTGAGCCTGCTCGCGATAGCGGTGTGTCAGTCAGCAATTCTTTACCTGACACACCGCTATCGCGAGCAGGCTCACTCCTACAGGGGGTTTGCATTTCAGATCGAGATTTCCAAGCCCACAAAAACACATTCGCCAGATAACCGGTAAGGCAAAGTGCTTGCACAAAGTTTGGAATACCATAATATGATATTCCATAGACCGGACACTCCAACGAACGTCCATCTACTGCTCCCGACAGGCGGGCAACAACGCAAGGCCCGCTCAAAAACACAACAATGAGGGCGTGAAAATGGTGTTGAACAAAGCTGCAACCGCGATCTTTTTTGCGGGACTGCTCAGCGTGACCGGCCAGGCTGCAATGGCCGCCGAAAGCGTGAATTTCGTCAGCTGGGGCGGAAGCACCCAGGATGCGCAGAAACAGGCCTGGGCTGATCCGTTCAGCAAGGCCAGCGGCATCACTGTCGTGCAGGACGGGCCCACCGACTACGGCAAACTCAAGGCAATGGTCGAAAGCGGCAACGTGCAATGGGACGTGGTCGATGTCGAAGCCGATTTCGCCCTGCGCGCTGCCGCTGAAGGCCTGCTCGAACCCCTCGATTTCAAAGTCATCCAGCGCGACAGGATCGACCCACGCTTTATCAGCGATCACGGCGTCGGCTCGTTCTTCTTCTCCTTCGTCCTCGGCTACAACGAGGGCAAACTCGGCGCCAACAAGCCGCAGGACTGGAGCGCCCTGTTCGACACCAAGACCTACCCCGGCAAACGCGCCCTGTACAAATGGCCAAGCCCAGGCGTGCTCGAACTGGCGCTGCTGGCCGATGGCGTCCCCGCCGACAAGCTCTACCCGCTGGATCTGGATCGCGCCTTCAAGAAACTCGACACCATCAAGAAAGACATCGTCTGGTGGGGCGGCGGCGCGCAGTCGCAGCAACTGCTGGCGTCCGGTGAGGCGAGCATGGGTCAGTTCTGGAACGGTCGCATTCACGCCCTGCAAGAAGATGGCGCGCCGGTGGGCGTGAGCTGGAAACAGAACCTGGTCATGGCCGACATTCTGGTGATTCCAAAGGGCTCGAAAAACAAGGACGCGGCGATGAAGTTCCTGGCCAACGCCAGCAGTGCCAAAGGCCAGGCCGACTTCTCCAACCTGACCGCCTACGCCCCGGTCAACCTCGACAGTGTGGAGCGTCTGGATTCGACGCTGGCCCCCAACCTGCCGACTGCCTACGCTAAGGATCAGATCACTCTTGATTTCGCGTACTGGGCCAAGAACGGTCCGGCCATCGCGACACGGTGGAACGAATGGCTGGTCAAATGAAAATGGCGGCCACCGCGTCCCGTCCCTCCACTGCCACCGGGAGCGCCGCAAGCGCTGCCGGCCCGGCCGAAGGCAAACAGGCGGTTGCGATGCAGCAAGCCCCGTCCCTCAAACAACGCTGGCGCGGCGCCGGCAACCTCGTCCCGGCGCTGCTGTTCCTCGGCCTGTTCTTTCTGGCGCCGTTGATTGGTTTGCTGTTGCGCGGCGTGCTGGAACCTGTGCCCGGCCTTGGCAACTATGAACAACTGTTCGCCAACTCGGCCTATGCCCGCGTGCTGCTCAACACCTTTTCGGTGGCCGGGCTGGTGACGATTTTCAGCCTGTTGCTGGGCTTTCCGCTGGCCTGGGCGATCACTCTGGTGCCGCGCGGCTGGGGTCGCTGGATTCTCAACATCGTGCTGTTGTCGATGTGGACCAGCCTTCTCGCCCGTACCTATTCGTGGCTGGTGTTGCTGCAAGCCTCGGGCGTGATCAACAAGGCTTTGATGGCGATGGGCATCATCGATCAGCCGCTGGAAATGGTGCATAACCTGACCGGCGTGGTGATCGGCATGAGCTACATCATGATCCCGTTCATCGTGCTGCCGTTGCAGGCGACCATGCAAGCCATCGACCCGATGATCCTGCAGGCCGGCTCGATCTGCGGCGCGAGTCCATGGACCAACTTCTTCCGGGTGTTCCTGCCGTTGTGCCGGCCGGGTCTGGCGTCCGGTGGCTTGATGGTGTTCGTGATGTCACTCGGTTACTACGTCACCCCGGCACTGCTCGGCGGGGCGCAGAACATGATGCTGCCGGAGTTCATCATTCAGCAGGTGCAATCGTTCCTCAATTGGGGCCTGGCCAGTGCCGGCGCCGCGTTGCTGATCGCGATCACTTTGGTGCTGTTCTACTTCTACCTGAAGCTTCAGCCGGAATCCCCGGTTGGCGCCAGTAACGCGAGGTAAGCCGACATGCTCCTGACTCCCAATGCCATGAGCCGGCGGATGCGCTTCGGCTTGTATGCAACCACCGGGTTGATCGGTTTGTTCCTGCTGTTGCCGATCGTGTTTATCGTTTTGCTGTCGTTCGGTTCGTCCCAGTGGCTGGTGTTCCCGCCGCCAGGCTGGACGCTGAAATGGTACGGCCAGTTCTTCTCCAACCCCGACTGGATGAATGCCGCAGCGGCCAGCCTGAAGGTCGCCGTGTTGACCACGATCTGCGCCGTGGCCCTCGGTTTACCAACTGCATTTGCGCTGGTGCGCGGGCGCTTTCCCGGCCGAGAAATGCTCTACGGCCTGTTCACCCTGCCGATGATCGTGCCGCTGGTGATCATCGCCGTGGCGGTGTACGCACTGTTTCTCAAGCTCGGCTACACCGGAACGATGTTCGCCTTCGTCGTCAGCCATGTGATCGTCGCGCTGCCGTTCACCATCATCTCGATCATCAACTCGCTGAAGCTGTTCGATCAGTCGATTGAAGACGCGGCGGTGATCTGCGGTGCCTCGCGCTTGCAAGCGGTGTTCAAGGTGACATTCCCGGCGATTCGTCCGGGCATGGTAGCCGGCGCCCTCTTCGCCTTCCTCGTTTCGTGGGACGAAGTGGTGCTCAGCGTGATGATGGCCAGCCCGACTCTGCAAACCCTTCCCGTGAAAATGTGGACCACCCTGCGCCAGGACCTGACTCCGGTGATCGCCGTCGCTTCGACGCTGCTGATCGGCCTGTCCGTCTTGGTCATGGTGATCGCCGCCGCCCTGCGTCGGCGCAACGAAATCAGCGCCTGAGCGCCCAGGAGTACGACATGAGTGCCGTGATCAAAGACGCATCCCAGCAGAACGACAAACCCCTGGTCAGCCTGCGCAATCTGAACAAGCACTACGGCGACTTCGCCGCCGTGGACAACATCTCGCTGGACATCAAGGACGGCGAGTTCCTGACCTTCCTCGGCTCCAGCGGCTCGGGTAAAAGCACCACGCTGTCGATGCTTGCCGGCTTCGAAACGCCGAGCAGCGGCGAGATCCTCGTCAACGGTCAGTCGCTGGTCAATGTACCGCCGCACAAGCGCGACATCGGCATGGTGTTCCAGCGCTATTCGCTGTTCCCGCATCTGTCTGTGCGCGACAACATCGCTTTCCCGTTGGCGATCCGCAAACTGGCTGCTGCCGAACGTGACAAGCGTGTCGATGCGATGCTGAAACTGGTGCAACTTGAACAATTCGCCCATCGCCGCCCTTCGCAACTGTCCGGTGGCCAACAGCAACGGGTCGCCATCGCCAGGGCGCTGGTCTACGAACCACGCATTCTGCTGATGGACGAACCGCTGGGTGCGCTGGATAAAAAGCTGCGCGAGGATTTGCAGGATGAACTGCGCCAACTGCATCGGCGCCTGGGCATCACCATCGTCTATGTGACCCACGATCAGGAAGAGGCGATGCGCTTGTCGCAGCGCATCGCGATTTTCAGTCAAGGCAAGATTGTCGGTTTGGGCAGCGGTTATGACCTTTATCAGAATCCGCCGAATGCGTTTGTCGCGTCGTTTCTGGGCAACTCGAATTTCCTCAAACTCAAGGCGCAGGGCAATGCGGCCGCGAGTTTTGAAGGGCAGTCGTTGTCGATTCGACTGACGGCTGGATTGCATACTGATCAGGATGTGTTGCTGATGGTGCGGCCGGAGAAGGCTCTGGCGCTGAGCGTGCAGCAGGCGAGCGATGAACCGTTGGCGGCGGGATGGAATGAAGTTTCAGCGAAGGTGGTGGAAGTGCTGTTCCTGGGCGAGAGCCAGACTTGCAGCGTGGTTACTTCGGGTGGCACATCGATGACGGTGAAGGCGTTGTCGGCGGCGGGCATGCCACTCAAGGCCGGCGATGCGGTGCGGGTGCGCTGGGCGACTGCCGATGCGTGCGTGTACACCGAATGGACCGAAAGCGACCTCAACAAGGCTGCCGGTTCCCACTGAGCTTTCCTTGCAACACACAACCCCTGTAGGAGTGAGCCTGCTCGCTATGACGGTGTGTCAGACGACAACGATGTTGACTGATAAACCGCTATCGCGAGCAGGCTCACTCCTACAGTTGAACTGCGTGTACCCCTCGGGTCATCACAGCGTCGGGCTGCGGTGGCCCTTTTTTCAGACGATGGGCGCAAACCCTTCAATCTGATCCGGCCAAGCCGTCAGCACCTCAAACCCGCTCTCCGTCACCGCCACCATGTGTTCCCACTGTGCCGACAACGATCCATCCTTGGTCAGCACGGTCCAGCCGTCCGGCATGTTTTTCACATGGCGCTTGCCGGCATTGAGCATCGGCTCGATGGTGAAGATCATCCCGGCCTTGAGCTTCATCCCCTGATTCGGGAAACCGTAATGCAGGATCTGCGGATCATCGTGATAAACCTTGCCAATGCCGTGGCCGCAATACTCACGCACCACGCTGAAACCTTCACTCTCCGCCAGGCTCTGAATCGCGTGGCCGATATCGCCCAAAGTCGCGCCCGGTTTTACGACGCGAATTCCCGCGCACATGGCGTCGTACGTCGTTTTGATCAGATGCTGCGCCTCTGGCGTGGCCTCGCCGACCACATACATGCGACTGGTATCGCCAAACCAGCCATCCTTGATCACGGCGATGTCGAGGTTGACGATATCGCCGTCCTTCAACGGCGTACCCGAGGGAATGCCGTGACACACGACGTCGTTGACCGAGGCGCAGACGGTTTTCGGGAAGCCGTGATAACCGACGTTAGCCGGCACCGCTTTCTGCACATTGACGATGTAGTCGTTGCACAGCCGATCCAGCTCATCGGTGGTCACGCCCGCCTTGACGTGCGGAACCAGCATGGCCAGCACTTCAGCCGCGAGCTTGCCGGCGGCGCGCGATTGAGCGATCTCGGCCGGGGTGTTGATCTTGATCTGGTTTCTCATGCGCTGACGGCTTCCTGAGTCAGTTGTTGCAAATCCAGCCCACCGTTCTGCTCGGCGCGGATCAGCAAGCGGCAAATGGCACTGTGGTCAAGGTTGGGGTGCAGCTCGGCGAGCATGCCGATGCGCATCCAGTGCTCGGCCTGCGCGTTGATCGAGCGGCTGAGTGCGTTGCTGGAGATGCGCAGATTTTCGTGCATGTCTTCTGAAATCTTGACGATGCCCATTATGACTTCCTATACGATGCATATATGCTTTATATATTAATCGTATATTACGGAAAAAGGCAAACCGCTCGCCACTACCGGCGCTCGTCAGCCGCTCGCGATCTTCGTCCACCAGTAAAAAGTGGATCGCCTTCTTGGCCATGTTGCCTCCGGATCAAATAATTCAAGTCGTTTTACTTACTGGTCGAAGCCATAAGCACGCCAAAGCAGAAAAAGGTGATACCCGACAGTTTGCCGACAATTCTGGCGCCCTTGTTCGTCGACAGCCAGCCCCGCGCGCCGTTGGCCATCAGCGCGTAGCCACTGTGCACAAGCACGACGAGCAGGCTGTAGGAGGACACCAGCAAGAAAAACTGGCTGTAGTAATTACCTTCCGGCTTGATGAACTGAGGGAATACGGCCAGGAAGAAGAAACCGGCCTTGGGATTCAGCAACTGAATCGACAGCGCCTCGACATAACGACGCCACGGACGTGGCGACGTGAGTTTGAGTTCGGGGATGAAGCTCTGAGTACGCCACATCTTTATTCCCAGGTACAACAAATACAGGGCGCCGATGTATTTGAGGATCGTGAATGCAACGGCCGAGGTCGCCAGGATCAATCCGACGCTGCTGGCGGAAATACCCGCCACCATAAAGGCACCTGTCGCAATGCCGAGGATGCCGGGCAGCGAACCGGTCCAGCCATGCCGCAGCGCATTGGAAAGCGTCAGCACCACCCCGGGACCGGGGCTGAGAACAGTCAGGGTTGCCAGAATCAGAAACAGTCCATAACTAGCCATAAATCACTCCACCAAGCAGGACATTCAGGAGGCCGTGAGTGGCCCATACCATGTATTGGTTCAATAAACCCGTCAGTAACAAACCGGCACCGATGACATAGAGGCAAGGCTGAATTTGCTGAAATTCATTCCACAGCCGATCGCTGCTCAGGGCCCGAATACAGGTCGCGCCGTCCAGCGGCATGACGGGCAGCAAGTTGACCACGCACAGGAAAAGATTGAACGACACACAGGTCTGCAGAAACGTGTTCATACGGTCACCGCCGCCACCTAGGCCAGGCGCAACAGCAGATACAGCAAGGTGTCGGCGGGCAGGCACAGCCCCAATATGGAGGCGGCACGCATCGACGCTCGATCAGTTGCAGGGGTATTTGGGACTGACATTTCATCAACGGCCGGCAAGACAAAGAGCGGCCTTCAGATTGGCGTGAAGCCGTAACGCTGACAAACACTTTAATTGCACCGCAGATGTGACTAAATTAGACACATGATTTCAGACCTCCCCCCCTTGAACGCCGTCCGTGCCTTCGCCGCTGCCGCTCGTTACCAGAGTTTCAGCCGTGCAGCCGAAGAACTGCATGTCAGCCACAGCGCCGTCAGCCGTCATATCAAGCTGCTGGAGGAACATCTGGGGGTATTGCTGTTCGAGCGCCGAACCCGCCAATCCTTGCTCACGCCCGCCGGCCAGACGTTTTATGAGCACATCAGCGTAGCCCTGACGCAGATCGCCAACGCCGCCACCGCGCTGACCCGTGGCGCTTCATTGCGCAAAGTCATCATCAACGTACGTCCGTCCTTTGCGGTGCGATGGCTGATCCCGCGCTTACCCAGTTTCATGGCGCTGTATCCGGACATCCAGCCCGAAGTGGTCACCAGCACCCTGCCGCCTGATCAATCGCGGGAAAAATTCGACGTCGTCATCCGTCGGGGAGATGCCGGATGGTCATCCAATGTTCAACCGCAAATATTGCTGGAAGATGACATGATGCTGGTGGCGGCGCCGTCACTCCTGCAAACGGTGCCGTTGAACAGTGCGCAGGACGTTGCTCGCCACACCCTTCTGGCTGGCAAGACGCGCGCGATGGACTGGAAGAACTGGGCCGAGCACGCCGATATCGCGATGTTGCGCCAGCAACCCATCCTGCAATTCGATCACATGCACCTGGTGTTGCAAGCCGCCGTCGATGGCCTCGGCCTAGCGCTGTGCCCGGCGTCCCTGCTCGGCAAGGACCTGGCGACTGGACGGCTGATCTGCCCGCTGCCTTCCCTGCGTTTGCCACTGACCCGTTATTACTACGGTGTCGCCCGGGAATCTGCGGCCGAAACCCGGATCTTTATTGACTGGATGCTTTCCCTTGCTCATGAAGACACGGCGGGCGTTTCGTGATGAACCTGCGCCCGCGCCTTGCCTCGGGCACCCGGTAACGCCAAATCGCAGGCAAAAAAAAAGCTGCCAAAAACGGCAGCAAAAACTTTTAGAACACGCGATGTATTGGGGTAAGCATAGACGCCGGATAATGACAGTGTCATGACAGTCGCATGCTCATTGAATCGCCCCTGCCCCGTCATCAGGATGTCATCAAGTCAGCGGCAAAATCCTTGCAAACCGTCTTGAGCCTTCGACGGATGCGTTAAGGATTGCCATGAAAGAAGACGACTCGCTGTTTGCCGCCATCGACCTGGGTTCGAATGCGTTTCGCCTGATGATCGGCCAATCGATACGCAACAGAAAAGGCTTGATGATTCAGGAAGTCAAAACCTTGCGCGAACCGGTGCGCCTGGCCGAGGGTTTCGACGGTGGCGCGCTGGATGCGCTGGCCCTGGATCGTGGCTGGCAAGCGTTGGCCCGCTTCGGCAAGAAATTACGCGGTTTCGAGCCGGGACGAGTGCGAGCAGTAGCCACCAGCGCAGTGCGTGAGGCGGACAATGCACAGTTGTTTCTGGCCAGCGCAGAGCGGCATTTGGGGTTCAGCATCGATGTCATTTCCGGGCATGAAGAAGCGCGACTGGTGTATGCAGGTGTGGCTCACACCTTGCCCGGCGTCGAGGACATGCGCCTGGTGGTCGATATCGGCGGCGGCTCCACCGAGCTGATTCTCGGCCAAGGCTCGCAACCGTTGCTGACCGAAAGCATTGCCATTGGCAGCGGCACTTTGAGTACGCGGTTCTTTCGCCACGGCGCTGTTTCCGCCGGCGCCCTGCAAGAAGCCGAACGCTTCGCCATCCTGCAATTCGAAAAAGTCGCTCGGCGCTATCGTGCTCAGGGCTGGCAGCAGACCATTGGCTCTTCCGGCACTGCGCGCATGCTGGCCAAGGTGCTCAAGGCCAATCGCCTGAACGACTTCGGCCAGGACGGCATTACCTACGCCGGACTCTTGCGCCTGTCGCTGCTCCTGCTGAAAGTGACCAACGTCCAGCAACTCAAACTTGCCGGTCTGCAACCGCACCGCCAGAGCGTCCTGCCCGGCGGGCTGGTGCTGATGCTGGCGGCGTTCAAGGTCTTCGGCATTGCGCAGATGGTGCCGTCCGAGCCAGGTCTGCGCCTCGGTGTCTTGCACGGTTTGATGAGCAAACACTGATCCTGTCCCACATGCACCGCCCGCCCCATGGCTTTTATTCGCCAACACCGCCGATCCCCGTCCTGACCCCCTCGTCAAATTCAGTTCTATAGTTAGATCAAAATCGCTGGCCTTTTCCGCCCGTCGGGTGGTTGCGGCAGCCCCCTTCACAGCCTATGTTGCTTGCGAGCTTTTCCCCGCGAACGGAACGCGATCCATCACCAACAAGAGGTGAAGAATGTCAAAGGAATCCCGCCCTGCCGTACTTGGGCTGATAGGAAATACCCCCCTGGTGCAAGTCACCCGCTTCGATACCGGCCCGTGCACACTCTTTCTCAAACTCGAATCACAAAACCCCGGCGGCTCGATCAAGGACAGAATCGGTCTGGCGATGATCGACGCCGCCGAACGTGACGGTCGTCTCACCCCCGGTGGCACCATCGTCGAGGCCACTGCCGGCAATACTGGCCTGGGCCTGGCACTGGTCGGGCGCGCCAAAGGTTATCGCGTGGTGCTGGTGGTCCCGGACAAAATGTCTACGGAAAAAGTCCTGCACTTGAAAGCCATGGGCGCCGAGGTGCACATCACCCGCTCCGATGTCGGCAAGGGTCATCCCGAGTATTACCAGGACGTCGCCGCGAGGTTGGCGAAAGACATTCCCGGCGCTTTCTTCGCCGACCAGTTCAACAACCCGGCCAACCCACTGGCCCATGAATGCAGCACCGCGCCGGAAATCTGGGCGCAAACCGAACATGATCTGGATGCAATTGTGGTCGGCGTCGGCTCGGCCGGCACCCTGACCGGGCTGACCCGTTTTTTCAAACGTGTGCAACCGGATCTGGAAATGGTTCTGGCCGATCCGGTCGGCTCGGTGATGGCGCAATACAGCCGCGACGGCTCGCTGCCAACCCCCGGTTCATGGGCGGTCGAAGGCATTGGCGAGGACTTTATTCCGTCGATCACCGACCTCTCCAGTGTGCGTCACGCTTACTCGATCAGTGACGAAGAAAGCTTCGATCACGCACGTCAATTGCTTAAAGCCGAAGGCATTCTTGGCGGCTCATCCACCGGCACCCTGCTCGCCGCAGCATTGCGTTATTGCCGCGAACAGACCGAGCCGAAGCGCGTCGTGAGTTTTGTCTGCGACACCGGCACCCGCTACTTGTCGAAGGTCTACAACGACCAATGGATGACCGATCAGGGCCTGTTACAGCGCAAGGGTTATGGCGATCTGCGGGACTTGATCGCCCGACGTTTCGAGGACGGCCGCGTCATCAGTGTCGGCCCCGACGACACGTTGCTCACCGCGTTCCAGCGCATGCGCCTGGCGGACGTTTCGCAACTGCCGGTGCTGGTTGAAGGCAAACAACTGGTCGGCGTGATCGACGAATCAGACATTCTGCTGGCCGTTCACGAAGACGCCGCACGCTTCAGCCAGTCAGTCTCCAGCGTGATGACTGACAAACTGCAAACCCTTGCGCCCGGCGCCCCCCTTGCTGAGCTGGAATCGGTGCTCAGCCGCGGCCTCGTCGCCATCATTGCCGACGCTTCAGGCTTCCATGGCCTGATCACTCGCACCGACATGCTCAACCAATTACGGAGATCCCTCGCATGAGTCAGCACGACAAAAACGCCCAAGGCTTCGCGACCCGGGTGATCCATGCCGGGCAGGAGCCTGACCCGACCACCGGGGCGCTGATGCCGCCAATCTACGCCAACTCCACCTACCTGCAAGACAGCCCCGGCGTACACAAGGGCTTCGATTACGGGCGCTCGCACAACCCGACGCGTTTTGCCCTTGAGCGCTGCGTGGCGGATCTGGAGGGTGGCACCCGGGCGTTTGCTTTCGCTTCCGGGCTGGCGACGATTTCCACGGTGCTGGAACTGCTCGATGCCGGTTCACACGTCATTTCCGGCAATGATCTGTACGGCGGCACATTCCGGTTGTTCGACAAAGTGCGCCAACGCAGCGCCGGGCATCGTTTCAGCTACGTCGATCTGACTGACCTTTCAGCGTTCGAAGCATCGCTGCAGGACGACACGCGCATGGTCATGGTCGAGACACCGACCAATCCGCTGCTGAGCCTGTCGGATCTGGCCGCCATCGCGCGCATCTGCCGTGCCCGCGGGATCATCAGCGTGGCCGACAACACCTTCGCCAGCCCGTACATCCAGCGTCCGTTGGAGTTGGGTTTCGACATCGTGCTGCACTCGACCACCAAGTATCTGAACGGTCACTCCGACGTGATCGGCGGCATCGCCGTGGTCGGGGAAAATGCCGAACTGGCTGAGCGTCTGGGCTTCTTGCAGAACGCCGTCGGGGCGATTTCCGGGCCGTTCGATGCGTTTCTGACGCTGCGCGGAGTGAAAACCCTGGCGCTGCGCATGGAGCGCCATTGCAGCAACGCACTGGATCTGGCGCAGTGGCTCGAGCAGCAGCCGCAGGTCAAACACGTCTACTACCCGGGGCTGGCGTCGCACCCGCAGCATGAGCTGGCCAAGCGGCAGATGCGCGGTTTCGGCGGGATGATTTCCGTGGATCTGAACACTGATCTGGCTGGCGCGCGGCGCTTCCTGGAGAACGTGGAAATCTTCGCGTTGGCCGAAAGCCTGGGTGGCGTCGAGAGCCTGATCGAGCACCCGGCGATCATGACCCACGCCACCATTCCGCCTGAAACCCGGGCGAAACTGGGCATCGGTGACGGCTTGGTGCGTTTGTCCGTGGGTGTCGAAGACATCGAAGACCTGCGCGCCGATCTAGCCCACGCACTCAAGCAGATCTAGCGCTGCAAGAACGACAAAGCCCGCACGAAGCGGGCTTTGGTGTTCGAGTAGGCGGCCAGTGCTGGTCTCTGGCTTACAAGGTTTATCAGGCTTCTCACAGTACCGGGCGAAATTGAAAAAGTACGGCCTCGGCTGCTTCACACGGCGTAAGGGCTGGATCTCAGCGCGGAGATCTTTCTAACCGTGTACCCTTCGGAACGCGCCCCACGTCCCCTTGCTATCCGATTGCGCATCAGTCTGCGTCTTCACCTACATCTTTGAGCCTAGCAAACGCACAGAAAACCGGGATGGCGTTTTTAGACTGATTTCCTTCTTGCCCCTGCCTGCAAGGAAGTGAAACGACTATCGCTCCGTATCGTTGTCATCCCGCAGGATGGGCAGCGGTGTGGCTGATGGCGCTGACCGAATCGGCGCCAATCGCCTCGCCTATTACCGCGTGGGTGTGGGCTCGGATCGAGTCGCCACGGTACTGATGACGGGCAGTAATTCCGACCAGTTCAACAGCCCTCAATAAACGCTCCCGCGACCCAACGGTCGGCTCCGAAGTGCCGTCCGTTGGGCGCCGCACTAGCACATTTGTGCTAATCGACCGCTCTGCCGCCCGGCGCTATATTCCCCCGCAACCCCCGATGTTCCTCAACACTGCCGCTTGGCGGTGCACAGGATCGTTGTGCCTGGAAATCAGAACAACACCAAGGAAGAAACACCATGAAACCGCATGCACACCTCTACAAAGTCACCGTCGTCAGTGCGCTGCTGCTCGGTCTCGTCGGTTGCCAGACCGTCAAGCCCACTGAAGCCAGCATGAAAGAGCGCGCCCAGACCGTCATCGGCAAACCGGTCTCGAAAATCGACAACATCCGTAACGACAGCACCCTCACCTACTACACCGCTTATACCCCGGCCGGTGAATACAACTGCCAGTTGCCCAGCGGCGCAATCATCGCTGTGGCGACCATGGGCATCATGACGCCACCGCTGTCATGCCTGCCGAAAGGTGCCTCGCCGCTTCCATTTCAATAATGCCTCTTCCTCGGTAAAGGACTACGTTCCGTCATGAAAACCCTGATCGCAACTCTCACCCTCGCCTCCCTGTTTTTGACCGGCTGCGCTACACCAAAACAATGGGAAGCCACTGGCGGCAGCAAGGACAATGGTGTCGTCCAGGTCTCCTACGAGCTGGGCCAGTTCGAAAGCGGCCAGACCAGCGCCGAACAAGGCCTGACCGTCGCTGCACAGCGCTGCAAGACCTGGGGCTACAAAAACGCCGAGGTCACCGGTTCGGAGAAAAACATCTGCCGCACCATGGGTCAGTACAACTGCCTGCAAACCACCATCACTCAGGATTACCTCTGCAAGCGTTGACTCAAACCTGCTCGACCGGTGCGGTTTGCCGGTCGCGCAGGGTACGCAAGGTCGCGCGCAACTCGACCGGGCGTACCGGTTTGGACAGGATGGCAATTTGGCGGTCGTGCAAGGCCGCCTGTATTTTTTCGATGTCATGCCCGGTGATGATCATCGCCGGCACTGCCCAGCCGCGTTGGCGACGCACCTCGTCAATACACTCGATACCCGTGGCATGGGTGCCAAGATCATAATCGGCAACAATGATGTCGCAGTCGGTGGTCAAGTCCTGCCCCGTCAGCTCGGCCTGCACCACGCAGCCCCAGCGCTCCAACAACGCCGATGTTGCCATCAATACGTTGCGATCATCCTCCACCAGACACACCTTCAGCCCGGTCAACAGGCCGACCTGGCGCGCTTCATCGCGATTGACCGATAGCTGCGGCGGCGCAGTCGTGGGCAGCCCCGACATGATGACAGCCGTACCCCGACCGATTCGCGAGCGCAACGCGACATCAAGATCAATCAACTGCCCCAGGCGCTTGACGATCGACAGGCCCAGCCCCACACCTTCGACATCTTTGTCACGCACTTGGCGAACCCGGTAGAACTCCTCGAATACCTTTGGCAAATGCTCTTCGGCAATGCCGCTGCCCTGATCGTAAATCACGATAGCCAGCCCTGCTCCGCGCGTGCGCACACCGATCAGCACCGGCCGCTGCGCACCATATTTGAAACAGTTGGAAAGCACGTTCTGCACCATGGTCGCGAGCAGCGACGGATCGGTTCGAACCCAGTAATGACAGGGTCGCAAGCGCAGTTCCACGCCAGCCCAACGCGCGGCTTCGGCATTCTCGCGGATCAGATCGGCAAGCCATTCGCCCAGATTCAGGGTTTGCAGTTTTGGCAGAATCCGCCCGTTATCGAGGGTGTACAGGTCGAGAATCGAGCGGAACAACTGCGACACATTCAGCAGCGAACGGTCGATGTTGTCGACCAGCCGCCGCTCCTCATCCCCCAGCCTCGACTCACGCAGGCACGCGGTAAACAGGCCGATGGAGTGAATCGGCTGACGCAAATCATGGCTGGCCTGGGCGAGAAACCGCGACTTCTCCAGATTGGCCGCGACCGCTTCCTCGGAGGCCTTGCGCGTGCGTTCCAGCAGCAGGTGCGCGTAGAACGGGATCACCGTGCTGGTGAGCATCAGCATCAACACCATGAACGGTTGCGCCTGCCACACCGGCGTCAGGCGATAAACGCAGAGCAGCGCCAGCAACGCCAACACCGTGGCAATCGCCAGATAGCGCGAGCCGTATCGCATGCCGTTGCCGAGGTTGACCCAGATGATCACCGCATAAAGCGGCAACGCCGCTTCGCCGCCAACCACCAGCCCGAAACAGGTGCCGGTGTAATCGTGAACCATGGCGAAAATCCGTCGTGCCGGGTAATGCCCCGGCCAGCGCACAATCGTCTGACGCAGCACAATCGAAGCCAGCAAAAACAGACAGATATACGTGACCACAGGCAGGTAAGTATCGAAGCGTTGGCCCGGCAAAAAACCCAGTACACCGATATAAACCACGGCAATGCCAGCGATGAAAATGCGCAGGTTGGCCTGGTCGAGTTCGGTGTTTTTCTCGAACTTCATCGTTAACGTCCTTGTGCCGCAATCGTCATATTCGGAATGAGCCTACAGGCAATCCAAGCGCCCAATGCTAAGGTGTTTGCCAAGAACAAGCCTGACCCAGGGAGGGTCACGCCATGACATGCCGAATTATCATAGCCGACGATCACCCGATGTTTCGCGAGGCCATGCTGCGCACTGTCCGGCGCCTGCTGCCCGACGCGAGTATCGAAGAGGCTGGCGACCTGGCCAGCGTAATGGCGCTGCTGCCCTGCGGCGACGAGCCGGACACGCTGATTCTGGATCTGCGCTTTCCCGGACTCACCTGCGTCAGCCAGCTCGCTGAACTGCGCCGACGCCTGCCGCGTACCACCCTGATCGTGGTGTCGATGGTCGATGATGAAACGTTGATCGGTGAAGTCATGACCGCCGGCATCGACGGCTTCATCGGCAAAAACATTGCCCCGGGCGAGATCGGCCAGGCGATCCTGGCGATCCGTGAAGGTGAAGTGTTGGTGAAATTCGCCCCGTCAGGCCTGTTGCCGCTGGAGACCGGCACCGCCCTCACGCCCCGTCAGCAGGACGTGTTGCGGTTGATCGCTCAGGGCAAGACCAACAAGGAAATTGCCCGGGCGCTGGATATCTCGCCGTTTACAGTGAGGATTCATGTGTCTTCGTTGTTGCGCACGCTGAACGTGCCATCACGGGCGGCTGCGGCGGTGCGTTATTCCGGGACGTTTGAATGACCTTTTATCGATTACCGACGTTTGACGTGGAGTTCGCCATCACGACCTGACAGAAAGTCTCGGCCATAACCGTGGCTTCGAGCGCGCGTAACGGCTGCACCGGACTACCGCTGGAGCAGATGCGCCAGCGCTACTTCAGAACTTTTCCGGCACACGTTTGAAGGGGTGATCCAGCTCCTGATAGTCACCGGGTTTCTGGCGTTTGGGCAGAATCACCGGCTCACGCTCGACTTCCTTGTACGGGATGCGGCTAAGCAGATCGGTGATGATGTTCAAGCGCGCCCGGCGTTTGTCGTTCGAATCAGCCACTCGCCACGGGGCATGCTCGGAATCCGTTGCCGCAAACATGGCATCCCGGGCCCGTGAATAGTCATACCAGCGACTGTAGGACTTGAGGTCCATGGGCGTCAGTTTCCAGATCTTGCGCCCATCCTGTATCCGCGCTTGAAGGCGTCGGGTCTGTTCTTGCTCGCTGACCTCCAGCCAGTACTTGAGCAGGATCACGCCGGAATCGACGATGGCTCGCTCCACCGCCGGCACCACCTTGAGGAAACCGTCCACCTGCTCTTCACTGCAAAAGCCCATTACACGTTCGACGCCGGCACGGTTGTACCAACTGCGATCAAAAATCACCACCTCGCCGGCGGCCGGCAAGTGCGGCAGGTAGCGTTGGATATACATCTGACTTTTTTCGCGATCAGTCGGTGCCGGCAGCGCTACGACACGAAAGACCCGCGGACTGACACGATCTGTCAGCGCCTTGATCGTCCCGCCCTTGCCGGCACCGTCGCGCCCCTCGAAAACAATGCAGATCTTGATGCCCTTGGCCTTGACCCATTCCTGAAGCTTGACCACCTCGATATGCAGGCGGCGCAACTGCTCGAGATAATCCTTGTTTTTCAGCTTTGCCGGTTCAAGGGCGCGGTGTTTGGCGGATTTTTTCTTGTCCTTGTCTTTTATTTTTGCCATGACCCAAGATCTCATTTAATCGTCGGTAGCTGAACAGCGTAGATGTAGACCCTGTCTTAGGCCAATGACCCCGCTGTTCGCGCGCTCTACGACCTAAGGGTCTACCTGCGCCATCAGCTCCGGCACCGATTCCGGCCGGTTCGCATAACGCTGCGCCAGCACCGCACAGACCATCAGTTGAATCTGGTGGAACAGCATCAGCGGCAAAATCAGCACGCCGATGGTGCTGCCGGCAAACAACACCTGAGCCATCGGCACGCCGGTGGCCAGGCTCTTTTTCGAGCCGCAGAACAGAATGGTGATGCGGTCTTCCTGGCTGAAGCCAAACGCCTTGCCCAGCAGTGTTGACGCCACCAGCACCAGTGCCAGCAAGATGCAGCAGACCAGCACCAGCCCCAACAACTCGATGAGCGGGATCTGATGCCAGATACCTTCGTTGACCGCCTCGCTGAAAGCGCCGTACACCACCAGCAGAATCGAGCCCTGATCGACAAACTTCAGCCAGTTCTTGTTACGCCCCACCCACGCGCCAATCCAGCGACGGGCAATCTGACCGGCAATGAATGGCAGCAGCAGTTGCATGCTGATTTTCAGGATCGCATCGAGGGTCGAACCGCCGTCGCCGTGCACGTTGAGCAGCAACGTCACCAGCAACGGCGTGAGGAAAATCCCGAACAGGCTGGATGCCGCCGCGCTGCAAATCGCCGCCGGGATATTGCCCCGCGCCAGCGAGGTGAAGGCAATCGCCGACTGCACCGTGGCAGGCAGCGCGCAGAGGTAAAGCATGCCCATGTACAACTGGTCGCCGATCAGCGGCGACAACAACGGTTTGAGCGCCAGCCCCAATAGCGGGAAAAGGACAAAAGTCAGGCCGAACACCAACAGGTGCAGGCGCCAATGGCCAGCACCGGCGATGATCGATTCCCGCGACAGTTTGGCGCCGTGCAGGAAAAACAGCAGCGCGATGGCAATGTTGGTCAGCCAGCCGAAGCCGACCGCGACCTGACCGCTGGCGGGCAGGAAGCTGGCTAGCAGCACGACGCCTATCAGTGTCAGGGTGAAATTGTCAGGCAGGAATCTTGGGCGCGTCATAGTGTGTTCATCCGGGGGTTGCCAGTGCGTGCCGACGACTCTAACGTGACAGGCTATTACCGACTAACGCCGAAGAGCCTTCAGATGCCGCCTAAAGGACATGACAAAAGCATCCGGCGCAGTATTCCCGGGCTGCCCAGCCTGCCACGCCCGCTGTACGGACGCACCGAATCGCTACCCAATCGCGCACTCACCCGGCGCCACAGCCATCCGTGGGTGCAGTTGTCCTATGCGATTCAGGGCGTACTTGAAGTGCAGACCAGCGCCGGGCGTTTTGTCGCGCCGCCGGAGCGTGCGGTGTGGATTCCGGCGGGCGTGCCGCATCGGGTATTCAGCTCGCCGCACACCGAAATGCGCAGCCTGTACATCGATTGCAGCGTCGCCGGCTGGGCGGTTGAACATTGCCATGTCCTCGGCGTCAGCGACTTGCTCAGAGAACTGATCCGCGCCTTCAGCCAGGTGCCGGTGGAATACGACCAGAACGGCGCGCACGGGCGCCTCGCGCAGGTGATCCTCGATCAACTGGTCGATGCACCGCACATAGACCTGATGCTGCCACTGCCGCAGGATCCGCGCTTGCGGCAGATCTACCAAAGCCTTGAGCAACACCCGGAACAGCAGACCACGCTGAGCCACTGGAGCGAGAAGTTCGACGTCACCGAAAAGACCCTCACACGCCTTTTTCTGCGCGACACAGGCCTGACATTCCGAGCCTGGCGCCAACGCTTGCGTCTGCTCGGTGCGCTGACACCGCTGGAGAAAGGCGAGCGCGTCACGGACGTCGCGCTGGCCTGTGGTTATGACTCGACGTCGGCGTTTATCGCGGCGTTTCGTCAACAGTTTGGAGAAACGCCGGGAGAGTTTTTTCGTTGAAGCACCAAACATGTTTTCCGGAAAACGAGCAAGAATCGGGTTGCCGCTTTACCCCCCGACACTTCGGTTTTAACGAACTCTGACCCAGAAATAAACGATTTTTCTTTGCTCCAAACTCGTCGTTAGCATGGCCTCGTCTGACCCTCTTACAACCCAAAGACAGGGAGCGTGACATGCCAGCCACGAACATCAATATCGGCGAACCCTGGATGTGGGGCGCCTTCATCGTCTTCGTTCTTGCCATGCTGGCATTGGATTTGTTTGTGTTCGGGGGGCGCAAGGCGCATCGGGTATCCGTTCGCGAAGCCTTGGCCTGGGTCATTGCCTGGTGCCTGTTGGCCCTGTCGTTCGCAGCCCTGCTTTGGTGGTATCTGCACGGCGCGTTCGGCGGCGAAATCGCCCGACAGAAAACCCTGGAATTCCTCACCGGTTATCTGATCGAGCAATCGCTGTCGATCGACAACATGTTCATCTTCGTGATGATCTTCAGCTACTTCGCAGTGCCGCCGGAGTTGCAGCGCCGGGTGCTGCTGTACGGTGTGCTGGGGGCAATCGTGATGCGCGCGGTGATGATTTTCGCCGGTGTGTGGCTGGTCTCGCAGTTTGAATGGCTTCTGTATGCCTTCGGCGTATTCCTGATCATCACCGGGATCAAGATGCTGGTGTTCGCCGATCAGCAGCCAGATCTGGACAAAAATCCTTTATTGCGCTGGGTGCGCGGGCATCTGCGCGTCACCAGCGGTTTTCATGGCGAACGGTTTTTTGTCTTGCAGAACGGCGTACGCTGGGCAACGCCAATGTTTCTGGTGCTGGTGCTGATTGAGGCCAGCGATCTGATGTTTGCGGTCGACAGCATCCCGGCGATCTTCGCCGTCACCACCGACCCGTTTATCGTCTTCACCTCGAACATTTTCGCGATCATGGGCCTGCGTGCGCTGTACTTCCTGCTGGCGGACATGGCCGACCGCTTTCATCTGCTCAAGTACGGTTTGGCGATTGTGCTGGTATTCATTGGCGGCAAGATGACCTTGATGCCGTGGTTTCACATGCCGGTGGAGTGGTCGCTGGCGGTGGTGGGGGGTGTGCTCCTGGGATCGGTGATGTTGAGCCTGCTGGTGACCAGGGAAAAAACACCGGAAAACCAGTCACCATAAGCCCCTGTGCGCCTGAGCCTGTTCATTTCCCGGTAATCAGGTCTGCTTGTACCCGCGCACTTCATCAACGCCACGGTTAGCCAACTGGTCAGCCCGCTCGTTGCCGTGATGGCCAATGTGTCCGCGCACCCACTTCCACGTGACCTTGTGGCGGTTGACCTGTTCATCCAGCTCTTTCCACAGATCAGCGTTCTTCACCGGTTCCTTCGCGGCGGTTTTCCAGCCACGCTTCTTCCAGTTGGCCATCCACTCGTTGATGCCCTTCATGACGTACTGCGAGTCGGTCACCAGCAACACTTCACATGGACGCTTCAAAGCCTCAAGGCCGCGAATGGCGCCGAGCAGTTCCATGCGGTTGTTGGTTGTGTTGGCTTCGCCGCCCCACAACTCCTTCTCAACGCCCTTGCACACCAGCAAAGCACCCCAGCCGCCCGGGCCGGGGTTGCCCTTGCAGGCGCCATCGGTGAACAGTTCTACGTTATCGACGCTTTCGCTCATGCCAATCTATCCAGAAAAAATACGTGCCTCGCCAATCGCGGATTGACGATGACCGCGGCCGGAGCAGGTCCGGCCACTATAAAAAAGAAGGTTTACGGTTCGATGCGGCGACGGTTGACCTTGGCCATCGGCAGCGGAATCAGCTTGCCCATCGGCTCGCGACGCTCCTGACGCAGGGGCCGCAGCCCGACCACAATCTTGCGCGCCACCAATAAATAGAAGCCGCCGCCCGACAGTTGCCAGTCACCGGCCTTGCGTTCCCAGCCAGCCAGCCGGGCCTGCCACTTGGGCGACGCGAGCGGCGGACGATAGCACCCGAAGCGGCGTTTCTCCAGCGCAAACCCCAGCAGATTGAGCCAGTCGGCAACCCGCGACGGCGAAATGCAACGCGCCTGGCGCAAGGCGTCATGGGCGAATACATGACGCAGGCCCCAAGTGCTCCAGGGATTGATGCCGATGATCAGCAAATGCCCGCCTGGACGCACGCTGCTCGCGGCTTCGCGCAACAGGCCATGGGGCGACAGGCAGAAATCCAGACCATGCTGCATGACCACTACATCGGCGGCGTGTTCGCTCAATGGCCACGCCTGCTCTTCGCAGACGATCTCGACACCCGGCAGCGGCGCACCGAGCCGCACGTTGCGCTGCACTTGCGGTGCCGAGGGCGGGGTGTCGGCCGATGGGCCGTAATGCACGAGATAGCCGCCAAAGAAGCGGCCCAACTCGTCTTCGAGCATGCGCCGTTCTTCATCCAACAGAAATTGCCCGAGCGGGCCCGACAGCCATTCACGGGCGGCGCTGATCAACGCCAGCCAGTCCGGATCAGCCTGAGCGAACGCTTTATCGGTCATGTCATTCTCCAACGCGCCAGGAACTACTAAGATGCGCCAATGTTTTCCGCTTGGCGAATTCCGACGATGATACAGATCAGTGCCCTGCCCGCGTTCACCGACAACTACATCTGGTTGTTACAGGATCACCGCACCCAACGCTGTGCCGTGGTCGATCCGGGCGATGCCGCGCCCGTACAGGCTTGGCTGGCCGCGCATCCAGGCTGGGTGCTGAGCGACATCCTGATCACCCACCATCACCATGACCACGTTGGCGGCGTCGAGCGCCTGAAGCAGGCCAGCGGCGCGACCGTTTATGGTCCGGCCAGCGAAAACATCCCGGCGCGGGATATTGCCCTCAAGGACAACGACAAGGTCAGCGTGCTCGGCTGGGACTTCGATGTCTATGCCGTGCCCGGTCACACCTTGGGACACATTGCCTATTACCACCACGGCCTGCTGTTCTGCGGCGACACGCTGTTTGCCGCCGGGTGCGGCCGGTTGTTCGAAGGCACCCCGGAGCAGATGCATCACTCGCTCGGCCGTCTCGCCGCCTTGCCAGAAGATACGCTGGTCTACTGCACCCATGAATACACCCTGAGCAATCTGAAGTTTGCCGCAGCGGTCGAGCCGGGCAACCCGGACATTGCCGCCCGTCTGGAAAAAGTCACCCAACAACGGCAAAACGGTGTCATGACCCTGCCCTCCACCCTGGCCCTGGAAAAGCTTACAAATCCGTTTTTGCGCACCACTGAAACATTAGTTACACAAAAAGTGGACGAACGGGCGGGCGCTCAAAACCGGGCGCCGAGTGAGGTTTTTGCGGCCCTGCGGGCATGGAAAGATAAGTTCTAAGTGCCCCGCCGCTTGGTACAAAAATTCTGAATGGTTGACCGCAGGGGGTGCGCTTTCTAGAATCGCCCGACATTTTTGCCCGGAACTTACTTCCAGCCAATGTCGTCATTCATACGTAAGTCCGTCAATTCAGACGCATTGACCCGCCTGGCGCAAGCCATCGCGGTGGCTGTGTCCGCCACGCTGGCGGGCTGTTCCAGCCACGCTCCGCAGACTGAAGCGACACATACGCCAAACATTGCTGCGCGAGCCAAGCAGAAGCCGATCTGGCTGACCGAGAAGCCCAGCCCACAGGTTCCCCAGGACATCTGGGAACGCATGCGCCAGGGCTTCCAGTTGCAGGAAGGCCTCGGTGTAAACCCGCGCATCGAGCAACAGCGCCTGTGGTTCGCCAGTAATCCCTCTTTTCTCGAGAATGCCGGTGAACGCGGCAGCCTCTACATTCATTACATCGTCGAACGCCTCGAAGAACGCAACATGCCGCTGGAACTGGCCCTGCTGCCAGTGATTGAAAGCGCCTACAACCCAATGGCCTACTCCCGGGCCGATGCGGTGGGTCTCTGGCAATTCATCCCTTCCACGGGGCGTTACTTCAACTTGCGTCAGACCCGCTTCTACGACGGCCGTCGCGACATCACCGCCTCGACCACCGCGGCGATGGATTACCTGACCCGTCTGCATGACATGTTCAACGGCGACTGGCTGCTGGCGCTGGCGGCTTACAACGCCGGTGAAGGCACGGTCAGCCGCGCCATCGAGCGCAACGAGAAGCTCGGTCTGCCGACCGACTACTGGAACCTGCCGCTGCCGGCGGAAACCCAGGCGTACGTGCCGAAACTGCTGGCCCTGTCGCAAGTGGTGCTGGCGCCGGAAGCCTACGGTGTGAACCTCAACCCTATCGCCAACGAGCCGTACTTCCAGGTCGTCGAAATCAACCAGCGCATGGACCTGTCCAAAGTCGCTGCCGTTGCCAACATCGATGAAGACGAACTGTTCCAGCTCAATCCGGCCTTCAAGCAGCGCACCACCATCGACGGTCCTCAGCATTTGCTGGTGCCGACGTCCAAGGCGCAACTGCTGACCGCCAGCCTGCAGACCATGCGGCCTGACGAACTGATCAGCCCGCGCTCACTGAAACCGGTGTTCGACGGTGCCGACCCGACAGAAGTGGCGAAACTCAAGCGCGCTTACCGCGTCAAGCGTGGCGACAATCTCGGCTCAATCGCCAAGGCCAACAAGGTCGAAGTGAAAGACCTGCAACGCTGGAACAAGCTGACCGGCAAGAACCTGAAGGTCGGTCAGACCCTGGTGATGCAGGACACCACCAAGCGTGCTCCGGCTCGCAAGTCCGGCCGGGTCAATACGGTGATTGCGGCCAACACCAAGAGCAAAGGCAAGGACGACAGCGCGCAGCAGACTCAGTACAAGGTCAAACGCGGCGATACGTTGTACGTCGTGGCCAAGCGTTTCAACGTTGAGATGCAGCATCTCAAGCGCTGGAATCCGGGTGCGGGTAAAGCGTTGAAGCCGGGGCAGATGCTCACGGTTTACCAGCCGCACTGACAAAAGAGCCCCTGAATTCAGGGGCTCTTTTTTGGATGGAGGTTTTGTAGTGTTCTCAAGATCCATCCCCCTCACCCCAGCTCTGCTCCCGAAGGGAGTGGGGGCCGAGCGGAGTGTCTTGTGCCTTGCATCGAGATGAAAGATCCCGTCGATTACGGATTCAGCAACGCAATTTCAGGTCGGCGCACCTCTACAACATCCCCCATTCAGTCCCCTCTCCCCCTGGGAGAGGGTTAGGGTGAGGGGCTCTTCGCGCAAACGATTAACCCCGCATTAACCCACATCTTTTTCCTGTCCAGACAAGCTGTTACTGTACGGCCCACAAAGCCCAAGCCGCCTGGATCGGATCTGACTTGAAGCGTCCCCTCCTCCTGTTCCTGATCAGCCTGGCCTTGAGCTCACCCGCAAGCGCGACGATTACCGAAAGTCACGGTTATGCGCAGTTCGGCACGCTCAAGTACCCGGCCAGATTTACCCATTTCGACTGGGTCAACCCGCAAGCGCCCAAGGGCGGTACGTTGCGGGTGATGGCGTTTGGCACCTTCGATACGGTCAATCCGTACACGTTCAAGGGCAGCAGCCCTGTATCCACCGGGAATTTTCTTCAGTACGGCATCAACGAACTGAACGAGCCGCTAATGGTCGGCACCGGCCAGTACTCGCCGTCCGGCGATGAACCGGCCTCCAGTTACGGCTTGATCGCGCAATCGGTGGAGTACAGCGAAGATCGCAGCTGGGTGGTGTTCAATCTGCGCCCTGAAGCACACTTTCACGATGGTACGCCGATCACCGCCTACGACGTGGCGTTCTCCTATCGCCTGCTGCTCAAGGAAGGCCACCCGCTATACCGCACGGCGCTACAGGAAGTGCTGCGGGTCGACATTCTCAACAAACAGCGCATCCGCTTCGTGCTCAAGCGCTCCGGCAATCCTCTGTTGATCCTGCGCCTCGGTGAACTGCCGGTGCTGGCGCAGCACTATTGGAAGGATCGCGACTTCAAGGCCACGACCTTCGAGCCGCCGCTGGGCAGTGGGCCGTATCGCATTACCTCGGTGACGCCGGGTCGTCAGTTGATTTTCGAACGGGTCAAGGACTACTGGGGCAAGGACTTGCCGGTCAATCGCGGCAAGTACAACTTCGATCGCATGGAGGTCGAGTTCTACCGCGACAGCGACGTGGCGTTCGAAGCGTTCAAGGCCGGTGAGTTCGACATCTACATTGAGCATCAGGCCAAGAATTGGGCCAACGGCTACAACTTCCCGGCCGTGCGCCGTGGCGAGGTGATCAAAGCGCAGATCCCGCATCAGATTCCGACCCAGAGTCAGGGCCTGTTCATGAACACCCGGCGCGCAACCTTCGCCGACGTCAAAACCCGCGAAGCCCTGGGCCTGATGTTCGATTTCGAGTGGACCAATCGCGCGCTGTTCAGCGACGCCTACAAACGCACCACCAGTTACTACCCCAACAGCGAATTCAGCGCCAGCGGCGTACCGGTTGGACATGAATGGCTGATGCTCAAGCCGTACAAGGATCAATTGCCGGCCAAACTGTTCACCGAACCGTTCACGTTGGCGCAGACCGACGGGCGCGGTATCCCGCGGGAAACCATGCGCAATGCCCTGGCGCTGCTGGCAGAGGCTGGCTGGAAGCTCAACGGTCAGCGCCTGCGCAACGCCGCCGGCCAGCCACTGAGTTTCGAACTGCTGCTGGTCAACCCGAACCTGGAACGCATCCTTCAGCCGTATATCGAGAACCTCAAGAGTATCGGCATCGACGCCCGCCTGCGCACGGTAGACCGCGCACAGTACAAACAACGTCTGGACCAGTTCGATTTCGACATGATCCTGATGACGCTCAACCAGACACTCAGCCCCGGCCTTGAACAATGGCAGTACTTCCATTCCAGTCAGGTCGGGGTCAAGGGCAGCAAGAATTACGCAGGCATCGCCAACCCGGTGGTCGATCACCTGCTTGAACAATTGCTCGCCGCGCAAACCCGCGATGAGCAGGTCGCCGCCGGCAAGGCACTCGACCGCGTGCTGCTCTGGCAGCACTACATCATTCCCAACTGGTACATCAATTATCACCGTCTGGCCTACCGCAACCGGTTGGCCTTCGTCACCACGCCGCCCTACACCCTGGGCCTGAGTGCGTGGTGGCTGAAGTCTTCGGAGAAAGATCAATGAAGCCTATCCGCGCCCTGCTCGTGCAGGCCAGCGGCATGCTGTTCGCCGGGCTGGCCTTGGCCGCCCCGCAACACGCCGTGACCCTGTACAACGAGCCGCCGAAATACCCGGCCGATTTCAAGCATTTCGATTACGTGAACCCCGACGCGCCCAAGGGCGGGATCTTTCGCCAGGCCGGGTTCGGAGGGTTCGACAGCCTCAACCCGTTTATCAGCAAAGGCGTACCGGCCGATGACATCGGACAAATCTACGACACCCTGACCAAGCACAGCCTCGACGAGCCCTTCACCGAGTACGGCTTGATCGCCGGCAAGATCGAAAAGGCCCCGGACAACAGCTGGGTACGGTTTTACCTGCGACCCGAAGCACGCTTCAACGATGGTCACCCGGTGCGCGCCGACGATGTGGTGTTCAGCTTCCAGACTCTGACCAAGGAAGGCTCGCCGCTGTTTCGCGGCTACTACAACGATGTCGCCGAAGTTGTCGCTGAAGATCCGCTCAAAGTACTGTTCAAGTTCAAGCACACCAACAACCGCGAACTGCCGCTGATCCTGGGTCAACTGCCAGTGCTGCCAAAACACTGGTGGGCCGATCGCGACTTCAGCAAGGGCAATCTGGAAATTCCGCTGGGCAGCGGCCCGTACAAAGTCACCGAAGTGAAGGCTGGCCGCTCGGTGCGCTACGAGCGAGTCAAGGACTACTGGGGCAAGGATCTGCCGGTCAATCGCGGGTTCTACAACTTCGACACGATGACCACCGATTACTACCGTGACAACACTGTCGCGCTGGAAGCGCTGAAAGCCGGACAGTTCGACTATTGGCTGGAAATGACCGCCAAGAACTGGGCCAACGCCTACAACGTCCCGGCGGTGACTGAAGGTCGCCTGATCAAGGAGTTGATCCCCAACAGCAACCCGACTGGCATGCAGGGTTTTGTCTTCAACTTGCGCCGTGCGGTGTTCCAGGATGTCCGGGTACGTCAGGCGCTGGGCCTGCTGTTCGATTTCGAATGGACCAACAAGCAGTTGTTCAACGGCGCGTATACACGCACGCGCAGCTATTTCGAGAACTCGGAAATGGCCGCCACCGGATTGCCCGACGCTGACCAGGTGGCGATCCTCGACCCGTTCCGCAGCAAACTGCCAGCGCAGGTATTCAGCGAAGCCTTCGAGAACCCGAAGACCGACGCCAGCGGCATGATCCGTACCCAACAACGTGAGGCCTACCAACTGCTGCAAGAGGCTGGCTGGAAGATCGTCGATGACAAAATGGTCGACGCCACCGGCAAACCGGTGGTCATTGAGTTCTTGCTGGCGCAGACCGATTTTGAACGCGTGCTGTTGCCGCTCAAGCGCAACCTCAGCGACCTTGGCATCGAACTGGTGATCCGCCGCGTCGACGTCTCGCAGTACATCAACCGCGTGCGTTCGCGAGATTTCGACATGATGGTCGGCAGCTTTGCGCAGTCCAACTCGCCGGGTAACGAGCAGCGCGAATACTGGATGAGCGCCGCCGCCGACAAACCGAGCAGTCGCAACACCATGGGGCTGAAGGATCCGATCGTCGATCAACTGGTCGAGAACCTGATCAACGCCGATTCGCGCAAAAGCCTGGTGGCCCACGCCCGAGCGCTGGATCGCGTGTTGCAGTGGGGCTATTACGTGATCCCCAACTGGCACATCAAGACCTGGCGTGTGGCGTACTGGAATCACATCGGCCATCCGAAAGTTTCGCCCAAGTACGACATCGGCACGAGCACCTGGTGGGTCAAGCCCGATGCCAAACCGGCAATAGAAGTCGAAACCAAACTGCAAGCCGACCCTGCGGGCACGGAGTAATCAGATGCTGGCGTATATATTTCGGCGACTGCTGCTGATCATCCCGACCCTGTTCGGCATTCTGCTGATCAACTTCGTGATCATCCAGGCTGCGCCCGGTGGCCCGGTAGAGCAGATGATCGCCAAGCTGGAAGGCTTCGAAGGCGCCACCAGTCGCATCGCTGGCGGCGGTGCCGAAGTCTCGGTGGCCGGTTCCTCTTATCGCGGCGCACAGGGGCTGGATCCGGCGCTGATCAAGGAAATCGAGCACATGTACGGGTTCGATAAATCGGCCCCGGAACGTCTGTGGATCATGGTCAAGAACTACGCCTCGCTGGACTTCGGCGACAGTTTTTTCCGCGACGCCAAGGTCATCGACCTGATCAAGGAAAAAATGCCGGTGTCGATCTCGCTGGGGCTGTGGAGCACACTGATCATGTACCTGGTGTCAATCCCGCTGGGGATCGCCAAGGCCACGCGACACGGCAGCCATTTCGACGTCTGGACCAGTTCGGCGATCATTGTCGGCTATGCGATCCCGGCGTTTCTCTTTGCGATTCTGCTGATCGTGGTGTTTGCCGGCGGCAGTTATCTGGACTGGTTTCCGCTCAGGGGCCTGACCTCGAACAACTTTGATGAGCTGAGCCTCGGCGGCAAGATCCTCGATTACTTCTGGCACTTGGCACTGCCAGTGACCGCACTGGTGATCGGTAACTTCGCGACCATGACCCTGCTGACCAAAAACAGTTTCCTCGACGAGATCAACAAACAGTACGTGGTCACCGCCAAGGCCAAGGGCCTGACCCGCCATCGCGTGCTCTATGGCCATGTGTTCCGCAACGCCATGCTGTTGGTGATTGCCGGGTTCCCATCGGCGTTCATAGGCATCTTCTTCACCGGCTCGTTACTGGTGGAGGTGATCTTCTCCCTCGACGGCCTGGGCCTGATGAGTTTCGAAGCGGCGATCAACCGCGATTACCCGGTGGTGTTCGGCACCCTGTTCATCTTCACCCTGCTGGGGCTGGTGGTGAAACTGATCGGCGACCTCACCTACACCCTGGTCGATCCGCGCATCGACTTCGAAAGCCGGGAGCATTGAGATGAACCTGTCCCCTCTCAACCGCCGCCGCTTCGAACTGTTCAAGGCCAACAAGCGCGGCTGGTGGTCGCTGTGGCTGTTTCTGATCCTGTTCGGCCTGAGCCTGGGCGCCGAGCTGATCGCCAACGACAAGCCGCTGGTGGTGCATTACGACAACAACTGGTACTTCCCGGCGGTCAAACGCTACCCGGAAACCACCTTCGGCGGCGAATTCCCGCTGGAAGCCAACTACAAGAGCCCGTACATCCGCGAACTGCTCAAGGCCAAGGATGCGTGGGTGTTGTGGGCGCCGATCCCCTACAGCTATCAAAGCATCAACTACGACCTGAAAGTCCCGGCCCCTGCCCCGCCCTCGGCGGACAACTTGCTGGGCACTGACGATCAGGGCCGCGATGTGCTGGCACGGGTGATTTACGGCTTCCGCATTTCGGTGCTGTTTGCCCTGACGCTGACCGTGTTGAGCTCGATCATCGGCGTGATTGCCGGCGCCTTGCAGGGTTTCTACGGCGGCTGGGTCGATCTGGCCGGCCAGCGCTTTCTGGAGATCTGGTCGGGCTTGCCGGTGCTTTATCTGCTGATCATTCTCGCTAGTTTCGTGCAGCCCAATTTCTGGTGGCTGCTGGGGATCATGCTGCTGTTTTCGTGGATGAGCCTGGTGGATGTGGTGCGCGCCGAGTTCCTGCGTGGCCGCAACCTCGAATACGTGCGCGCGGCGCGGGCGCTGGGCATGCAGAATGGCGCAATCATGTTCCGCCACATCCTGCCCAATGCCATGGTCTCGACCATGACGTTCATGCCATTCATCCTCACCGGCGCCATCGGCACCCTCACCGCTTTGGACTTCCTCGGCTTCGGCTTGCCGGCCGGCAGTCCGTCGCTGGGCGAGCTGGTCGCGCAGGGCAAATCCAACCTGCAAGCCCCATGGCTGGGCATGAGCGCGTTCGCTGTGCTCGCGCTGATGTTGAGTTTGCTGGTGTTTATCGGCGAGTCCGCTCGCGATGCCTTCGACCCGAGGAAGTGAAATGAATCAGGACAATCTGATCGAAGTGCGCGACCTCGCCGTCGAATTCGGCTTTGGCGAGCGCATACACCGGGTGGTCGAGGGCGTCAGCTTCGATATCAAGCGCGGCGAGACCCTGGCCTTGGTCGGTGAATCCGGATCGGGCAAATCGGTGACGGCGCACTCGATCCTGCGCCTGCTGCCCTACCCGATGGCCCGCCATCCGGCCGGCAGCATCAACTATTCCGGGCAGAACTTGCTGGGTCTGAGCGAAAAGACCATCCGCCACATCCGTGGCAACCGTATCGCGATGATTTTTCAGGAGCCGATGACCTCGCTCAATCCGCTGCACTCGATCGAGAAGCAGATCAACGAGGTGTTGGGCATCCACAAGGGCCTGACCGGTAAAGTCGCGACCAGACGCACGCTCGAATTGCTGGAGATGGTCGGCATCCCGGAGCCGCACAAGCGACTCAAGGCCCTGCCCCATGAACTGTCCGGCGGCCAGCGCCAGCGCGTGATGATCGCCATGGCCCTGGCCAACGAGCCGGAACTGCTGATCGCCGACGAACCGACGACCGCACTGGACGTGACCGTTCAGCTGAAAATCCTCGATTTACTCAAGGAACTTCAGGCTCGATTGGGCATGTCGCTGCTACTGATCAGTCACGATTTGAACCTGGTGCGAAGAATTGCGCATCGCGTATGTGTCATGCAGCGCGGATGCATCGTCGAACAGGCATCGTGCGAAGAGCTGTTCCGTTCGCCGCAGCATCCGTACACTCGGGAATTGCTCGGTGCGGAACCCAGCGGCGGCCCGGCGACCAATAAAATCGGGGCGCCACTGCTTGAGGTCGAGGACCTGAAAGTCTGGTTCCCGATCAAGAAAGGCCTGCTCAAGCGCACGGTGGATCACGTCAAGGCAGTGGACGGCATCAATTTCAGCCTGCCTCAGGGTCAGACCCTGGGGATCGTGGGGGAAAGCGGTTCCGGCAAATCCACGCTGGGTCTGGCAATTTTGCGGCTGATCGGCAGCAAAGGCGCCATTCGCTTTGAAGGCAAGCAGCTAGACTGCCTGACGCAGAACGAGGTTCGCCCGTTGCGTCGGGAGATGCAGGTGGTGTTTCAGGACCCGTTTGGCAGCCTGAGCCCGCGGATGTGCGTGAGCGACATCGTTGGCGAAGGCCTGCGGATTCACAAGATGGGCACCGCCGCCGAGCAGGAAGCGGCGATTATTGCGGCATTGAAGGAGGTAGGTCTGGATCCGGAAACCCGGCACCGCTACCCCCACGAATTTTCCGGTGGGCAACGGCAACGAATCGCCATTGCCCGGGCTTTGGTGCTCAAACCGGCGCTGATCCTGCTGGACGAGCCGACTTCGGCGCTCGACCGGACAGTGCAGCGGCAAGTGGTGGAGTTGTTGCGTTCACTGCAAGCCAAGTACAACCTGACGTATTTGTTTATCAGCCATGACCTGGCTGTTGTTAAAGCGCTGAGCCACCAGTTGATGGTGGTCAAGCATGGCCAAGTGGTCGAACAGGGAGACGCGCAAAGTATCTTTGCCGCCCCCCAACATCCGTATACACAGCAGTTGCTGGAAGCCGCTTTTTTGGCACCAGCCACTGCGCAATAACCTGAAAGAGGAGCAACACATGGGTTTTCTCGCCGGTAAGCGCGTACTGATCGTCGGTGTCGCCAGCAAGCTGTCCATCGCATCCGGCATCGCTGCCGCCATGCATCGCGAGGGCGCTGAGCTTGCCTTCACTTATCAGAACGACAAACTCAAAGGTCGTGTTGAAGAATTCGCCCAAGGCTGGGGTTCGAGCCCTGAGCTGTGCTTCCCGTGCGACGTGGCCAGCGATGAAGAAATCGCCAAGGTCTTCGAAGCACTGAGCAAGAAGTGGGACGGCCTGGACTGCATCGTCCACTCCGTCGGCTTCGCCCCGGGCGACCAACTGGACGGCGACTTCACCGAAGCCACCACCCGTGACGGTTTCCGCATCGCTCACGACATCAGCGCCTACAGCTTCGTGGCCCTGGCCAAAGCTGGCCGCGAAATGATGAAAGGCCGCAACGGCAGCCTGCTGACCCTGTCGTACCTGGGCGCCGAGCGCACCATGCCGAACTACAACGTAATGGGCATGGCCAAGGCTTCGCTGGAAGCTGGCGTACGTTACCTGGCCGGCTCCCTGGGCCCGGACGGCACCCGCGTCAACTGCGTATCGGCTGGCCCGATCCGTACCCTGGCAGCTTCGGGCATCAAGAACTTCCGCAAGATGCTGGCCGCCAACGAAGCGCAAACCCCGCTGCGTCGCAACGTCACCATCGACGAAGTCGGCAACGCCGGCGCCTTCCTGTGCTCCGACCTGGCGTCGGGCATCAGCGGTGAAATCATGTACGTGGACGGCGGCTTCAACACCACCGCCATGGGCAACATCGAAGAGTGATCTTCGCTTAGCCAATAAAAAACCCGCCTCTTCTGGCGGGTTTTTTATGCCTGCAACACTGTCCCCTGTGGAAGTGAGCTTGCTCACGATAGCGCTGGGTCAGGCAATGAAGATGTTGAATGGATCGCCCCCATCGCTGGCAAGCCAGCTCCCACAAGGTTGTGCGGTGAACGGCAAAATTGAGTACAGCCACGATACCTGTGGGAGCTGGCTTGCCAGCGATAAGGCCTGAATCAACTGCGCTTAATTGCCTGCTTATGCTCATACATCGCCCCATCCGCATCTGCCAGCAATTGATCCACCGTGTCGTGCCGTTTCGGGTCGTATTCGATCTGGCCAACGCTGAAGCGGATGGCATAGCCCCTGTGCAGCGTGGCGTTGCGCTCTTCAAGAATCTCCTTGAGCCGCGCCATGATTGCCGTGGTTTCGACATGGCTCGAACCGGTCAGCAGCGCGACAAATTCATCGCCGCCCAGGCGCCCGACCACATCGCTCTCGCGAAAGGCAATGCGCAGCACATCGGCGAAGGTCTTGAGCGCACTGTCACCCTCTGCATGGCCGTAAAGATCGTTGATCTGTTTGAAATCGTTGAGGTCGAAAAACAGCAGCGTCGCCGGGCGGTTCAGCCGCGCGCAGGCGTCCAGTGCATGCTGGGCCAATTGCTTGAAACCACGACGGTTGGACAGCAGCGTCAGCTCGTCCATGCTCGCCATCTGCACGGCCGTCAGCTCTTGCTCGGCCATCTCTGCCAGATCACGCAGCAGCGCGCGTTCTTCGTCATCGAGTTCGCGGGGTTTGGTGTCGATCAGGCACAGCGTGCCCATTTTGTTGCCAGTAGGCACGGTCAGTGGATAGCCGGCATAGAAGCGAATGTGCGGCTCGCCGGTCACGAGCGGATTGTCGTGAAAGCGCTCGTCCTGGCGGGCATCAGGCACCAGTAACAAGTCATTCTTGAGAATGGCATGGCCGCAGAACGACACGTCCCGCGAGGTTTCCGTGACATTCAGCCCGACACAGGACTTGAACCACTGACGATCCTTGTCCACCAGCGTCACCAAGGCGATCGGCACATTGAACAGACGCTTGGCCAGTCGCGTGAGTCGGTCAAAACGCTCTTCGGGAGCCGAGTCGAGAAGGTCAAGGCCGTGCAGCACTTGAATTCGCGCGGCTTCATTGGCAGGTTTTCCGGGAACCAGCATCACACACTCCATCGAAGTCAGTGGCTTCTAGAGTAGCCTGATTCGCCGCCCGGTCACACCGTCAACTCCCGGCCACCGGACACGGCCCGCCAGCATCCGCCCAAAGCTTGAACTGGTTCACGAATATGTCGTGCGGCACCGGCACCGGCGCCCGTCCTGTTCCGGGATTCCAGCCCCAGAGCACCAGTTTGTCCTCGCTGACGTGTTTGATCAGCGCGGCAAAATCGCGGTCACCGTTGCTGGAGCGGTCCTTGATCATCGCGCAGAGCTTGTCTGCCGGCAGGCCGATCCAGGCCATTTTGTGCGCGGCCGGTGGCAGGCTCCAGTGCGGTGCGCCCGGTGGCGCATGGGGGCCGTAACTGGCCGGTGGATTGCTTTCAGCGTGACACGTTGCGCACGGCAAACCGGCGGCGCCCTTGCCGTCCATGCCGCGCACCACGTTCATCGCATGGGGCGTGCCGGCATCAAACTGCAACGGCGAATCTCCGGGAATGTGGCAGTTCTGGCAACGCGGACTCTGGAACACTTTCTGAATGGTGCCGAACGCCTTCAAGGCTTCCTGATCCTCGGCAAACAAGTCCGAGGCGTAGCCGCCCAGCCCCAC
This sequence comes from Pseudomonas sp. FP2196, assembly GCF_030687715.1. GTDB lineage: Bacteria > Pseudomonadota > Gammaproteobacteria > Pseudomonadales > Pseudomonadaceae > Aquipseudomonas. Next base: position 3,619,044 of record NZ_CP117445.1, read on the forward strand.
CAGCACCACCGCACCCAACAGCAGATGTCGTTTCATCTCACACCCCCGACAGTTGCAGCGGCAGCTCGCGCAGGCGCTGCCCGGTCAGGGCAAACACCGCGTTGGCCACGGCTGGCGCGGTAGGTGGCACGCCGGGCTCGCCGATGCCACCGGGTTTCTCGCTACTGGGGACGATATGCACTTGGACCACCGGCATTTCGTTGAGCCGCAGTACCTGGTAATCGTGGTAGTTGGACTGCACTACACCGCCGTTCTTCACGGTGAGCTTGCTGTGCAGCGCCATGCTCAAGCCAAAGGTGATGCACGATTCCATCTGCGCGGCGATGCTCTGCGGATTCACCGCAATCCCGCAATCCACCGCGCAGACCACGCGATGCACGCGAATCGCCAGATTGTCCTGCGACACCTCGGCGACCTGCGCCACATAGCTGCCGAACGATTCGTGCACCGCCACGCCGAGGGCATGGCCGTCCGGCAGCGGCGCACCCCAGTTGGCCTTTTCCACCGCCAGATTGAGCACACCGAGGTGGCGCGGGTGCGCCTTGAGCAGCGTTCGCCGGTACTCAACCGGATCCTTGCCCGCCGCTGTCGCCAGTTCATCAATCAGCGATTCCATGACGAAACCCGTGTGAGTGTGACCGACCGAACGTAACCACAGCACATTAATGCCGGTTTTCGGCGAATGCAGGTCGACCTGATGATGCGCCAGATCCTTGATGTAGGGACTGTCGGCCACGCCCTCGACCGAAGTCACATCGATGCCGTTCTTGACCATTGTCGCCTCAAGCATCGTCCCGGCCATGATCGACTGCCCCACCAGCACATGCTGCCAGCTCATCGGCAGGCCATCGGCGCCCAGGCCGACCCGGGCCTGATGCAGGTACATCGAGCGGTAATAGCCGCCGCGAATATCGTCTTCCCGTGCCCACACGGTTTTCACCGGCATGGCGGCAGCTTTCGCCACCTCCACCGCTTCGGCGACGAAGTCCGAGGTTGGATTGGCCCGCCGGCCGAAACCACCACCGAGGAATTCGGTATGAATTTCGACCTGCTCGGGCTTGAGCCCGGTGATTTTGCTGGCGACCATTTGATCCAGCGTCTGAAATTGCGTGCCGGTCCAGATCTCGCATTTGTCGGCGCTGATTTTCACCGTGCAATTGAGCGGTTCCATCGGCGCATGAGCCAGATAAGGCACGCTGTACTCGACGTCGATTTTCTTCGCGGCTTTGCCGAAATGGGTGTTCGCGTCCCCAGCCTGGGTGGCGGAAGTGCCCGGCGTCGTCGCCAGTTTGCGGAAACTCTCCAGCAGTTTTTCACTGCTCATGTCGGCGAGCGGTCCCAAGTCCCAATCGACCTTCAGTGCATCGCGGCCCAGCTTCGCCGCCCAGAAATGCTCGGCCACCACCGCGACTCCGCTGGGCACTTGCAGCACCTTGTGCACGCCGGGAATCGCCAGCGCTGCGGCGCCTTCAAAGGATTTGACCGTGGCGCCGAACACCGGCGCGCGCGCGACCATCGCGGTCATCAGGCCTTCGAACTGCACATCCATGCCGAACTTGGCGCGGCCAGTGATTTTCTCCGGGGTGTCGAGGCGTTTGGTGGGTTTGCCAATGACTTTCCAGTCCTTGGCCTCTTTGAACGTGATGGATTTCGGATCCGGCACCGGCAACTGCCCCGCGGCGTCGGCCAATTCGCCATAAGTGGCGCGTTTATCACCCGCGATCACCACGCCGGACTCAGTGCGAATCGCCGAAGGCGCCACATCAAATCGCTTGGCCGCCGCTTCAACCAGCATCTGCCGCGCCGTAGCACCCGCCAACCGATAACGGTCAAACTCCATCCAGGTTGACGTCGAGCCGCCGGTGATCTGCATGCCGCCAAACGCCGGCATGCCGTAATCGGCCGCGGAGGCTGGCGAGTGTTCGACGCGGATTTTCGACCAGTCAGCGTCCAGCTCCTCGGCGATCAGCATGGTCAGGCCAGTCCAGATGCCCTGCCCCATCTCCGAATGGCCGAGCAGCACGGTGACGCTGTTGTCGGCGGCAATGCGCAAAAACGCATTGGGCGCAAACACCTTGCCTTCGTTCTCTGCCGCATAGGCAAACTTGTGGCCGCCGGGGACGACAAACGCCACCACCAACCCACCGCCCAACATGGCGCTGCCCTTGAGAAAACCCCGACGCGATACGGGACTGTTCATGGTCTATCTCCCCGTCAGGTTCAACCGATCTCGGACGCACGTTTGACCGCGGCACGAATTCTTGGGTAGGTGCCGCAGCGGCAGATATTGCCGGAGAGCGCCTGATCGATATCGCTGTCGGTGGGCTTGGGGATTTTCGCCAGCAAGGCGACGGCAGACATGATCTGCCCCGACTGGCAGTAACCGCACTGCACCACGTCGAGTTCGGCCCAGGCCTGCTGCACCGGGTGCGAGCCGTCGGTGGACAAACCTTCGATGGTAAGAATTTTTTGCCCATGGGCCACCGCGGTGGCCGGGGTGATGCAGGCACGTAATGGCGCGCCATCGACATGCACGGTACAGGCGCCGCACTGGGCCATGCCGCAGCCGAATTTGGTACCGGTCAGGTGCGCGACATCGCGCAGGACCCAGAGCAACGGCATGTCCGCGGGGACATCGAGCTCCTGATCCTTGCCATTGATATTCAAGGTCAGCATCGGGGGACTTCCTCAGACTCACGGTGTTCTGAAGGGGCGTTGCTGCGGCCATCAATGCCTGCGCACGCCTCGGCTTATCCCATTCAGCTAAGCGCAATTTGCGCGCAAGGCCAGGCGCGGCGACCGCCGGTCATGCAGATGTCGACTTTAATCCTACAGTTGATAGCGGCTCTCACCCGAGTGAGCGCGCGGGCACACTCATCATGCAAACCGATCCTCCACATTGATCAGGAGTAGCGAACATGGGATTTGTCACCACCAAAGACGGCGTCGAGATTTTCTACAAGGACTGGGGGCCCAAAGACGCGCCGGTCATCCACTTTCACCACGGCTGGCCGCTGAGTTCGGACGACTGGGATGCGCAGATGCTGTTCTTTCTGGGGCAAGGCTTTCGGGTGATTGCTCATGATCGCCGCGGGCATGGACGGTCTGGCCAGGTCTGGGATGGGCACGATATGGATCATTACGCCGATGATGTGCTGGCCGTGGTCAGTCACTTGGGTGTGAAGAATGTCGTGCATGTCGGCCACTCGACGGGTGGCGGCGAGGTCATTCATTACATCGCCCGCCATGGACAGGACAACGTCGCCAAAGGGGTGCTCATCAGCGCCGTGCCGCCGCTGATGGTGCAGACCGAGAGCAATCCGGGAGGGTTGCCGAAATCGGTGTTCGATGATTTTCAGGCGCAACTCGCGGCGAACCGGGCGCAGTTTTATCGCGACATTCCGACCGGGCCTTTCTATGGCTACAACCGGCCTGGGGCCACGGCTTCGGAAGGAATCATTTCAAACTGGTGGCGCCAGGGCATGATCGGCGGCGCCAAAGCGCATTACGATGGCATCGTGGCGTTCTCGCAGACGGATTTCACCGAGGACTTGAAGAAGGTCACCGTGCCGGTGCTGGTGATGCATGGCGAGGATGATCAGATTGTGCCGTACGCGAATTCGGGGCCTTTGTCGGCGAAACTGTTGCCAAATGGCACGTTGAAGTCGTATCCGGGGTTTCCGCATGGGATGCCGACGACTGAGGCGCCGACCATTAATGCGGATCTCTTAGCCTTTATTCGCGGCTGAGATTAGTGGTAGTCACACGCCTCCCCCGTAGGAGCGAGCCTGCTCGCGATAGCGGTGCACCAGGCAACAAATGCTCAAGCTGTGCCGACGCTATCGCGAGCAGGCTCACTCCTGCAGGAGATTGTTGGTGGATGCAGGATCAGGGTCTTCCCCTCCCGCTCCGGTTAACCTTCGGAGCGGCTTGTGCCTTTACGGTCACGCTCGTAGTGGTGAGCCAGGGGCAGCGCCGGCAACCACTTCTCGCGGCGCACAGTCCAGAGTTCGTAAGTGGGTTTGAACTGGTTCGGCTCATCGAACGAGCCCACGTTGACTTCAATTTCATCCGCCGAGCGCGAGAACACAGGCGAGCCACAGCGTGGGCAGAAATAACGCCCGTTGTAGTCGCCGGGTTCACCCGTGATGGTCACTGCGCTTTCAGGAAATATCGCCGAGGCATGAAACGGCGTCCCATGATGTTTGCGGCAATCGAGGCAGTGGCAAAGGCCCACGCGCCAAGGCTGGCCTGAGGCTTCGAAACGGATGTCGCCGCAAAGGCAGCCGCCGGTGAGTCGGTTCATTTTGCATCTCCTCTGCTGACCCGTTTCCGCCGCGCATAAACACAATTGCGCAGTCCCGTTTAAATGACACGCCGCGTTACGCCATACAGGCTACAACACCTTGCGCCGTTACCTACGCGTACGCCAGAATCCGCCGGCTTACACGGCTATGGGCCGGGCTATATCGTTTGCCTGTCACTGCAAAACAGTGATCGGGTTTGGTAGCCCGCGTCGGTACCGCCGTATGGCGCCACCTTATTCAGTCTCTTTATTCGCGGCTGTGTTTTATATGGTGGACATGCGTGGGGCTCATTCGTGAGCGCCGGGTTTCCGTATCGACCGGTCTACCAACCCGCGCATGGCCGCCACCCTTCGTTTGGTAGCGAGAGTGATGGCTCCTATTTATTTCGATACGAGACTTCATCTATGTTCAAAGTTACGCCCAACCCACCACACACCAATCCAATCCCCCACGACCCCGCGCTCGACCCGCAAAAGGTCAAAGAGGCCACCGATCGCGCCCTCGACTATTACCTCAAGCCCGAAGACCTGGCAGCTGCGCCAGCATCGCCCAAGTTTCGCCCCGTCTTTCTAGTCGACCCCACGCTGGATGACGAAACCCTGCTGGTCGAGGCCTGTGAATCGCTTTCATACGCCCACGCCATCGCCGGTAACATCGCCAACTCGGTCGGTGGCCCCGAGCGCAAACCGCTGCTGGCGTTGCAACAGGTGATCATGCTCAACGAGCTGTTGGTCAATCGACTGCTGGACAAGCTGCGCGTGCCGCAGTAGGTACCCGACGGATCGCCATGCAGGGCCAGTGCATCCTGCATGGCGATCTTGAGTCCGGCGTCCATACTGAATTTTTACAAACGGCATCCTCCACTCAATTGTCCGGACACCAACATGCCCTCCCCCGAAACCACCCTGTTGCAGAGCTGGCACGAGAACGCTCACGCCTGGATCGAAGTGATCCGCAGCGGCGCCATCGAAAGCCGTCAGCAGGTCACCGATCAAGCGATTCTGTTGGCGATCATGGGTCGGCAACCGCAGCGGGTGCTCGACCTTGGTTGCGGCGAAGGCTGGCTGTTGCGGGCGCTGGCGGATCGGGGCATTGACGCGACGGGCGTGGATGGCGATGCGACGCTGGTTGAGGCGGCGCGTTTGGACGGTGCATCTCAGGCGCATGTCGCCAGTTATGAAGCGCTAGTCGATGCGACGGCAGACATCGGTCGCGACTATGACCTGATCTGCGCCAATTTCTCTTTACTGCATCAGGACATCATCCCGCTGCTCGCCGCGATGAACGCATTGCTTGTGCCCGGCGGCGCACTGGCGATCCAGACGTTGCACCCGTGGGCCGTCGCGGCGGGTGATTATCAGGACGGCTGGCGGGAAGAGACGTTTGTCGGGTTCAAGGGCCAGTGGCAGCCGATGCCCTGGTACTTCCGCACCCTGTCGAGCTGGCTCAATGCGCTGGACATGGCTGGTTTTCAACTGGCCGCACTGCAAGAGCCACAGCATCCGCAAAGCCCTGTGCCGCAGTCATTGCTGATGATCGCTGAACGGCGCTAGTTTCGATCGCGCTACGGTTATGGTGAGAGCTGGCTTGCCAGCGATGGCATTGGGTCAGACACCATTGATGCCGAGAGTGACGGCCTCATCGCTGGCAAGCCAGCTCCCACAGGGTTTAGGGGGTTCGCAGGATTACCAAGTTATAACTTGGCGATCTACGGCACCGCCAGTCGACCAAGGACTGACTACGCTGTTAATCCAGCGTGTCTAACCTGCCGAGGATGACTGCCATGCAACGTTTTCAGAAGCTCACACCGTGCCTGTGGTTCGACGATCAGGCCGAGGCTGCCGCGAAGTTCTACTGCTCGATCTTCGACCATTCGAAAATCACCGGCCTGACCCACTACAGCAAGGTCGGCCAGGAATTTCACGGGCAGCCGGAAGGTGCGGTGATGACGGTGAGTTTTGAACTCGATGGCCAAACCTTTACCGGTCTCAACGGCGGGCCGGTGTTCAAGTTCAGTGAAGCGATATCGTTTCAGGTCAATTGCCAGAACCAGGAAGAAGTCGACCATTTCTGGGGCAATCTTTCTGCCGGCGGGCCGGTGGAAGCTCAGCAATGCGGCTGGTTCAAGGACAAGTTCGGCGTGTCGTGGCAGATCGTGCCGGTGGCGTTCATGCACATGATGCAAGACCCCGACACCAGCAAGTCGCAGCGGGCGATGCAGGCCATGTTCAGCATGAAAAAACTCGACATCGCCGAACTGGAGCGGGCCTTTGCCGGCCAGAGCTAATACACTCGGGCGCTGGCCTGCCGGGAATGACGTTGATGAAACACGCTGCCGCCAAAAACTCAGAAAAAGCCCCACGCTTCTGGCGCGACGATGCCCTGCCCTTCATTGAGGCGCGAGCCATCGCCGACGGCCGCGAAGTCTGCTATGCGCGGCATTCTCACGCGCATTTTTCCATCGGTGCGATCACCGCAGGGCGCAGCACGTATGTGCACGAACAGGCGCAGTTCGAAGTGGCGTCGGGTACCGTGGTGCTGATGAATCCCGGGGATGTGCATGCGTGCAATCCGATCGATGATCAGCCATGGTCGTACCTGATGCTATACGTGGAAACGCCATGGCTGACGGATCTGCAACATCAATTGGGCTTCAGTGCCGAGCTGGAATTTCGCCGTTTTGCCAACACCCATCTCAACGATGCCGATCTGTTTGGTGATCTCAACGGGTTGCACGACATTCTGGTCGACGAGCAACAGGATGTGCTGCGTAAACAGAGCGCAGCGGTGGAGTTTTTCACTGATCTGCAGTTGCGCCTGAACCCGGCGCAAGCGCCCATGCGAGAACCGAATTTCAAGCTTGAACGCGCCGCCGATTTCATCCGTGAACACTGCACGGAGCTGCTGAGCCTCGATGACATTTGCAGCGCGGCGCAGTTGTCACCGTCCTATCTGATCCGCGCTTTCAAACAGCATTACGGCATGACGCCGCATGCCTTTGTGGTCAACCAGCGTATTCAGTACGCCCGCGAGGGTTTGCGCCGGGGCAGACTGATTGCCGATGTAGCCCTGGAAGCCGGGTTCGCTGACCAGGCGCATTTTCAACGAGCGTTCAAACAACATCTGGCCGCAACACCCGGCCAGTATCGCGGCTGACCGGGCGTATCAAGATCAAAAGATCGCAGCCTTCGGCAGCGCCTACCCCGATCCCTGTAGGAGCGGCCGAAGGCTGCGATCTTTTGCTGTTCAAGGCAACAGCAGGTAAATCGCACTCACCACCAACAACCCCGCCATCAATCGATTGAACAGGCGCATCCCCGCCGGATTGCCTAGATACCCGCGCAAGAATGTCCCGGCATACACCCAGCAGCCCACCGACAGATAGCAGATCACCAGATACACCGCCGCAAACTGCCAGACCAGCCGAGCCTCGCCATCGGCGACAAACGCACCCATCCCGGCCACGCAGGCCAGCCAGGCTTTCGGGTTGAGCCATTGCATGACCGCGCCATAGAGCATCGATGGCGCGCGGCCAGAGTCGCCGGCATTCAACTGTCCGTTGTCGGTCGCCAGCTTCCAGGCCATGAACAGCAGGAACGCCACCCCTGCCAGTTGCACCACGCGAGTCATGAACGGCCAGAGCTTGAGGACTTCATGCAGGCCCAGGCCCATCAGCACCAGTAACAGCACAAACCCCAGCGTCGCGCCGAGGACATGCCGCTGGCTGGCGCGAAAGCCGAACTGCGCGCCGGAACTCAGCGCGACGATGTTGACTGGGCCGGGGGTAATGGACGCGGCCAGGGCAAACGCCGCCATCGAGATAATCAAACTCATCGCACACCTGCTTCAAATCGGAGAACAAGGCGCTCACGGTAACCAGCACCCCGTCCCCGGTATTGAAGAAAATCACCCTGCCAACAACACACTTTGTGTAGGAGCTGCCGCAGGCTGCGATCTTTTGATGTTGGGTTCAGAACAAGATCAACAGATCGCAGCCTGCGGCAGCTCCTACACCGGGTTCAAGTGTTTAGCCGATCAGTCCAGGCGCGGCACAGTGAAGCGGAACTCGCTGCCCTGCCCCTCCTCGCTTTCGGCGAAAATCCGCCCGCCATGGGCTTCGACAATGCCTTGGCTGATGTACAAACCCAGGCCGGTGCCGGTCGGGTTGCCCTCTTTCACCGTCCAGTAACGGTCGAAGACGCGGGCCAGGTTTTCCTTGGGAATGCCTTCGCCGCTGTCACGCACGGTAAACACGATGTCGCTACCGACGGATTTGGCCAGCACACCGACCGTGCCCAGGCGCGGGGTGAACTTGATCGCGTTACCCACCAGGTTCGACAGCACCTGAAACAGTCGCTCCGGATCGGCGTGGATACGCAGATCCGGATCCGCCGCGAAGGAAATGCTGATGTCCTTGTCCTGCGCGAGTGGGGTCAGCAGGGCTTGCGCCTCTTCGAACATCTGCGTGACGTCGAGTCTTTGCGGCGTGATGGAGTAGCGCCCGGCGTCGATCTTCGAGGTGTCGAGCAAGTCCTCCAGAAGCGTGTTCATTCGCCCGGCAGCCTGCTGCATAGTGTCGATCGCCGTGGAGATGCGCCGCGAGGTATGCTGGCCTTCGGAGCTGAAGGCCTTCTGCAACATGCCACAGAGCATCGATATGACCGTCATCGGGTTACGCAGGTCGTGAGATACGACGGCCACGAGTTCATCACGGGCACGCACCGCTTCCTGCTCGCGGCGTACCTGGCGGGCCAAGTCGTTTTCCAGTGCCGAACGGCGCAGGTCGTTGGCGGCAAACAGGTCACCGTGGCTCCACTTGGTGGAGATCCCGGCCATTTCGACCTTCCAGATCTCAAACGAGGTGCGCGGACGCAGGCGCATTCCGGCGTCGGAGTTTTCCATATCCAGCGGCTTGCGCGGATCACCGCTCCAGTTGATGTTCTCTTTGACCTCCGGCCGGAACCACAGCACGCCGTTGTCCACGGGTTTGGGCAAGCTCATGGCAAGCACACCGCTGGCCACGTGTTGATACTGCGCCGCTGGCGGATAAACACTGGCCAGGTGATGGCTGGCAAACACGGGCTCGCCGGTTTCCTGCAACCACTTGTGCAGCGCGCGGATCTCTTCCGGTTCCGGGCAGTTGCCATGGCGATGCAGTTGTTTGTCTTCGATGATCGCGATGCCGCCGGCATTGGCCAACGCCATCAGCATTTGCGGCTGATTCGCCAGGCCGTCGAAGACATTCTGCGGCGAGTCGATCATCGCTTGCTTGAGCAGCGCCAACGCCTCGACTTTTTCTTCGCGCTGGCGGCTGAGCTCCAGCGCTTCCATCGCGCTGATCTGCAGCGACAGCACCTGACCGATGGTCTGGCACGCGCTGCGCAACTCATGCGGGACGTGCAACGGCTGGCGGTTGCCGCAACTGATCAGCCCCCAGAGTTTGTCGCCCTTGAGCAGAGAAATACTCATCGACGACAGCACGCCCATGTTTTTCATGTACTGACAGTGAATCGGCGACACGCTGCGCAGGGTGGCGAAACTCAGATCCAGCGGCTTCTGCGTGTCCGGACGCAGCTTCGGCACCAGCGGCACCGGTTGATAGTCGGCATTGGGGATGATCCGCAACCAATTGATGCGGTACAGCTCGCGAGCCTGCTCGGGAATGTCGGAGGCCGGGAAGAACAGGCCATTGAACACTTCCATCGACGGGGAGGAGGCTTCGGCGATGACCTGACCGTGGCCCTCCTCCTCGAAACGGTAGATCAGCACCCGGTCGTAACCGGTCAGGGCCTGGATTTCCTGGACGCTGATGTCGTACAGCGCCTGCAACGTGGTCGCCGCGTGCAGGCGCTGGAGCATCCGCCCCAGGTGCGTCTGATTGCCGGCGACGTTGCGCGGCTGGAAGTTTTCCGCGTGGATTTCCAGCTCCAGAATCAATACGCCTTGGTGGCGATGCAGCAAGCCTTCGAACGCCTTGCCATTGAGCTGAAAACGCAGCGGTGGCACATCCAGGAGTGACGGTTGCTGCAACGCCACGCGCACGGCCCGGGCATCCACGTCGCCGATCAGGCGCTCCAGCGGCTGACCAATGAGCTCTTCTGGCGCGCGGGCCAGCAGGGTTTCGACGTTGGCGCTGACTTGAATGATGTCCAGCGCAGGCTCGCTCAGGGTCAGCAGCAAGCCGTGAGGCTGGATCGCACCGGGGAAACGAATCGGCTCGTCGGCACAATTGCTCAGCAGTTGTTCAAAAGTCTCTTTTTCTTGCTCGGTCACGCCAGCACCTCCTGGCTTTCGAGCCAGCGCTCGAAACAGCTGAATGTAGATTGGGCGGCATACACGACGGCCTCACGCTCGGCGGCGTCCATCGGTCGACTGCCCAGGTATTCGATGAAATCACGCCAGCGCCGACCGGTCGCGGCACCGTAAATATCCAGAAACGCTGCGCCGTTGTCGGCATCCACAGCCAGACGCGCGGCGATTTCCCGGCGCAGGATCTGCCCGCCCAGGGTTGCGCCTTCAAGCACGTACAACACGCCAAGGCAGGCAGCGCTGGAGTCGATGAGCGGCAACTGCTGGCAGATCGGCAGGCTTGCCAGTGTGGCGTCTGCCATACCCAGTGCACGCAGGTCGCCGCGCAGCGTGTGGGTCTTGAGGCGTGACGTCAGATCAAAATCGTCGGGGACTGAACCGCTGCGCTGCAATGCGTTTTCCAGAGGCGCATAGAAACCGTAATAGGCCTGCATCAGGCGCCCAAAAGCTTGCGCATCGAGGGTATCGGAGAAAAAAGGAAGACGTTTTTCCAGTGCGATGTGCAGTTCGGCAGTGCCGGCTCGCAGATCTTGCAGCACCGGTGGCACATAAACTTCACGGGCCTTTGCTTGCATGTATATCGCTCTTGGTGGGGCCGCCTGGGGCCATTCGGGGTGAGTTAAATATCGGGCGAATATTACACGGCAAACCGATATTTCTGACCGCATGGATCATTTTTCTGACGAAACCATCGTCCTCAGATTTTTCAGAGTTCCCTCCCGTACGAAAAGTTCGGTCCGATTGCACAACGCCATCCCGGCCGCTGTACCGCGATAGCTACGCGTGACTGTATGGGCAGGGTGAGACGTTGGCTGTGATAAAAATGTCGCTCCCGTCACAGGAGCTCGTTCCATGGATCTCGCCACCCTTTCGCTGTTTCTCCCGGCCTGCTTCGCCCTGAACATGGCACCCGGCCCGAACAACCTGCTGTCGGTCAGCAATGCCACACGATATGGCTTTCGGCGCGCCTGCACGGCGGGTATCGGGCGGATTCTGGCGTTCGCCGGGATGATCGCCCTCGCCGGCGCGGGTCTGTCGGTGGTGCTGCAAACCTCGGAATGGCTGTTTCATGCGATCAAAATCATTGGCACGGCGTATCTGTTGTATCTGGCATGGCAATTGTGGCGCGCCAATCCCGGGGCCGAGCAACAGGCTGCGGGTGCTACGGTTGGGTTCTTTGCATTGGCGCGACAGGAGTTTCTGGTGGCGGCCGGCAATCCGAAAGCGATCCTGCTGTTCACTGCATTCCTGCCGCAATTCGTCGATCCGGCTCGTCCAGTGCCCGCGCAATTCGCCTTGCTCGGTGTGCTGTTTCTGTTGCTGGAGTGGATCGCCATCAGCGCCTATGCCTGGATGGGCCTGCACATGCGCCGCTGGTTTGCCGAGCCGCGAGGCAAACGGATCTTCAATCGTTGCTGCGCGGCGCTGTTGTCGGCGGCGGCGTCGGTGCTGTTGATGGCGAAACGCGCTTAAGCCTCGGACGGGCCTTTGAGTTCGACCTGATTGCCATCCGGATCAAAACAGTACAGCGACAGGCCGTTGCCCTCGGCACCGAAGCGGGTGGCGGCTTTTTCGACGCTCAGACCATGTGCCAGCAAGTGTTCGGTCAAGGCCGCCTCATCGAACGGCTCAATGCGCAGGCAGAAGTGATCGACGTTGCGCCGCTCGGCACCCGCCGCCCCGCCGCCCTTGCGGCCGAGTTCCCCTCGCAGATCGACCAGATCGATCATCGACGTGCCGGCCCGTAAATGCACCAGACCCAGCGGCTCGTTGTGCTTGACCACTTCGGCGCCGAACACCCGGCCGTAGAAATCGATGCTGCGTTGCAGGTCGGCGACGCGCAGTACGATGTGATCGATGTGTTGAATGACAAACGGATGCATGAATTCAGTGCCTCGCAAACCCTGTAGGAGCTGCCGCAGGCTGCGATCTTTTGATCTTGTTTTTCAAAACCAACGTCAAAAGATCGCAGCCTGCGGCAGCCCCTACACGGTAGTTCAGGGGCATGGAAAATTCATTGTCGATTTTTCGGTGGAGCCATCGAGAATCTGGTTTTACTCTCACCCCATGAACATACAAACCGCTGCCCTGCCGCCCCACGCCGAAATGGTTCGCGCCATGCTCGAACGCGACACTGCCTATGAAGGCGTGTTCTTCACGGCTGTGAAAACCACCGGGATCTTCTGCCGCCCCAGTTGCACGGCGCGCAAGCCCAAACCGGAAAACGTCGAATTCTTCGCCCATGCCGATGAATGCATGTCTGCCGGTTATCGCGCGTGTCTGCGCTGCAAACCGCTGGACGCGGCGGCCATTGCGCCGGACTGGGTGCAGCGTTTGCTAATGATGGTCGACGCTGACCCCGAGATTCGCTGGAGCGATGCGCAGTTGCTCGCCGAAGGCGTCGAGCCGCTGAAGCTGCGGCGCTGGTTCAAGCAGCATTTCGGCATGACCTTCCATGCCTGGCTGCGCACACGGCGGCTGGGCATGGCGCTAGGCGGGATCAGGCAAGGCACCTCGATCGATCACGCGGCGTTCGACTCCGGCTATGAATCCCTCAGCGGTTTCCGCGACGCGTTCCAGAAGTCGTTCCACATCACCCCGGGCCGTGCGGCGGCCAGCGAGCCGCTGTTGTTCACGCGCCTGACCACGCCGCTGGGGCCGATGATTGCCATGGCCGAACGTCGTGGACTTGTATTGCTGGAGTTTCTTGATCGGCCGGCGCTGACCCGCGAAGTAGAAGAGTTGCAGAACCGTTACGGCTACGCAGTCGCACCGGGGCATAACGCGCATTTGCAGCAGATCGAGGGCGAACTGGCAGAGTATTTTGCCGGCCGGCTGACCGCGTTTACCGTGCCCCTGCACTTGCCCGGCAGCCCGTTCGACCGCCAGGTCTGGGCGCATCTGCTGCAAATCCCCTATGGCGAAACCGCCACCTACGGCGCCATCGCCGCAGACTTGGGCAAACCCGGCGCCAGTCGCGCAGTCGGCCTGGCCAACGGGCACAACCGCCTGGCGATTGTGGTGCCGTGTCATCGGGTGATCGGCGCGGATGGCTCGCTCACCGGCTATGGTGGAGGACAGCCGCGAAAAGCGTTTCTGCTGAGGCTTGAAAACGCTGCGATGCAAATCACGCAACAACTGGCTTTCTGACGATTCGACACAACCGACAAAAAGGGATTTCGATGAACGCGCTCGACACGCAATTTCACCAGTTGCACCAGCAAGGCCTGCTGATCCTGACCAACGTCGCCGACGCCACTGGTGCGCGACTGGTCGAACATCTGGGCGGTAAAGCCGTCGCTACCAGCAGCGCGGCAGTGGCCTGGGCGCATGGCTATCCCGATGGCAACAGCCTGCCACTGGAACGCCTGGTCTCGACCGTGGAGTCGATTGCCCGGGTGATCAGCGTGCCGTTGACCGTGGACGTCGAGGCCGGTTACTCCGATGACCTCGCACGCGTGGCTGAAGTGCTAGATGCAGTGATTGCGGCCGGCGCCGTGGGGATCAACATCGAGGATGGCTCAGGTGATCCTGAGTTGCTGGCGCGCAAGATCGAACTGGCCCGCACCGTCGCCAACAAACGCGATGTGAAGCTGTTCATCAACGCGCGCACCGATGTCTATCTGCGTGGGCTGGTGCCGGCGGAGGATCGCGTGGCGGAAACACTGCGCCGTGCCGCGCTGTATCAAGCCGCAGGCACCGATGGTTTGTTCGCCGCAGGTGTCACCGCGGCCTACGAAATTGAAGCGATCTGCAAAGGCACTTCGCTGCCGGTCAACGTGCTGGGCTTCGCCTGCCTGCCCTCGCCTGCGGAGCTGCAAGCACTGGGCGTACGCCGCTTGAGCGCCGGTTCCGGGATCGCCGAGTTCATGTACGGCGCGATGGGCGGGCTGGTGAAAAGCTTCCTCGCCACCGGCAAACTCGATACCCACGATCTGAAGGCGTTTACCTACGGCGAAGTCAACGACTTGTTGAAATAGCATGGCGGATGACTATCAAGCGGCCAGTGAGTTTCTGGCTGCGCTCGATGCCGACTGGCAGCGGCATGTCGCGGCTGTCGGCCCGTGCCTGCATCAACCGCATCCGGCGCGCGATCCCTACGAGTCGCTGGTGCGGGCGATTGCCTATCAGCAACTGCATGCCAAGGCCGGGGACGCGATTGTCGGGCGGCTGGTCGGGTTGTTTCCCGGGCAGTCGTTTCCTCGGCCCGAGCAGGTGCTTGCGACCGATTTTGATCGGTTGCGTGGCTGCGGGTTTTCGGCGGGCAAGATTGCGACGATTCAGGGGATTGCCCAAGCGACCCTGGACGGCGTGGTACCGGATTACGCCACGGCGTTGGCAATGGAGAATGAAGTGCTGATCGAACGCCTGATCAGCCTGCGCGGGGTTGGGCGCTGGACTGTCGAGATGCTGCTGATTTACAGCCTGGAGCGGATGGATATTTTGCCGGCGGATGATTTTGGCGTGCGTGAAGGGTATCGGCGGTTGAAGGGCTTGGAGGTCCAGCCGACGCGCAGGCAGATGGTTGAGATCGGGTTGGCGTGGAGTCCGTTTCGGACGGTGGCGGCGTGGTATTTGTGGAGGGTGGCCAAGGTGTAGACCGTGTCATCGTTCATCGCTGGCAAGCCAGCTCCCGCAGGTTTTCGGCTGCCCCGCAGCGCCTACAGGTGTTTTCCGTTCAGCGTTCAGCGACTGTATCGCAGTGTGTATGGCCGTGCGGTCGACACAGCAACTGCACAATCCCCCGCAACGGCGACACAACTGCGATACACCGCCACGCTCAAATGAACCGGTCGATCCCACTCACCCGATCCACCGGAGATTCATCATGACCCCGAACCTTTCGACCGCCGCCAAGGCTGTGCACCTGAACCTCGACCGCGCCGGCACCTGGCTCGCACCTCTCACCCTGCGCCTGTTTATCGCCTGGGAATTTTTCGAGTCGGGGCTGGAGAAGTTCAACGGGCAGAACTGGTTTGAAGACATTCAGGACAGGTTTCCCTTCCCGTTCGACCACCTGCCGGCGACGCTGAACTGGGAGCTGTCGATGTGGGCCGAGCTGATTTGTGCCTTGGCGATTCTGATTGGCTTCGGCACACGAATCTCGGCCATCGCGCTGATCGTGGTGACCATCGTTGCCACCGCCGCCGTGCACTGGCCCGCCGACTGGTCGTCGTTGAGCGAACTGGCGCAGGGTTACGCGATCACCAACAAAGGCTTCGGCAACTTCAAGCTGCCGGCGATTTACCTGGCCGCTCTGGTGCCGCTGGTGTTCGCCGGGGCCGGCAAGTTGAGTGTCGATGCCTGGCTGGCGCGGGTGTTCTGGAAGCGAAGCACCCGCTGAGACTCAATGCGCGCGATCGAGCCCAACCAGCAACGCGCTGTCACGGCTGTAGATATCCGGCGAATAGCGCAGGTGACCAGCACTGTCGACTTGCGCGGTCCAGTAGGTCATCAGGATCGGCACCGGCGCCGACAAGCGGAATTCATGGGTGGTGCCGGTGGCGAGCAAGGTCTCGGTACGGGCCTTTTCCGCTGGTGTGAGCAGCAGATCACGCAGTTGCATCGGGTGTTCGACCCGCACGCAACCGGAGCTGAATGCCCGCGGCCCCTTGTCGAACAGCGCCTTGCTCGGCGTGTCATGCAGGTACACCGAGAACGGATTGGGAAAGCGAATGACCATCTGCCCCAACGGATTGCGCGGCCCGGCGTCCTGACGCAGGAGGATGTTGCCGGGGTTGTCCCAGTCGATGTCCGCCGCTGCCAGGGGCTGACCGTTGGCATCGAGCACTTGCAGGTTCTGGCGGCTGAGGAAGGTCTGATCCTTGCGAATCTCCGGCAGTTTGTCTTCCTTCCAGATGGTCGGCGGCACCGTCCAGGTCGGGTTCAAGGTCAGACGCGTGACGCGGGATTTGAGCAACGGTGTCTGGCGCTCGGCACGGCCAACCTGGGTGCGGGTCTGCCACACTGGCCGGCCGCCCTGATACAGCATCAGTTCGGCCGCAGCGACGTTGACCAGCAAACCATCAGGCTCCATGTCCTGGGCCATCCAACGGAAACGTTCGAGGTTGACCCGCAGTTGGTCGCGGCGGGCCAGCGGGCTTATGTTCAGTTCGGCAATCGTCCCCGGCCCGACCACGCCGTCAGCCTGCAACGAATGGTTGGCCTGGAAGCTTTTCACCGCCTCCACCAGCACGCCTTCGTAGGCATTGCCGGGCGTGGCGATGTAATCGGTCAGATAGCCTTCGCTGTGCAAACGCAGCGCCAGTTCCGGCACGCGTTTGTCTTCCATGGACGGGCGCAGCAGCGGGCCGTTGCCGACCGACTGCCACTGTGGCAAGGCTTCGAGCCGTTGCGCGGCGTAGAGCTGACGCAGGTTGTGGTATTGCGCCAGACGCGGCCGCGCGAGGTCGAACGCGGCGGGAATGTCGTTAATGCCCGGAACGGCAATGGCGAGTAATTCGGCCTGACGGTCACGCGGGGCTTCGTCGGCGTGCCATAGCGGTTCGAAGTGCGATTGCAACAGTCGGCCGTAATGCAGGTCCTGCAGGGCTTGCAAGTAATAGCGGCTGATGTCGATATCGGCGCACAACTCGCCGTCCTGCGGTGCAGTCGCGGCGACCGGGTAGCGTTTCGGGCTGAGGCCATCGTCGGCCAACAACTGCAACTGCCCCTGCAACGCCTGCAATCGCCCGGATTCGCGGGCCCACACTGGCATCCAGTCCTGCTGTTGGTAGAAGCCTTTTAACTGTTCCAGCGCCTGGCCATTGAGCTGCGTTGCAATCGCCGGGCATGACTGTCGCAGACCGATCATCACGGCCTGCAAAGGGCTTTGCGGCTCGACCGGCATTTCGGCCGGCGGCGTCGGCAGCGTCTGCAAGGGTGGCAGCGGCTCATCGGCACAAGCGACAAACGGCGCAGCGAGCAAACAAATGCTCAAGTAGCATGCGTACTTTTTGAACAACTGCTTTACTCCAATCCATGGCCATCCAGATGATGGCCAACCTTACATCAGGTGCGCTGAACAGTCAGGCTCGAATCTTCGGGCTTGCAGGTTACGACTGGGAGTCAGGAGCCAAAGTGCCAAATAAGTAGCAAGTGAGGACACTTTATAAATGTTGACGTTTCTGCGCCGACTTCTGCTGAGCACCGCGACCCTTGTCGCCGTGACCAGCCCAGCTTTCGCCGCCGGCAAACCATCGCCGGTTTTGTTCACCAGCCTCGCGCACGCCGCGCCAGAACTCAATGCCCAAGCGCTGAAAGGTGCCTTGAGCGCCATGCAATGTGCGGTCAACAACGGCGCCAAACCGTCCCGCCACCTGGCAATCATCGATTATTCGCAACCGTCCACTGAGCGCCGACTGTGGATTTTCGACCTCAACCGTAAAAAACTGGTGCTGCGCGATCTGGTCGCTCACGGCTCCAATTCCGGGGAAAACTTCGCCACGCAGTTTTCCAATGTCGAAGGCAGTTATCAGTCCAGCCTCGGCCTGTTCCGCACTCAGGAAAGCTACAGCGGCACTCACGGTTATTCGCTGCGCATGGACGGCCTGGAACCGGGCTTCAATGACATGGCCCGCGACCGCGCCATCGTCATCCACGCCGCCGATTACGTGAACCCGTTGTGGAGCAAACGTCAGGGCCGCATCGGCCGCAGTCAGGGTTGCCCGGCGGTTCGGCCGCAGATTGCCAAGCAAGTGATCGATAAACTCAAGGACGGCCAGTTCATGTTTTCGTGGTACCCGGATCAGCGCTGGCTGAAGAAGTCACCGTACCTCAACTGCCAGCCGCAGCAGGTGGCGAGCATTTTGAGTACCCACGCCAGCTAAAAATCCCCGCAGAACCCTGTAGGCGTGAGCCTGCTCGCGATTGCGGTGTATCAGTCAACCTCTGCTTTGAATGACACACCGCAATCGCGAACAGGCTCACGTCTGCATTGGGTTTTGCGACAGGCACACCACCTCCGTTTCATTACAACTTTGTCATTCAGTTGTCGGTTTGCCGTGCGGATCGCTCGGTAGCCTGAAGTTGTCCCGGCGCCAATGCCGATCAACTTCAGCCACTGAGTGACTCATCATGAAAACCCTGATCCTCGCCTTCTGCGCCCTCCTCGCCACCGGTTCGGTATTCGCCGCCGATACGCCTGACACCGCCGTGATTCATGACAAAACCGGTTTCTTCGTGCACCTGGATGTCGACAAAGTCCTGTCCAGCACCGATATTTCACAGGCCTGCGGCGTGATTCCGGCGCAACTGAACTACCTCGATCATCAGGGCCGTGAACATGTGCTGGACTATCAAGTACAAGGCACCGGCTGCACCAACGACCATTGAGACTGATCGCCCATGAATATTCTGGTTGTCGAAGACGAACCCAAGGCCGGCAATTATCTGCTCAACGGTTTGCAGGAACTGGGCTATAGCGTGAGCCTGGCCCGGGATGGCGCCGACGGTCTGCACTTGGCGCTGGAGCACAGCTTCGACGTGATCGTGCTGGATGTGATGATGCCGAAAATGGATGGCTGGGAAGTCCTGCGCCGGCTGCGCAAGGAAGCCGACACGCCAGTGCTGTTCCTCACCGCCCGCGATGACATTGCCGACCGGGTCAAGGGCCTGGAACTGGGGGCCGACGATTACCTGATCAAGCCGTTTTCCTTCGCCGAACTGGTGGCGCGCCTGCGCACCCTGACCCGACGCGGGCCGATTCATGAAGACGAACAACTGCAAGTGGCCGACCTGCAGATCGATGTACTCAAGCGCCGCGTGACCCGCGCCGGGGTGCGAATCACTCTGACCAACAAGGAATTCGCCCTGCTGCAACTGTTCGCCAGCCACACCGGGCAAGTGCTGGCGCGCTCACTGATCGCTTCACGGGTGTGGGACATGAATTTCGACAGTGATACCAACGTGGTCGACGTCGCCGTGCGCCGCTTGCGGGCGAAGATCGACGACCCGTTCCAGCTCAAGCTGATCCACAGCGTGCGCGGGATCGGCTACCGCTTCGATACTCAGCCATGAGCGCCAACCGCCCGTATTCCCTGACCTTGCGCCTGGCGCTGGTGTTTGCCCTGCTCGCCTTCGGCTCACTGGCCGGCCTCGGTGCGGCGCTATACAGCGAGCTGGAAGAGCAACTGATCCGGCGCGATGACGCCGCGCTGGTCAGCCGGGTCGATCAGTTGCGCAGTTTCCTCAATGACAGCAATACCCTTGAGCTGATCAGGACCAAACCGGCGCTGTTCCAGAACATGCTCGGCAACCGCGAAGCGCTGCTGACCATCGGTGCGCCGGGTCAAGCGCCGCTGCTGGTGGTCAACCCCGGCAACCTGACCACGCCGACTTTGCCGCCAGTGCCGACCGACCGGCCGTTATCGCTGAGTGATGTGCAGCATCTGCCCGACGTCAACGGCGTGCCGTTTTCGGCCGTGGCGGCAAGCATCGATTCCGGCGATCTGGGCAATCTGCAAGTGCAGAGCGGGCGACTGATGAGCGAGCGTACGGCGATGCTCGCCAATTATCGCTTGAGTGTTTATGGCTTCGCGTCGCTGGCGGCGCTGATGTTGGCGGTGATTGGCTGTCTGCTGGTGTATCGCGGACTGTTACCGTTGCGGCGCTTGGCCAATCACGCCCACGGTATCGGCGTCGGCAACCTCGATGAACGTCTCGGCAGCCATGGCGCACCGCGAGAGTTGCAGCCGATGATCGAGGCATTCAACGCCATGCTCGATCGCCTGGCCAAGGGCTTTGCGCAGTTGAGCCAGGTGTCCACCGACATGGCTCATGAACTGCGCACACCGATCAATAACCTGCTCGGCGAGACCCAGGTCGCGCTGCATCAGAACCGCAGTGTCGAGGCGTATCAGCAGTTGCTCGCCTCCAATGTCGAGGAGCTTGAACGGCTGACCCGCATGCTCGACAACATGCTGTTTCTGGCCCGCACCGATCCGGCCAGTGCCTTGAGTCAACGTCAGGAGCTGGACGCCAGCGATGAGATGCAGCGCATCGCCGATTACTTTGAAGGTTTGGCGGCAGACGTGGGCATGTGCATCGAGGCGCGCGGCAGTGGCGTGATCTGGGCCGAGCCGATGTTGCTGCGCCGGGCGCTGGCCAACCTGTGCGCCAATGCGATCAAGTACGGCGCGGCGGATTCGACCGTACAGGTCGAGGCGTTCGCCGAACCTGACGGCAGTTATCTGCGGGTGCGCAACCAGGGCGTAACGATTGCGCCGGAACATCTTGCGCGGTTGTTCGAACGTTTTTACCGCGTCGATCAGTCCCGTGAGCGCTCGGCGCAATCCAATGGCCTGGGCCTGTCGATTGTCGCGACGATCATGCAGTTGCATCACGGTCGTTACGCTGTGAGCAGCGTCGATGGCGGGACGTGCTTTGAACTGTTTTTCCCCGCCCGCGAATTCCGGGACTGACACCCACCATAAGGCGCTGTAGGAGCTGTCGAGTGAAACGAGGCTGCGATCTTTTGATGCTGATCTTTAAAATCAAAAGATCGCAGCGTGCCGCAGCTCCTACAGAAAACTGCGGTGTGTCATTCACCCTTAACGTTGGCTGTGACGGCCTCTTCGCGAGCAGGCTCGCTCCTACAGTTGATTTGTGTTCGGCTGATCATCAGGGCCATGACCATCAGGGCCGTGGCGACGCCGAAGGTGATGTGTAAACCACTGGCGATAACGGCCGCAGGCGCTTGAGTCGGGTCACCGGTGGCCACGGCAAACACCGCCCCCATCGCCGCCGCCCCGGTAATCAAGCCCAAATTGCGCGCCAACCCGAGCAGTGCCGACACCACGCCGCGCTGATCCTGGCTGACCCCGCCCATCAACCCGGTATTGTTGGCGGCCTGGAACAACGCGTAACTGCCGGCGATCACCGCCATCGGCAGCCAATATGCAGACAGACCGAAGCTCATCGGTAACAGCGCCAACAGGCCACAACCGCCGACCATCCCGAGCAACGCACCCGGCACCACTCGCCGTGCCCCGAAACGATCCACCAACCGGCCAGCCGGCACGCCGCCGAACGCCGCCAACAACGGCCCGACCGACAAAACCAGTCCGACCACCGTACTGCTGAGGTTCAACCCGCGGCTGAGGTAAAACGGCCCAACCACCAGCGTGGTCATCATCACCGTGGTCACCAGCAACGTCAGCGCCAGACTGCCACTCAGACGCAGGTCGGCGAACAGTGACAGGCGAATCAGCGGCGCCTTGGCTTTCGTCTCGACCACGATGAACAATCCCGCGCCGCCGAGGCTGATCAGCAGCAACGACAGGGTAAAACCGTCAAGCGTCATCGCCAGCGCATAGGCCGCCAGCGTTAACACCAGCACCCCGGAACCCAGATAATCAAACGCAACAGGCTCGCGTTCTGTTCGATCTGTTGGCAGATAGCGATACACCAGCCACGCATTGAGCAAGCCCAAAGGTACATTGAGCAGAAAAATCGAATGCCAGCCGGCATGCGTCATCAACAACCCGCCCAGCGACGGGCCGAGGCTGGTGCCGGTGGCCGACATCGTCGCCAACAATCCCATCGCACTGCCCGCCCGAGACTTGGGCACCGCATCGGCCACCAGCGCCACCGTCAACGCGAACATGATCGCCGCGCCAAGGCCTTGCACCGCCCGTGCGCCGATCAGCCAGCCCAGCCCCGGGGCCAGCGCGCAGGCCAACGACGCGGCAGTAAAAATGCCGATGCCGATCAACAGCAATCGCCGCCGTCCCAAGCCATCACCCAGACGTCCAACACTGACAATCAACGTGGTGATCGCCAACAGATAAGCGAGAACAATCCACTGCACCTGTTGAAACGTCGCCTCAAACGCTGCAGCCAGGGTCGGCAACCCGGCATTGGCAATGCTGGTGTCCAGCGACGGCATCAACATCGACAGCGCCAGACTGGTCAGGGCCCAACGGGCTGCGATGCTCAAGGGTTGTCGGGGCATGGTGCATTCACTGTGCAAAGTTAATGTGTCGTAGCCTGAGCCTCGACAATACAAGGCGCAAGACGCATGCTTTGCACTTAATACCTGCATGGAACGCCATGTCATGACTGCACCGGATCTGAACCTGCTGATCACCCTCGACGTGCTGCTGCGTGAAGGCAGTGTCGCCCGCGCCGCCAAATGTCTGCGCCTGAGCCCGTCGGCCATGAGCCGCGCCCTGACCCGTCTGCGTGAAACCACCGGCGACCCATTACTCGTGCGCGCCGGACGTGGTCTGGTGCCGACCCCGCGCGCGCTGGAGTTGCACGAACGGGTCAGTCATCTGGTGCAGGAAGCCGAGGCGGTTTTGCGTCCCGCTGAAGTGCTTGATCCCGGCCGGTTGCAACGCACGTTCACCTTGCGCAACACCGACGGTTTTGTCGAAACCTTCGCCGCCGCCCTGCTCGCCCGCATCGCGCAAGAGGCGCCCGGCGTGCGCCTGCGCTTTGTGCAGAAAGCCGACAAGGACAGCACGCCGCTGCGCGACGGCCGTGTAGATCTGGAGACCGGTGTGGTCGACGAAAGCACCGACCCGACACTGCACAGCCGCATCCTCTTTGAGGATCACTGGATCGGGGTGATACGTGAGGGGCATTCATTGAGTTCGGGCAAAATCAGCGCCAAGCGCTTTGCCGGTGGAGAGCACATTCTCATTTCCCGACGCGGACGCAGCAGCGGCCCGGTCGACGAAGCGTTGATTAGCGTCGGGCTGACGCGGGACATTGTCACTTCATTCGGCGGATTTTCAGCGGCACTGGCTTTGGTCCGAGAATCAGACCTGATTGCTACCGTGCCGGAACGCCACACCAGCAAACTGCGCACCGGCCTGCACAGTTTCGCCCTGCCCTTCGAGATGCCGCCAATCAGCGTGTCCATGCTCTGGCATCCGCGCATGGACGCCGACCCGGCGCACCGCTGGTTGCGCAACTGCGTGCGGGAAGTCTGCGCTTAACGCGCATCACCGCCAGCGGGTTTGTAGAACAGGAATTTTTTCGTCTCGGCGGTTTTCCGGTATTCCCGGGCCCAACTCGGATGGACGTTGCGGTCGTGGAAATACAACGCGCCGTTGGTGCGATCCTTGAGCTGACGGTTCAACGCCTTGCCGGCGATTTCCTTGGCCAGCGCGTATTCGGCATCTTCCTTGACCTGATCCGGACGCCCATCGCACCACCAGGAAAACTGGCAGCTCCTGGATTCCGAACCCTGTTTGACCACTGCACAAACGGTGTCGGGAAAACCTTCATGGCCGAGGCGATTCATCACCACGCTGGCCACGGCTTCCATCTCCGGGGTGTCCCTGCCTTTGGCTTCCCAGTAGATACTGCGTGCCAGACAGGTGATCGGGTCGTCCAGCGGTGCGGCGCCGGCCGGGTCCACCGCTTGCACTTCGGTCGGGGTGATGGCTTCGGATTTGGGCGCCGGTGCCGCGCTGACTTTGTCCGCCGCTTTCTCTTCCAGCACCTGGGCTTTCTCTTCGGCTTTTGCCTTGATCGGCGTTTGATCGGTGGCCATGGCAGCGCCGGCCAACAGGGTTAACGCGAAGCAACCAATCAAGCATTTCAATCCCATGTGAGTTCTTCCGGCAGCGCCCGAGTCGGGCAAGGTGTTACGTAGGGGAGACGCCCGCATCCCGGGGTCTTGGCTGAGTGTAGACGGCAAAATCGCGGGCAACGTTCCGCTGAAAAATCCGCCGATTCAAGAAAAAGACATTGCACCCACCGGGGGCGTTTCGCGCATCATGGGCGCATTCAGCTCAAGGGAGATCGCCATGCGCTTCATGCCATCCGTTTTGCGCTTTGCCGCGTTGTCCGCCGGCCTGGCCTTTGCCGCCTCGGCCATGGCCAGCGACGAGTCGCAACTGATCGAGTCGATCAACAAGTACCGCAGCGAACCGCAACGTTGCGGCAGCCAGGCCTCCAACGAACTGCCGCCGCTGTCGGCCGATCCGCGACTGCGGCTACCGGCCAGTGGGGTTGTCAATTTGCAGCAAGCCATGGCCAGCGCCAGTTACCCGATGGTCAACGTACAGGCGATCACCCTCAACGGCCCGCGCGATGCGGCGTCGGCGATGCAGGCGATTCAGGAAAGTTTCTGTCAGGTGGTGCTCGATCCGCAGTTCGTCGATGTCGGTGTCAGCCGCGCTGATCGCGATTGGCGCGTTGTGCTGGCACGGCCATTGTTGTCGGCCAAGCTTGGCGATGCGCAGGGTGAAGGGCAAAAACTGCTTGAGCAACTCAACGCCGCACGCAGCCAGCCACGCCAGTGCGGCGGCCAGGCCTTCGCGGCTGCCGCACCGCTGGCCTGGAACGCGACGCTGGGCACGGTCGCCCAGGATCACAGCCGCGACATGGCCAACAAAAACTACCTCGACCACAAGGACCGCGACGGCCGCACCCCCGGTGACCGCGCCGAACTGGCTGGTTACAGCGGCCAACTGGTCGGCGAAAACATCGCCGCCGGCCAGGACACTGTGGGCAAAGTCGTCGACGGCTGGCTCGCCAGCCCCGGCCACTGCGCCAACCTGATGAACCCGCAGTACAAGGAACTCGGCGCCGCTTACGCAACCGACCCGAAAAGCGATGCGGGGATTTACTGGACGGCGATGTTCGGGGCGCAATAAATCTCGAGTCCACAGGTTTTGTGATGTACTGAAGATCATCGACGGGATCAATCAATCAGTCATTAAGAGTGATTGGACGCTGCTCGGCATTGTCCCTACCCTGCGCCGTCCAGATCCGCAGTTAGCGGTTTACCCCACAGCGAGGCTGTCATGTCAGAGCGCGTCTTGATCGATGGCTTCAACCGCCGCGTCGACTACCTGCGCATGTCGGTGACTGATCGTTGCGACTTCCGCTGTGTGTATTGCATGGCTGAAGACATGCAGTTTCTGCCGCGCCAGCAAGTGCTGACGCTGGAGGAAATCTACCAATTGGCACAAAGCTTCGTCGCACTGGGCACGCGCAAGATACGTCTCACTGGCGGCGAGCCGCTGATCCGTCCCGGCGTGGTGCAACTGTGCGGGCAGATCGCCGCCCTGCCCGGCTTGCGCGAATTGTGCCTGACCACCAACGGCTCACAGTTGGGCAAACTGGCCGCCCCGTTATTCGACGCCGGCGTTAAACGCCTCAACGTCAGCCTCGACAGCCTCTGCCCGGAGCGCTTCAAACAGATGACCCGCACCGGCGATCTGGCGCAGGTCATTGAAGGTATCGATGCCGCGCGCAAGGCCGGATTCACTCGCACCAAACTCAACTGCGTGGTGATGCAGGGTCGCAATGATCATGAGATCAATGATCTGGTGAGCTTCGCCATCGACCGTGAGCTGGACATTTCTTTCATCGAAGAAATGCCGCTGGGCGTCATTGACGAACACAGCCGCGCCGAATCGTTTTTCTCTAGCGCACAAGTGCGCGAACGGATCGCCGAACGCTACACACTGATCGACTCCGCCGAATCGACCCAAGGCCCGTCGCGCTACTGGCGGCTGGCCGAAGCCCCGCAGATTCGCCTGGGTTTTATTTCTCCGCACAGCCACAACTTCTGCGCGACCTGCAACCGGGTGAGGCTGACGGTGGAGGGGCGTTTGCTACTGTGTTTGGGTAACGAGCATTCGCTGGACCTGAAAGCCGTGCTGCGCGCCCATCCGGGGCAACCGGAACGTCTGGAGAAAGCGATCATCGAAGCGATGAAGCTAAAGCCCTACAAGCACAACTTTGAAGTGAACGATGACGTACAAATCGTGCGATTCATGAACATGACCGGCGGTTGATGCGTCACGTCCACGCGTAATCGGGATCACCCAGCATGATCATCAGACCCAAGGTCAGTCAGTTCGCCATCCTTTTTACCCTCAAAGGTTCGATTGCCAAGCGAATCGCCTTGCGCACCCTGATGGTCACCCTGCTGGCGTCGGCCATCGTGCTGGTGGAAATCCTCCACCCCAGCAGTTTCACCAAGGTCAACGCCACGCCCTTCACGCTGCTGGGCTTGTCGCTGTCGATCTTCATGAGTTTTCGTAACAACGCCTGCTATGACCGCTGGTACGAAGCGCGCAAGGCCTGGGGCGAAGTGATCGTGCATGTGCGCTCGATCATTCGCGAAACCCACATCATCCGCGACTCGGAGCAGCGCCGGCCGCTGCTGCTCAATCTGGTCGGCTTCGCCCACTCCCTCAACGCGCGACTGCGGCGTGAAGACGAAGCGGCGGCCAGCGGCGCGTGGGTCGACCCGAAACCCGACGCTCAGGTGCCCGACTACAGCGCACAGATCCTGCACCGGATCGGCGAACAATGCTCCGATCTGCAACAGGCCGGCGCATTAAGCGAATGGCGCTACATGCTGCTGGCCAATCACCTGACCAGCCTCACGCAAGCGCAAGCCGTGTGCGAGCGGATCAAGAATACGCCGCTGCCCTTCCCCTATACCTTGCTGCTGCACCGCACGATCTACCTGTTCTGCATCCTGTTGCCGTTCGCCATGGCCGAGCCGCTGGGCTGGCTGACGCCGTTGTTCACCGCGATTGTCAGCTATACCTTTTTCGGACTGGATGCGATTGCCGATGAGTTGGAAGATCCATTCGGACGCGACGAAAACGACCTGCCAACGGATGCCCTGGTCCGTGCGATCGAGCGCGACATTCTGGCTGAACTCGGTGTTGCGCAACTGCCACCGGCGTTGATGCCCGTCGATTACGTCTTGAGTTGATCCGCCAGTCAAAGCCTTGTCTGAGCACTATTGGATTTAACAAAAGCCTGTTTAGATAGCGGCTCCGCCATTATTCGATTCAGGAGCCGCACTTGAGCACCACGCCAGAGGATCTTCCCCGACCTGATCCCGTCACCCTGCGACAGGCCTGGCGCTTCTGGCTCAAGCTCGGCTGCATCGGCTTCGGCGGCCCCGCCGGGCAGATTTCGATCATGCATCAGGAACTGGTGGAACGTCGGCGCTGGATCTCGGAAAAGCGTTTCTTGCATGCACTCAACTACTGCATGTTGCTGCCTGGCCCCGAGGCTCAGCAACTGGCGACGTATATTGGCTGGCTGCTGCATCGCACCTGGGGCGGCGTGATCGCCGGCGTGCTGTTTGTGCTGCCGTCGCTGTTCATCCTGATTGCATTGTCATGGGTGTATATCGCCTTCGGTGATGTGCCGGCAGTGGCCGGGGTGTTTTACGGGATCAAACCGGCGGTGACTGCGATCGTGCTGCACGCGGCCCATCGCATCGGCTCACGGGCCTTGAAGAATGGTGTGTTGTGGGCGATTGCCGGCGCCTCGTTCGTGGCCATTTTTGCATTCAATGTGCCCTTCCCGTTGATCGTGCTGGGTGCCGCGTTGATCGGTTATCTGGGCGGACGCCTGGCGCCGCAGCGATTCAATAACGGCGGTCACCGCAGCAGTGCAAAATCCTTCGGCCCGGCGTTGATCGACGACGACACACCGACGCCCGAGCACGCACGATTCAGCCTGCCGAAGCTGTGGCGTCTGGCGCTGCTCGGCGCAGCGCTGTGGTGCCTGCCCATGGCTCTGCTGACTGCGTTGTTCGGCTGGGACGGCACGTTCACTCAAATGGGCTGGTTCTTCACCAAAGCGGCGTTGCTCACCTTTGGCGGGGCTTATGCGGTGCTGCCTTACGTCTATCAGGGCGCCGTCGGGCATTACGGCTGGCTCACGCCAACGCAGATGATCGACGGCCTGGCGCTTGGCGAAACCACGCCGGGGCCGCTGATCATGGTGGTAGCGTTTGTCGGCTTCATTGGCGGTTATGTGCAACCGGCGTTCGGCGCTGAGCATGCGTTCGCCGCTGGCGCAGTGGCGGCAACGCTGGTGACCTGGTTCACCTTCCTGCCCTCGTTCTTGTTCATCCTCGCTGGCGGGCCGCTGGTGGAATCGACCCACAACGAATTGAGGTTCACCGCACCGCTGACCGCAATTACCGCTGCAGTGGTCGGGGTAATTCTGAACCTCGCGTGCTTTTTCGCTTATCACGTGTTCTGGCCGAGCGGTTTCGCCGGGCAGCCGGATGTTTTTTCGATAGCGTTGGCAGTTATGGCGGCGCTGGCGCTGTTCGTTTTCAAGCGCGGAGTGATTGAAGTGTTGATCGTTTGCGCCCTTGTCGGGCTGGGCTTTCATCTGCTGCGCTGAGGACAGGCCGTAGCACTGAGACTGAATCAATCGTTTACACGCCCGAGGTTTGCCCCTTACTATCCGGGCACACCGGTCGGCGGGTCAGCCCCGCCACCGACGTTTTCCGCCAACGGAAACACGCGTTATGAGTACGTCACCACAACAACGAACATCGTTGAACGTCTCTGCACTGCGCGCCCTCTTTCACAGGGGCTGCGTATGAATCGCATCGTCAATCTCCCCATGGCCCTGCGCCGCTCCAAGCTGCGTCACTCCGCACGCCCGCCGGATATCGCCTGCTGATTTCCTGATTACCGTCAGTCAACAACACAAACTGGATGATGACCTGTGACGAGGGAATTTATTCCCTATGCACTGCGTAGCAGTCACGCCTTTTGGGGGCCGCTTCGCGCCCCATCGGGGCGGTGCGACGGTTCGCTGAATCCCCTCACCACAGGTTCATCGCCGCGTCTGACTGACGGAACACCTTTTTGAAATCCCTGCCAGGACGCCATCCATCGCGTCCGGCCCGAATCTGCGCGCCTGTGCGGCGCCATCGTGAGTGATTGACCATGAAATTCGCAGCCATCG
This sequence comes from Pseudomonas sp. FP2196, assembly GCF_030687715.1. Lineage (GTDB taxonomy): Bacteria > Pseudomonadota > Gammaproteobacteria > Pseudomonadales > Pseudomonadaceae > Aquipseudomonas. The sequence goes on from NZ_CP117445.1 coordinate 3,648,365, forward strand.
AAGACGCACGCCTGTTCCTTGAACAGAACCCCGATATCGACATGATCGAACTGTTCATTCTCGACGCCAACGGCGTGCCACGCGGCAAGCTGTTGCACCGTGAAGAACTGCTGGCCGTGTATGAAAGCGGCCGCCCGCTGCCCAGCACCATTCTCGGTCTGACCGTTCAGGGTGAGGACGTGGAAAACTCCGGTCTGGTGTGGGATGTCGGCGACATCGATTGTCGTGCCTATCCGCTGGAAGGCAGTCTCGTGCGCCTGCCGTGGAGGCAGATTCCGACTGCCGCCGTGCAGGTCAGCATGCACCCGACTGAGGGCATGCCGGCGAGCATCGCCGACCCGCGCCATCTGCTGATCAAGGTGGTCGACGCGCTCAAGGCCGAAGGTTATTACCCGGTGATGGCTTGCGAGCTGGAGTTCTATCTGCTCGATGCCAAACGCGATCACAACGGCCGCCCGCAACCGGCGCTGGATGCCGACGGCGGTCGACCGCGACACACCCAGGTTTACGGTTTGCGCGAGCTGGAGCAGATCGAACCGTTCCTCGCCGACCTCTATAGCGCCTGCAAACTGCACGGTATTCCGGCGCGTACGGCCATCTCGGAATACGCGCCGGGGCAAGTGGAAATCACCCTCGAACACGGCGATGCGCTGGAGGCGATGGATCAGGCCGTGCGCTACAAACGATTGGTCAAAGCCGTGGCGCACAAGCACGGCATGCAGGCGACGTTCATGGCCAAGCCGTTCGATGATCTGGCGGGCACTGGCATGCACATGCACGTCAGCCTCGCCGACGCCGAAGGACGCAATCTGTTTGCCTCCGAAGACCCGGCCGGCACGCCGCTGCTGCGCACGGCGATTGGCGGCATGCTCGCGTCGTTGCTTGATTCGCTGCTGCTGTTCTGCCCGAACGCGAACTCCTATCGCCGCTTTCAGGCCAACAGCTACGCACCTTTGGCGCCAACCTGGGGCGTCGACAACCGCACCGTCAGCCTGCGCGTGCCGGGCGGCCCGGCCAACACCCGACACATCGAACACCGCATCTGCGGCGCCGACGCCAACCCGTATCTGGCGGCGGCAGCGATTCTTGCCGGCATTCATCGGGGTATTCGCGAGCACCTTGATCCGGGGGCGCCGGTCGAGGGCAATGGCTATGCGCAGGCCAAGGAACTGCTGCCGACCGATTGGCTGACATCGCTGCAGGCACTGGAAAATTCAGTGTGGGCGCGGGATGCCTTGGGGCAGGAATTTCTCGGGGTGTATCTGGCGGTGAAGCGTGCCGAGTATCGGCAGTTCATGGCTGAAGTGGGTGAGCAGGATTGGCGCTGGTACCTCACCGAGGCCTAAGAACCCCACCGCTAAATCCTGTGGGAGCTGGCTTGCCAGCGATGAGGCCGGCACTTTCAACTTTAATGGTGCCTGACACTCCGCTATCGCTGGCAAGCCAGCTCCCACAGGGTTCTCGATTAGCCTTGAATATTTGTGGACACTGACATGACTGAACGCTGCAATTCCTACTACACCGCCACCCTCAACCAGGACACCGACTACCCGACCCTGCAAGGCCGGCACAAGGTCGATGTGGTGATCATCGGCGGCGGTTTCACCGGCGTCGCCACCGCTGTCGAGCTCGCCGAAAAAGGCCTGAAAGTCGCCATCGTCGAAAGCAACAAAATCGGCTGGGGCGCCACCGGGCGCAATGGCGGCCAGGTCACCGGCAGCCTTTCCGGCGATGGCGCGATGCGCAAACAGATGCGCCCGAAACTGGGTGATGAGGTCGACGATTTCATCTGGCATCTGCGCTGGCGCGGGCACGAAATCATCAAACAGCGCGTCGAGAAATACGGCATCGCCTGTGACCTCAAACACGGTCATCTGCACGCTGCGTACAAACCCAGCCACATGACCGGTCTGCGCAGCGATTACGAAGAAGCCGTGCGACGCGGACTGGGTGATGAAGTCAGCCTGCTCGACCGCAGCCAAGTGCGCGACCTGCTGCAAAGCGACCTCTACCACGGCGCGATCAAGAACACCCGCAACATGCACCTGCACCCGCTCAACCTGTGCATCGGCGAAGCGCGGGCGGCGGAAAGTCTCGGTGCGCTGATCTTCGAAAACAGCGAAGTGCTGGAGATCATTCACGGCGATACGCCTGGGGTCAGAACCGCCCACGGCCAGATCGACGCCAATCAGGTAATGCTCGCCGGCGACGTCTACCACAAACTCGAACCGGGCCAGCTCAAGGGCAAGATCTTCCCGGCCATGGGCGGCATCGTCACCACCGCGCCGCTGGGCGATCTGGCAAAACAGATCAACCCCGAGGATCTGGCGGTGTACGACTGCCGTTTCGTCCTCGACTACTACCGCCTCACCGCCGACGGCCGCTTGCTGTTCGGCGGCGGCGCCAACTACAGCGGCAAGGATTCACGCGACATCGCCGCCGAACTGCGCCCGTGCATCGAGCAGACCTTCCCGGCGCTCAAAGGCGTGCAGATCGATTACCAGTGGAGCTGCGCGATGGGCATTGTCATCAACCGCATTCCGCAACTGGGCAAACTCTCGGACAACGTCTGGTACTGCCAGGGTTACTCCGGGCATGGCATCGCCACCACGCACATCATGGGCGAAATCATGAGCCGGGCGATCACCGGGCAGATGGAGCAGTTCGATACGTTTGCGGCGTGCCAGCACATTCGCGTGCCGATGGGGGATTTGCTGGGTAACCCGTTATTGGCGGCGGGGATGTGGTACTACCAGATGCTTGAAAAATTGCGTTGATTGCACTGGCCCTTTCGCGAGCAGGCTCGCTCCCACATTTGAAATGCACTCCAATGTGGGAGCGAGCCTGCTCGCGAAGAGGCCGGCAGCATCAGTAAAAATCTCAATCAGGCAACTGCTCCACCTCAATTCCCAACCGCCGGTAATCCTCGACACTCCCCGACGCCAGATGCCGCTCGGTAATCAGCGTATGCACCCGCGTACACGGCGTCACCACAAACGGCTCAACCGCGCCCAGCTTGTCCGCCGTGGTCACTGCGATCACCTGCGCAGCACTTTCGAAGAGCGCCTGTTTCACCGGCACTTCATCGAAATACAGCGAACTCAGTCCCACCTCCGGATGAATCGCGCACACCCCGGTAAACAGCAGATCAGCCTTGATGCTTTGCAGCAGGCGCACAGTTTCGTGACCGCTGACCGACATGGTCGCCAGGTTCAACTGCCCGCCCGCCAGAATCACCTTGATGCCATTGTATTCAGCGAGGGTGATGGCGGTCATCGGCGAAGTGGTGACGGCGGTAATGTTGATGTCGGTCGGCAACGAGCGCGCAATCTGCAAGGTGGTAGTGCCGGAATCGAACAGCACGATCTGACCGTCCTTCACCCGCCCGGCGGCGAGTTGCGCCAGACGGGTTTTCACCTCGTCGGTCTCACTGATCCGGGTGAAGTAATCCTTGCCGGTGTCTTTCGGCCTTGGTAAAGCGCCGCCGTGTACCCGTTGCACCAGGCCGGCATTATCCAGTTCGGCGAGGTCGCGGCGGATGGTGTCTTCGGACACGGCGAAATGCTGGCTCAACTCGGAAGCCATGACTTTACCGTCACGTTCGAGGATCAAGAGGATCTTCTGCCGACGCAGGGATGGGAGTTCGGTGACCGAATGATCGCGCATGGTTCTGCCTGTTTGTGCTTGTAATTGCAGGTTTACGCCGAGACTAGCGAAAGCCTCGGGCAAACACAAACGGGCGGGTATCAATTGTTTCGATCATTGGAATCAACAAGGCGAATTTTTCCTTTGCATTCAGCGTGTTCAGAATGGCCCCACTCTCCACAGGCTTCAGGATGAACACCTTATGAATATCAATTTCGCTTTCGCTTGCATGATCGTCGTGTCTTTCGCGATTGCTCTGGGTCACGCCTGACGGTTAAATCGACGCCGCCAGATGCTCGCGAAACCACTTGTGCGCGGGATCACGGTGCAGTCGCTCGCCCCAGAACATCGCCATTTCGTAGCCCGGCACCTGCAGCGGTGCTTCGACCACTTGCAATGCCGGGTGACCGCGCACCAGCCGTGACGGCAGCATCGCCACCAGATCGGTGCTCGCCAGCACCGACATGACCATCAAAAAGTGCGGCACCGACAGCACCACTTTGCGCGACAGTCCCCTATCGGCCAGCACCTTGTCAGTCACCCCGAAAAAGCCCCCGCCTTCCCGCGACACCATCACGTGTTCCAGCGCGCAGAATTCCTCGCGGCTCGGTTTGTCCTTCAAACGCGGATGGCCGAGACGACCGGCCAACACATAGCGCTCGGTAAACAGCGCCCGTTGATGCAGATCCAGCGGCGCGTCTTCGGTGATGTGCAGCGCCAGATCGAACACGCCCTGCTCCGCTTGCTTGACCAATTGCGCTGGCATCAGGTCTATAACCGCCAGTCGAGTACCCGGTGCCTGCGCACGCAAACCACTCAGGGCTGGCAGGAGAACGGTGGATTCGCCGTAATCGGTCACATGGATGAAGCGCGGTATGCCGAGACGACTGATGAACTGGGACGGCGTCTGGATGAGTTGTGGAGCACGCGGCCCATTGCGTTTCGGCAGCAGAATGCAGGGGATTACGAGATTCCGGCGTTGACGCTCAAAGATGCCATTGCCCCGGACAGTGAAGGTTTCGCCGCACACATTCGTTAAGCCCAAAAAGATCGCCGCCTGCGGCAGCGCCTACAGGGGGTACGCAATCCCAATGCAGGAGCTGCCGCAGGCGGCGATCTTTTGATCTTAATCAGCAACCACCACCCGCGCCTTGCGCACAAACAACGCATGAGCCTTGTCCCAAAAGTTGCCGCCGAGCACAAAAAAGCTGCCCACAAACATCAAATCCCCAAGCAATTGCAACTGCCACAAATTGGGTCGCAACCCCGGCCAGAAATTATCGAAATACGGTTCCAGAAATGAGGTGAGCAACGGCAGGCAAAACATCACCACGCCCACTCGGTGCCGCATCGGTGAGACTTCGGCGACAGGCGTCGGCAGCAACCCCGAGACATGCCGGCCAATGGTGCGTTTGAGTTCAGCGAACCCGGCCTTGCCCATCACCGCGATCACCACCAGCAACAGCACTTTGTTGCTGATGAACAGCACGCCGGTCAGCGCAGCGACTTTCGAGCCGGGTACATCGAGGGCCGCGGCCAGCGGCACCAGTAGCCACGAGCCAAGCATCAGGCAGATGATCCCGACGCCGACTTTGAAGCGCCAGGTGGCAGCGGGGGCCGGGGTCACCGGATCTTGGGCAGTTTCCATGGTCTCGTACCTGTTTGGGTGGGGTGCTGATGCCTGCAAAGCGTAGCAGCAGATTCGCCCGAACAATTTGCAATTTGCCGTCTATGCTCCACTGATATTTGCGGGTCAGGGACATAACGCAATGCCACCAACGACAGCCCTGCTGACACGGCCCGGATACCTGTTGTTGCTTGGCGCCTTGAGTTTCAGTGGCTGCGTTCGTCTGGGGCCGGACTTTGAGCCTCCCGCCGAGACGTGGAGCAAGCAATGGAACAGCCCGGCGCTGGAACAAGCCAGCACACGGGCCAACCAACCGGATCTGCGCCAGTGGTGGCAGGTGTTTGCAGACCCGGTACTTGATCGCCTGATCAGCGAAGCCGATGCGCACAATAGCAGTCTGAAAATCGCCGGCCTGCGCGTACTCGAAGCCCGCGCACAACTGGGCATCGCCGAAAGCGGGCGCTATCCGCAACTTCAACAGGTCGGTGTCGATAGCCTGTACGTTGATCGCCATCAATCTGGCGGCAACAACCCGCAGGATCTGCATTTCTGGCAACACAGCGCGGCGTTCGATGTCGGTTGGGAGCTGGATTTCTGGGGTCGTTTCAGCCGTGCCATCGAGTCGTCCGACGCCAGCTACTTCGCCGCGCAGGCCAATTACGAAGACGCCCTCGTGCTGCTGCGCGCGCAAGTCGCCGACACCTATTTCTCCCTGCGCACCACCGAAGCGCGGCTGCGCGTCGCCCGGGAGAACGCTGTCCAGCAGAAGCGCAATTTCGAAATCACCGAAAAACTCTTCAACAGCGGCCAGACGGCCGAACTCGACCTGCAACAGGCGAAAACCCAGTACCTCGGCACGCTCAGCAGCATCCCCGCATTCGAAGACCAAGTCCTGCGCACCCGCAACGCTTTGGCGGTATTAGTCGGCCAGCCGCCCGGTGGCGCGGCGTTGCTGGCCGAACAACCGGGGCTGATTCCCTTGCTGGATCGCGCCGTGCTGCAAGACGTGCCGGCCAATCTGCTGCTGCGCCGCCCGGATGTACGCGCGGCAGAACTGAATGTCGCTGCGCAATCGGCGCTGGTCGGTGTCGCCGAAACCGATCTGTATCCGTCGCTGACCTTGCTCGGCAGCATCGTCTGGTCCACCGATTCTCTCAGCGCCACGCCGCGCAGCCTCGACCTGATTGGTGGCCCGAGCTTGCGCTGGAACATTTTCGATTACGGCCGCATCCGCAACAACATACGGGTGCAGGACGCGCGTTTGCAGCAGTTGATCGAAGCCTATCGCGACAAGGTACGCCAAGCCGCGCGCGAGGCTGACGACGCCGCCAGCGGCTTGAGCAAAGCGCTGGAGCGCGAACGCATTCTGCGCGAGGCCGAAGGCGCAGCGCGGCGTTCGCTGGTGCTGGCCAACACCCAATACCGCGAAGGTTATTCCGACTTTCAGCGGGTGCTCGACGCGCAACGCGCCCTGCTCGAATTGCAAGACAACTATCTGGTCAGCCGCAGCAACGCCGTGAGCAATCTGATCGCCCTGTACAAAGCCCTCGGCGGTGGCTGGCAAAGCACCGCGCCACAGGTCGATGAGCCGACACGGCAACAGATGCAACAACGCACTCATTGGGGCGATTTGCTCAACGCGCCGCCCGCCCAACCGGCGTATCCCCTCCCATCGCAGGTAACCCGTTATGACTGACGCCGCGCCACCCGCCCCGGCCCCCGCGCCTGCCCAGCCCGATCCTGCAAAAAAAGGCATCCGCTGGGTGCTGTTGCTGATCGTACTGAGCCTGGCCTGGTACCTGCTCGCCGACCGCTACACGCCCTACACCCAGCAGGCGCGGGTCGGTGCGTTCGTGATTCCGGTGGCGGCGGAAGTCGCCGGTCGGGTGATTCGGGTCAACGTGCGCAACAACCAGGACGTAAAGGCTGGTGACATCCTCTTCGAACTCGATCCGCAGCCTCTGCAAATCGCCGTGGATCGGGCGAAAGCCGATCTGGAATCGACCCGCCGTCAGGTCGGCGCCAGCACCGCCGGCATCGCCTCAGCGCAGGCCTCGTTGCGCGCCGCCCAAGCCAACGAACTCAAGGCGCGGCAGGACAATCAACGCCTCGAAGGTTTGTACAAACAGGATCCCGGCACGGTGTCCGTACGTCTTCTTGAGGTGTCGCGGGCCAACCGTGAACAAGCTGTCGCCCAAGTCGCCGCCGCCCGCGCCGAAGTGCAACGCGCCCAGGAACAGGAAGGCGGCAACACCGACACCAACGCGCAACTGCGTAGCGCTGCCTCGGCACTGGCCAAAGCCGAACTGGATCTGGCCAACACCCGCATCGGCGCACGTTCGGCCGGGTTGATCACCGACCTGCGCACCGACGTCGGCCAGTTCGCTGCTGCCGGCAGCCCTGTGATGACCTTGATCGCCATTCATGACGTGTGGATCAGTGCCGACCTCACCGAAAACAACCTCGGCCGCGTGCAGCCCGGAACGCCGGTATCGATCGTTTTGGATGCCCTGCCCGGCGAAGTCCTCGACGGCCGGGTGCGCAGCGTCGGCTATGGTGTCAGCGTCGGCCAGACCCCGCCGCCGGGCACTCTGCCGAGTATTCAGAACAGCCGCGACTGGCTGCGCCCGGCGCAACGTTTTCCGGTGATCATCGAGTTCACGGACGAGGCAAAGAAACGCCTCGTCGACAGCCGCGCGATTCGTGCCGGCGGCCAGGCTGAAGTCATGGCCTTTCCCACCGAGGGCAATCCGCTCAATCCGTTGGGCCGTTTGTTTGTCGGCCTGATGAGCTGGCTGTCGTATGCCTACTGAACGCAGCGCTCCGGCGCAGCGGGCCTTGCGCCTGGCGTTCGGCACGGCGCTGTGCACCGCCGCCAGTTATGCGCTGGCGCTGCCGCTGGCGTTTATCTCGCCAGTGCTGGCGGTGTTGCTGCTGGCCAGCCTGCCCCGGCCCTTACCGCTGAAAGGCGCGATCGTGTTGGCGCTGGTCGCGGCGCTGACGACCAGCATCGGCCTGTTGCTGGTGCCGTTGCTGCGCTACTACCCGGTGAGCGGCGTGCTGTTGATCGGCACCGGTTTGTTTCTGGTATTCCGCTTCGGCCTGCGCGGTGGCAACCCGCTGATCGTGATGTTTCTGGTGATCGGCATGACCATGATCTCCGCCGCCGGATTTGCCGAATTCGATCTGGCGATGGCGGTCATCGGCGCCCTCGTCAAAGGCCTGTTACTGGCGGTCGCGGTAGTCGGTGTCAGTCACGCGCTGTTTCCGGAACGGCCCGACAGCCCTGCCCCACCCAAGCCGCCCGCCATGCCTGCCGACGAAGTCCCGCGCGTAGCCCTGCGCGCCACGCTGATTGTGCTGCCGACGTTTCTGCTAGCCCTGAGCGATCCGGCCAGCTACATGCCGATCATCCTCAAAGCCGTCAGCCTCGGCCAACAAAGCTCGACCACCCACACCCATCACGCGGGTCGTGAACTGCTGGGTTCGACCCTGCTCGCTGGCGTGTTGGCCGTGCTGCTCTGGTGTGGCTTGAGCCTGTTCGTGCACCTGTGGATGTTCTTTCTGTGGACGCTGCTGTTCGGGCTGTGGCTGGCGCGCAAACTCTATCGCCTTAGCTCAACAACGTTCAGCCCCGGTTTTTGGCTCAACACCTTGGTGACGATGATCATCCTCCTCGGCCAATCGGTACAAGACAGCGCGGCGGGCAAGGACGTCTACAGCGCCTTCGCTGTTCGTATGGGCCTGTTCATTCTGGTGACGCTCTACAGCGCGCTGATGATGCACCTGCTCGAAGCGCACAAACCCCAGCGTCAAGGCGTGATCTGATAGCCGCGCCCTTGCAGACACCCGGTGTAGGCACTGGAACTGGCCGCAGCATCGGTTTTGCTCTGCGCGCGACGCTCCTGGCGCTGTCGAGACCCACCGACGACCGCGCCGGCTGCGGCGGTTTGCTGTGCACGGTTTTGTCGGTAATCCTGCTTGCGGTCATCGTCGGCCCCTTCGTAGAACTCGTCATGCTGACGGCCTCGGATTTCGGCACCCGCAGCTCCAGCGGCGGCGCCCACGGCTGCGCCCTTCAAACGGCCGCCCGCTTGAGGGGCTGAAGTGCTGGAGGTTGCGGCGATGGACTGGCAATCGTTGATGTCGATCTGGGTTTGTTGCGAACTCTGGCCTTTGAGCGGGACGACGGATTCGGCACTGGCCTGAGCGGCGCACAGAACAGCGATCAATAGCGGGATGGGCGTAAGGCGATTCATGATTACCTCCGACGGGGCCTGGGGTTGGCGGTGATGCGGGGTAGTCAGGGAGTGTAGTTCAAGACGCAGGATCAAGAGCCCCTGACCCTAGCCCTCCCGCACCCGTCGCACCTGCACCCACAACGCCGGCGCAAAATGCAACAGCACCATGCGCGCCAAGTGGTGAGTGAGGATAAACACCACATTCAGCCCGCCCGCAAACGCGACAATCGCAATCGTCTCGATCGCCCCCGGCATGTACGCCAGCCATAGCGACAACGGATCGCTGCCGAGCAATCGCGCCGCCACTTCGGCAAATGCCGTCGCCACCACGATCATCAACCCGACCGACACCAGTGCCGTGCGGCCATGCAGGCCCAACTCCCTGACGCCCAATCCCTGAAACCGCGAGCCGATGCGCACGCCGAGAATCAGCGCCGCCAGATTCAGGCTCCAGTC